>CAZMBS010000118.1:0-9886 GCA_964564295.1 uncultured Streptomycetaceae bacterium
AGAGCCGATTGCATGTCGGGCCGGTAGCTGCGGGCAAGGGCCTCCAGTGCGTAGGTATAAAACGACATCGAGCGGTTGGCCGAGTCGACGGTATTTTGCGTGAGTCCGTCGTGGAAATACATGCGCGCGAAGCGGCCCGTGGCCGGATCGGGGTTGGTGCGGAGAATCTTGACCGTGCCGAACAGCGAACTGGCGGTTTCTTCGACGCGCCAGGACGCACCGGCATAGCTGACCGGGCCGAGGCGTCCGGTGTAGGCGTCCGCCTGCCAGATCAGCACGGCGGGCACGACGGCCGCGAGCAGCGCGGTCGCCGCGATTGCGGCGCGCGCCGTGACCGGCGCGAGAAAAGCGCAGGCGAGCGACAGCAGCGCAAGCGTCACCGCGACGATCAGCGTCGCCGAAAAATTGCTGGTGTGCGGGATCAGCACGAACGCCGTCACGATGACGCCGGCGACCGAGCCCAGCGTGCTCACGAAAAATACGCGCCCGGCGCCGCCATCGCCGCCCTGATTGCGCGCTTCGCGCAGCACGATTGCCACCAGCAGCGGATTCATCGCCGAGGTTGCCACGAGCGGAGCGAACAGCAGCACGAGGCACGCGACGAAGGCGCCGGCGACGAGGCTCCAGCCGGCCAGTGCCGCGAAGGCCTTGGGGTAAGCGAGGCACGCCGCGGCGATCGCGAGCGCCGCGACCGCCGGAAGCGCGGCGTAAAGATTCAGCAGCCGCGCCGCGTTCCGGTCCGTGATCCGGCCCGCCACGCGCCCGCCGAGCCAGTAGCCGAGTGCGAGCGACACCAGAGTAATCGACAGGATGCCGGTCCAGATATAGAGGCTCACGCCGAAGTACGGCGTCATGATGCGCGAGGCGAGCAGCTCAAGCGCAAGGATCGCGCCGCCGGTCAGGAAAATGATCGTGTGCAGGAGCATCGCGATGGTTCCGGGTGAGTGCCTAATGTATAATGGCGCGCGGAAAAAACCGCAAATGTAACAGACAGTTGCGTGCGCTGCCACGCGGTGGCGGCCATCCCGGGGGTGTTCACAATGTCCAGCAAGTTTTCCGTACTGCCCGAAGCGTGTCGCGCGGCATGGCGTCGCGGGCAGGGCGTTGTCGCGCTGGTTGCGCTGCTTGCGGCGGGTTCCGTGCCGGCGTCGGACGTCCCGTACGTGCCCACGCCGCAGAACGTCGTCGACCGCATGCTCGAAATCGCGAAAGTGGGCGCGGGCGATTATCTGATCGACCTCGGCTCGGGCGACGGGCGCATCGTCGTCACGGCGGCGCGGAAGTTCGGCGCGCGCGGTTTCGGCGTCGATCTGAACCCGGTGCGCGTCGAGGAAGCCAACGCCAATGCAAAAAAGGCAAGGGTGACCGACCGCGTCGCATTTCATCAACGCAACCTTTTCGAGACCGACCTGTCCGATGCGACAGTGATCACCATGTATCTACTGCCCCGCGTGAACCTCGATCTGCGTCCGAAGCTGCTCGATCTGAAACCCGGAACGCGCATCGTGTCCCATGATTTTTCGATGGACGACTGGAAGCCGGATCAGCACGTTCAGGTCGACGCACCCGACAAGTACGGCGGGTCCGGCGGCAAAAGCGACATCTATTTCTGGGTGATCCCGGCCAAGGTCGGCGGCTCCTGGCAGTGGACGCTCAACCTGCGCGGCAAGCCCGTGGCGTACGAACTCGCGCTGGAGCAGAAATTCCAGACCATCTCCGGCTCGGTCACGGTCGGCGGGCGCGCGGTGCGTCTCACCAGCGCGCGCGTGCGCGGCGGCGACGTGACCGTGGGCTTCACGATCGACCTCGACGGCGCGCCGGTGCGCCACACATTGACGGGCAAGGCGGACGGCGGTTCGATCACCGGAACGGCCGTGTTGTCCGGTTCGCGCGTCCAGAGCCAGGTCGAGTGGCAGGCGCACCGCGGAGCGCGCGCAGCGGCGCAGGACGCGGCGCAGCGCTACGCACGCCGTTGACCGCATCATGACGATACTGTCAACGCGCATGCGCGCAGACCTTCCGCGCGTTGCCCTGATCCTGCTGGCCGGCGCCGCGACCGTGGCGTTCGGGCAGGACTATGGTGACACGCCGTACGTGCAGACGCCGCAAAACGTGGTCGACAAGATGCTGGAACTCGCGCGCGTCGGCCCCAAGGACTACGTCATCGATCTCGGTTCCGGCGACGGGCGCATGATCATCACCGCCGCGAAAAAGCACGGGGCCCGAGGTTTCGGCGTGGATCTCGACCGGCGGCTCGTCGTGCTGAGCAACCGGAATGCGGCGAAGGCCGGCGTCACGAGCCGCGCGGTGTTCTACGAGCGCGACATTTATGCGACCGATCTTTCGCCTGCGTCGGTGGTCACGATCTATCTGCTGCCCGAAGTGAATCTCATGATGCGCCCGCGGCTGCTGAAAATGCTCGCGCCGGGTTCGCGCGTGGTATCGCACGACTACGACATGGGCGAATGGACGCCCGATGTGGCGTTGACCATGGATGCGCCCGGCAAGACCGTGGGCCGCGACGCGAAAAGCAAGGTGTTCTACTGGACCGTGCCGGGCAAGGCGTCCGGCCGCTGGTCGTGGCAACTCCCGATCGACGGCAAGCCGCGCGGATTCGAACTCGTGCTGAACCAGAACTTCCAGAAAATCGAGGGAACGCTCACGAGCGGCGGGCGCGCGGTCAAACTGGAAAACGCGAGGCTGGACGGCGAGAACATCAGTTTCTCCGCGACGCTCGACACCGCCGGGACCGAGACCCGATATGCGTTCTCCGGCCGGCTGTTCAATCATGCCATCACCGGAGAAGCGCGCGTGACGCGCGCGGGCGCCGCCACCCCCTATGCCTGGAGCGCGGCACGCACGGAAATCTGGGAGCCCGCGCACGCGCTGCTGCCGCCGCCCACGCTGCAGCCGCCGCCGGTGCAATGACCGCCCTGCGAACCGGTTTCGCGGTGGCAGCGGTCGGCGTCGGCATCGCCTGCGGCGCGATTGCCGCCGTGCTCGACGTGCCGACGCCGTACATTCCGTCCACGCGGCTCAATGTCGACGAAATGCTGCGGCTCGCCGAGGTCGGCGCGTCCGATCTCTTATACGACCTCGGATCCGGCGATGGCCGCGTCGTCATCGCGGCCGCGAAGGACTATGGCGCCCGGGGTGTCGGCATCGAAATCGACCCGCAACTGGTCGCCGACAGCACGAAGAACGCGCGCGCGGCCGGCGTCGCGGACCGCGTGGAGTTCCGGAACGGCGACGTGTTCCGGGCGGACATCCGCGATGCGACGGTGGTCACGATGTACCTGCTCACGAACCTCGTCGAGCAACTCAAGCCGCGATTGCTCGCCGAACTCGCGCCGGGCACACGCATCGTCGCGCATGATTACGGCTTTTCGGACTGGCAGCCGGACCGGCGGGTCACGATCTCGAAAACCTTCCTGTTGTACGTAGTGCCGGCGCAGGTGGCGGGGCGGTGGCGGCTTGCGGTGGAGTCGGCCGGCGGCGCGCGCGAATACCATGTTGATTTCGAGCAGCGCTATCAGGAAATTCGCGGCGGCGCGCGTGTGGCGAGCGGATTCCTGCCCGCGTTCGAGGCCCGGCTGAACGGGACCCGCATTGCGTTCGTGCTGGTGGACGATGACGCGACCCACCGGTTCGACGGCGTCGTGCGCGGCGGCGTCATGGAGGGCAGCGTGCGTTCGGGTTACGGCCCGCGCCCCGTTGAAAGCCGCTGGCGCGCGACCAGGGCGGGGAACTGACCCGTGCGGGCCCGTGCACTTGCGACCGTATTCCGGATCATTGTGGTCGCGGGACTGCTGTGCGCCATCGGCGCGGCGCGTGCGCAAGGCGCCAACGACGCGCCGTACGTCGCGACGCCGCAACCGCTGGTCGAGGCCATGCTCAGGATGGCGGGCGTGGGTCCGCAGGACACCGTGATCGATCTCGGTTCGGGAGACGGACGCGTCGTCGTGACGGCGGCAAAACAGTTCGGGGCGCGCGGCATCGGCGTCGAACTCGATTTTCACCTGTTGATCCAGAGCGAGGAACTTGCGCGGCAGCAGGGCGTCGAACAGCGCGTCCGGTTTCTGCAGGAAGACCTCTACAAGGCCGATCTGTCGGCGGCGACGGTCATCACGCTGTATCTGTTGCCCAACATGTACGAGCGGTTGCTGCCGCGGCTGCGCGCGTTGCGGCCGGGCACCCGCATCGTCGTGCACCGGTTTCCGCTTCCGGGCTGGAAGCCCGCGAAAGAAGACCGGCTGGACGAGCGCTACTTTCTGTACGTCGTGCCTTCCCGGAGTTAGCGCATGCGCCTGATGCTGTTACTGTGCTCGTTTGCCGCCGCAGTGTGGGCGCCGCCCGCCGTGGCGCAATGGCCCTACGACGTGCCTTACGTGCCGACGCCGCAGGTCGTCGTCGACGAAATGCTGCGGCTCGCGAACGTCGGGCCGCAGGACGTGCTGATGGATCTCGGGTCCGGCGACGGCCGCATCCTGATCACCGCGGCGCGGAAATTCGGCGCGCGCGGCCTCGGCGTCGAACTCGATGCCGAACTGTTCGCGCAGAGCCAGGCCAACGCCGCCGCCGAAGGCGTTTCCGGTCGCGTGAATTTTCTGAATCAGGATCTCTTCAAGACCGACCTGAGCCCCGCGACGGTCATTTCGATGTATCTGCTGCCGCAGGTCAATCTGCGGCTGCGCCCGGCGCTGCTGCAACTGAAGCCCGGCACGCGCATCGTGTCGCACGACTTCGACCTCGGCGAGTGGGAGCCGGACCGCAGGGTGTACCTGCGCAAGAACGTGTTTCTGTGGATCGTGCCGGCCCGCGTAGCCGGGACGTGGCGCGCGCGCATCGCGCTGCCGGACGGCGAGCAGGACTTCGAGTTCGAATTGCGCCAGCGCTACCAGGTGCTCGACGGCTTGGCGCGCATCAACGGAGTGATGTCGCCGCTATGGGACTCGACGGTTTCCGGCGACCGCGTGTCGTTCGTGGTGGTGGACAACCGCGACCGGGAATCCGAAGCCAGTCTGTATTTCGAGGCCCGCGTGCGCGACGGCGTCATGGAAGGCGAACTGCGGCGCGGCGTCGGACAGACGATGACGCGGCACGCCTGGCGCGCGGTGCGCACGGGAGGATAGGCGGATGTCGGTCACACGCAGTCTGTTCGCGGCGCTGGTGTTGTGCACGGCTTGCGGCGCGGCGCGCGCACAGGCCGACTCCTCGCTCGATGCGCCGTACGTTCCGACGCCGGGCGTCGTCGTGGACGCCATGCTGAAAGCAGCCGGCGTCGGTCCGTCGGACTACGTGATCGACCTCGGATCCGGCGACGGGCGCATCGTCATCGCGGCGGCAAAACAATACGGCGCGCGCGGATTCGGCGTCGATCTCGACGGCGGGCTCGTCAATACCGCACGGCGCGAGGCGGAGCGCCAGGGCGTCGCGGACCGGGCCGAGTTTTTCCAGCGCAACCTGTTCGTCACCGATATCGGCCGCGCGACGGTGCTGACGATGTACCTGTTTCCGCGCATCATGCTGGAAGTGCGGGCCCGCATTTTCGCGGAGATGAAACCGGGCGCGCGCGTGGTGTCGCACGAGTTTGACCTCGGCAACTGGCGGCCCGACCGCCGGCTCACGATCGACGTCCCGGGAAAACCCTACGGTCCGCCGCGCAGCGATGTGTTGCTGTGGGTCGTGCCCGCGAACGCTTCCGGCCGCTGGGCCTGGCAGCTTGCCGCGGGAGACCGGAGCGTCGCCGTCGAAGCAACGCTCGATCAGGTGTACCAGATGCTGGAGGGTCGGGCCACGGCCGGCGGCAGCGAGGCGCACATCGTGGAAGCCCGCGTGCGCGGCGAGGACGTGGGGATCGCGATGGTGATCGATGTGAACGGCCGCCGCGTGCGCCACGAGTTCACGGGCCGCATGCGCGGCGATACCATCACGGGCAATGTGAAGGTCGATGGGGTGGGCGCACCGGGCGACTGGTCTGCGCGGCGGATCGCGCGTGGCCGGTTCGAAACCAACGCCGCAGCCTCACGGCATGGGTATTACGCAAGATATGGATTATAAAGGAGAAATTGTAATGTTGAAATTCTGGATGCACGGTTTGGTGTGGGCGCTTGCGATGCTGGCGCCGCCCGCCGTTCACGCGCAGGAAGGCCGCGGCGATGTGGTGTACGTGCCGACGCCGCAGATCGTCGTCAATGAAATGCTCGAAATGGCGAAAATGGGCCCGAACGATTACCTGATCGATCTCGGTTCCGGCGACGGGCGTTTCGTCATCACCGCGGTCAAACGCTACAAGGCGCAGGGATTCGGCGTCGACCTCGATACGTATCTGCTCGGCGTCGCGCGCAAGGCCGCCGCCGCCGAGGGTGTCGCGGACCGCGCGCAATTCATCGAGCAGAACCTGTTCGAGACGCCGCTCGACAAGGCGACGGTGATTTCGACCTATCTGCTGCCGGAAATGAATCTGCGGTTGCGGCCGAAGATTCTCGCGATGAAGCCCGGCACGCGCGTGGTGGCGCACGACTACCATATGGGCGACTGGAATCCCGACGACCAGAAGACGCTGTCGGTGCCCGAGAAAAAGGTCGGCAATCCGGGCGTGAGTTACGTGTACCTGTGGCACGTTCCCGCGAAAGCGGCGGGGCGCTGGCAGTCGCAGATCAACGTCGGCGGCAAGGATCAACCGTACGAATTCGCGTTCGAGCAGTTGTTCCAGGTCATCGACGGCAGCATGCGCGTCGCCGGGCAGAATTCGGGCACGTTCACGACCAAGCTGCGAGGCGAGCAGTTGACGTTCATCGTGCCGCCCGCTGCGGGCCGTCAGCGGCACGAATTTTCCGGCAGGATCGTCGGCGACACCATTACCGGCACCGTCAAGATCGGCGACGGCGCGGCGCAACGGCAGTCGCCGTGGGTGGCCAAGATCATCGCGCGGTCGGACGTGCGCCGTCCCGCCGACGACTGGAAAGGGGAAAACTAGCATGAGCCAAGCCGGGGAGGGCGCGGCGCGGGGGCAGCCGCAGCAGACGCTGTCGCTGTTCGACGCGATCACGATGATTGTCGGTCTGATCGTCGGCGCCGGCATCTTCGGCACGTCGTCGATCGTCGCGGGCGCCGCGGGCAGCGAAGCGACGCTCGTCGCCGTGTGGATCGCCGGCGGCATATTCTCGATCATCGGCGCGCTCTGTTATGCCGAGCTGGCCACGGCGTTTCCGTCCGCGGGCGGCGAGTACCACTTCATCCAGCGCGCGTACGGCCGCCCGCTCGCATTTCTGTACGGCTGGGCGCGCATGACGGTGATCGTCGCGGGCTCGATCGCGGTGTTCGCCTACCTCTTCGGCGATTACATGTCGCGCGTCGTCAATCTCGGCGCGCATTCGTCGGCCATCTGGGCTGCGCTCGTGGTGGGTGTGCTCACGATCGTCAATTTCACCGGCATCCGCGAGGGCAAGTCCGCGCAGAATCTGTTTACCGTGCTGGAAGTGAGCGGCCTCGTGATCATCATCATCGCGGGCCTCGTGCTGGCCGCGCCGGTCGCGCCGGCGCCGCCCGCCGCGGCAGGCGGCGGACAGCCCTGGTATTTCGGCGCGGGAATCGGCACCGCGCTGCTGTTCGTGCTGTTCACGTTCGGCGGATGGAACGACGCCGCATACATTTCCGCCGAAGTGCGCAACCGCGAGCGCAACATGGTGCTTGCGCTGTTGCTCGCCATCTCCCTCGTGACGGTGCTGTACCTGCTGGTGAACTACGCGTACCTGAAGGGGCTGGGGTACGACGCGATGGCGCGCTCCGATGCGGTCGCGGCTGATCTGCTGAAGGCGGTATGGGGGCCGTTCGGCGAGAAGCTGATCGCCTGCATCATCGCGATCGCGGCGCTCACATCGGTCAACGGCTCGATCATCGTCGGTGCGCGCTCGAACTACGCGCTCGGACGGGACTGGCCGCTCTTCGGAGGACTCGGTCGCTGGGACGAGGCGAGCGGCTCTCCGCGCAATGCGATGGTCGTGCAGGGCATCATCGCGCTGCTGCTGGTCGCGCTCGGAGCCGTGCAGAAAACCGGATTCAAGGGTCTCGTGGAATATTCGCTGCCGGTGTTCTGGGGGTTCTTTCTGCTGACGGGAATCGCGCTGTTCGTGCTGCGCGTGCGCTCGCCCGAGACGCCCCGGCCGTTTCGCGTGCCGGGGTATCCGGTCGTGCCCGCCGTGTTCGTGCTGATGTGCGGCTACCTGCTCTATTCGAGCCTGGCGTACCACAAGGACAACGCGCTCGTCGGGCTCGCGGTGCTCGCGGTCGGCGCGGTCGTCATGCTGTTCGCGGGGAAACAGAAGGCGGGCTGACCGCACATGGCGCGCGCGGCGACTGCGGTTTTGCTGATGGCCGCGATGGCGGTGTCGCAGCCGGTGGTCGCGCAAGTCCGCGGCAGCGCATCGGACTTCGATCCCGACGAACTGCGCACGATACTGCGCCACGGCCCCTGGCCGCCGCGGTTCGCGCGCGATCCGAGCAATCGCGTATCGGGAAAGGCCGAAGCCGTCGTGCTCGGCGAAACGCTGTTCTTCGAACCGCGGTTGTCGTCGACGGGTACGGTGTCCTGCGCGACCTGCCACGTGCCGGACCGGCACTGGACCGACGGTCGCCGGGTCGGCGTGGGAGTGGCGGCCGTCGACCGCAACACGCCGACGGTCGCCAACACGCGGCTCAGCCGCTGGCACGGCTGGGACGGTGCGGGCGACAGCCTGTGGGCGCAAAGCATACGGCCGATTCTGGACCCGCGCGAAATGCAGGCAACCGCAGAGCACGTGCGCGAACTGCTGCGCGGTGATCCCGATCTTGCGTGCCGGTACCGGGCCGCGTTCGGGCGCGAAGCGGGTGGCGTCGGCGCCGATGCGCTGCTCGTCGATGCCGGCAAGGCGCTCGCCGCGTTCCAGGAGACGCTCGTGACCGGCCGCACGCCGTTCGACGATTATCGCGACGCGCTTGCGCGCGGCGACGGCGCGGCGGCAGCGCGCTATCCGGCCGCGGCGCGGCGCGGGCTGAAGACGTTCGCGGGAAAGGGGCTTTGCAGTGTGTGCCATTTCGGACCCAATTTCACGAACGGTGAATTCAACGAAATCGGCATCCCGATCGTGCTGCCGGACGGCACACGCGACTCCGGACGTTATCGCGGCATCAAGCTCATGCAGGCGAGCCCGTACAATCTGCTGCGCGGCTACAACGACGATCCGGCGCGTGCGAGCGCGGCGAGCGCGCGCCATGTCACGCTCGTCACGCGCAACTTCGGCGAATTCAAGGTTCCGTCGTTGCGCAACGTGGCGCTGACCGCGCCGTACATGCACAACGGCGCTTTGGCGACGCTGCGCGACGTGGTGCGCCATTACTCCGAGATCGACGTGAGCCGACTGCACCAGGGCCCGCACGACTACAACCCGGACGGCACGCCGGTGCTGGTGGAGCCGGAACTGCTGCTGCGACCGCTGAAGCTCACGGAGACGGAAATCGGCGACCTCGTCGCTTTTCTCGAATCGCTGACCGAAAAGCGGCCGCGTCAGACCATGCCGCGGCGCGCGCGCGCGTCCTGCCGCTAGCCGCACGCGACGAGGAATCATAAGCACATGTTTTTATTGATATAATTCATGCATGCGGCGTGCTTGAAATATCGCGCGCGCACCCCGAAATAGTCCGCCAGCATCGTGCAATCCACCCCTACTCCGGAATCCACCGAACACGCCATGTCCGAAACCGCCACCCGCGAAACCCACGGCTTTCAGGCCGAGGTGAAGCAACTTCTGAACCTCATGATCCACTCCTTGTACAGCAACAAGGAGATTTTTCTACGCGAACTCGTTTCGAACGCGTCGGACGCGTGCGACAAGCTGCGGTTCGAGGC
>CAZMBS010000119.1:0-9845 GCA_964564295.1 uncultured Streptomycetaceae bacterium
CCGTACAAGGGCGCGCCGCCGGCGATGATCGACCTGCTTGCCGGACAGGTGGCGCTCACGTTCGCGACGTCGCCGTCGGCGGTGCCGCATGCGCGCTCGGGCAAGATACGCGCGCTCGGCGTCAGCACGGCGAAGCGGATCGCGGCATTGCCGGACGTGCCGACCATCGGGGAGGCGGGCGTGTCCGGATTCGAAGCGAGCGGATCGAACGGTTTCGTGGGTCCGGCCAACATGCCGGCCGCGATCGTGGAACGCCTCAATAGCACGATCGTGCGGATCGCCGCCGATCCCGCCATGATCCGGTATCTGCGCGATCAGGGTGCGGAGCCCCGCACGATGTCGCCCGGCGACTACGGTGCGTACCTCAAGTCCGAGGTCGCGAAGTGGGCGAAGGTGGTCAAGGCGTCCGGCGCGAAAATCGACTGAACGACCGGCCCCGGGTCATCGGGCCGGCGGCGCCAAACTCACGCGCCGCGCGCGGCCTGCGCGCGTTGTTCGTGGGCGTTGCGGGGCACGAAAAACACGAGGAAGTTGGCGGCCACGATGACGCCGGCGATGGCGTAAAACGCGGCGTAAATGTCGGCGGTATCCGCGATCAGGCCGAAGACCGCCGGTGCGATGCCGCCGCCGAGCGACTGGATGCCGAACTGGAGGCCCACGCCCGTGCCGGCCAGTTCCCGCGGCGTCGATTCCACGCCCCACGCCTGCAGCACCGGGCGCATCGCGTACAGGAAGAATCCCACCAGCGCGACGAACACGACGAACATCGGCGTGCGACCCGCGAGCATCATGCCGACGATCATCACGCCGGTCAGCACCATACTCGCCATCACGACGCGGCGGCGCCCCACCTTGTCGGACAGGTGCCCGCCCACGGGCCCCGCGGCGAGCCCCGCGACCTGGATCACCGTGAGGCACAGGCCCGCCACGAACGGGCTGTAGCCCATTTCGTACGCGAGAAAAACCGGCAGGAACGTGAAGAGTCCCACCTGCGTGAGCGTGCGGAACATCGCGCTGATCGACACCAGCATGAGCGCCCTGTTGCGCAGCAGCCCGCCCAGGTCGCGCACGTATTGCCGCGCGGACCAGGGAACCGCGCCGGCCGCGGTGCCGCGGCTGCCGTCGCGGTTCGCGGCAAGCGTACCGAGCAGGAACAGGATCAGCGCGCCCATGACGATGCCCGGGATCACGTTGATGACGACCACCGTGCGCCAGCTGAACCACAACAGCAGTCCGCCGATGACGAGCGGAGCGGCCGCATCGCCGATGCTGCCGCCCATGCCGTGAAACGACAGCACGAGCCCCTTGCGATCCGGATAGCGGTGCGCGAGCATCGGAATCGCCGCCGGATGCCAGATGTTGTTGCCGATGCCGACGAGGCCCACGCATACGAGCAGCATCCAGTAACTGTCGGTGACCGTCATGAGTGCGTACGGAACGCCGACCCAGACGAGCGCCAGCGCGAGCAGATGCCCTTTCTTGCCGTAGGCGTCGACCACCATGCCGCCGGGCAGGTTGGCGATCGCCCCGACGATATGCTGCACGCCGATGACGATGCCGATCTGGGTGTACGAGAGGCCGAGCTCCTTGCCGATCAGCGGCAGCAGCACGTAGAACGTGGCCGGGTACCAGTGCGTGAGCGCGTGCCCGGCGGAGATCAGCCAGATTTCCTTCAGATACTGCGCACGCGGCACGGCGACGTCCGGAGCGTTCATCATGTGGTCCTGATTTTCAGTGGAACCATCATACCACCGGCGTTCGCGCAGTCCGGATTGCGGCGTATAATCCGCTGCTCTTTTTTTGCGGGAAATCGCGCGGCATGCGCACCGATCTCGAACGATTCTTCAGTCCCGCGTCGATCGCGATCGTGGGCGCATCGCGGGACCTCGTCACGATCAGCGGGCAGCCGCTGAAGCATCTGCAGTCGCACGGTTACCCGGGCAAGCTCTATCCGGTGAACCCGCGTTATCCCGAAATCCTCGGCGAGAAATGCTACCCGTCGCTCGCGGCGCTGCCGCAGACGCCGGATCTCGCGTTGATCCTCGTCAACGCCGCGCGCGTCGCGGACATCCTCACGCAGTGCGGCGAGAAGGGCGTGCCGTACGTGATCATCTTCAGTTCGGGTTTCTCGGAGACCGGCGGGGACGGCGTCGCGCTGCAGAAGACGCTCGCGGACATCGCGCGCCGCTACCACATCGGCGTCATCGGACCGAATTGCCAGGGCATGATGAACATCGCCGGCAAGGTGTTCGCGGGTTTCGGCTCCGTGTTCCATTCGGAGTACCCGGCAGGCGACGTGAGCATGGTGTCGCAGTCGGGCGGTTTCGGCTTTTCGGTGCTGAATCTGTCGTCGCTCGACGGCGGCCTGCCGTTTCGCCAGATGGTGACGACCGGCAACGAAATCGGCGTGTCCACGCTCGACTTCATCGACTACTTCATCCGCGATCCGCACACAAAAATCATCGCGGGCTATCTGGAAGGCGCAAAAGACGCGCATCGCATTCCGGTAATCGGCGACCGGGCGCTCGCCGCGGGCAAGCCGGTGCTGATGTGGAAGGTGGGCAACACGGACGAGGGCCGGAAGGCCGCCGCATCGCACACCGCCAATCTCGGCGGCGCGATGGCGCTGTACCGTTCCGCGTTCCGCCAGAGCGGCATCATCCAGGTCGAGGACATCGAGGACGTCGTCGATTACGGCCGCGCGTTTCGCTGCGGCAAGCTTCCCGCGGGAAACCGGCTCGCGATCATCACCATATCGGGCGGCGCGGGCATCCTCATGACCGACGAAATCGTCGCGCGCGGCATGCGGCTCGCGGCGCTCGCGCCGGCGACCGTCGCGAAGCTGCGCGAGTTCGTGCCGAGCTACGGTTCGCTCGGCAACCCCGTCGACGTGACCGCGAGCATATTCAGCGACCTGTCGCTCATCAATCGCACGCTCACGGCGGTCATCGACGATCCGGGCGTGGACTGCATCGCGATCATCAACGCGTCGCTGCAGGGGGATCTCGCGCGCACCGTTGCGGCCGAGATCGCCGCGGTCGCGACTGCCGCGGCAAAGCCGATCATGGCGTGCTGGAGCGCGCGCAACGTGGTTGCGACGGAAGCGTACGCGTTGCTCGATGCCGCGCGCATACCGCACTACAAGTCGCCGGTGCGCTGCGGCCGCGCGATGGCGGCGCTGTCGTGGTATGCCGCCGCGCTACGGCGCAACGCCGCGCAGCGCAGCGAGCGCCCGCTCGTGATTGAAAAAGATGATATTAAACAACAACTTGCGGTAGAGACAGCGGATGTGTCCGAGTACGCGGCGAAACGCGTGCTCGCGGCGTACGGCATTCCCGTCACGCGGGAAGAACTCGCGACGTCGAACGAGCAGGCGCTCGAGATTGCGCGCCGCATCGGCTACCCGGTCGCGATCAAGGTGCAATCGCCCGACATTCCGCACAAGACCGAGGCGAAAGCGGTGCGGCTCGCGCTCGCGTCCGATGCGCAACTGCGCGCGGCGTACGACGAAGTGCTCGTCAATGCGAACGCGTACAAACCTGGCGCGCGGATCGAAGGCGTGCTGGTGCAGGAAATGCTGGGCGGCGGCACCGAAGTCATCCTCGGCGTGACCGCCGACCCGCTGTTCGGCCCGGCCGTGATGTTCGGACTGGGCGGCATTTTTGCCGAAGTGCTGAAGGACGTGAGCTTCCGGCTCGCGCCGGTGACGCCGTCGATGGCGCGTGAGATGATCGAGGAGATCAAGGGCTACCCGGTGCTCGCGGGCGCCCGCGGCAGGCCGCCCGCGGATATCGATGCGCTCGCCGATGCCATCGTGCGGCTGTCGGCGCTGGCGGTCGATTTGCGCGGTCACGTTGCAGAGCTCGACATCAACCCGTTGTTCGTGATGGCGCAAGGCGGCGGCGTGAGGGCGGCCGACGCGCTGATCAAACCGGCGCACGCGCGCAAGGAGGCGGCATGACCGTTACCCTGGAAGTGCGGCAGTTGTGCGACGAACTCAGGCGTTTTCTGCGCGCCGAAGTCGATCCGCGCTCGCGCTGGATCGAGGAAAATGACGCGATCCCCGACGAACTCATGCGCCTCGCGCGCGACATGGGGCTCTTCGGCCTCACGATACCCGAGCACTACGGCGGGGCCGGACTCGACCTCGCCGGAAAATGCGCGATCGAAGAGGAGATGGGCCGGACCAATTACGGTTTCGCCACTGTCATCGGCAACCACACGGGCATCAGCACCACCGGCATCAACGCGCTCGGCAACGCCGAGCAGAAGCAGAAGTACCTGCCGCGCATGGCGACCGGCGAATGGATCGGCAGCTTCGCGCTCACCGAGCCGCAGGCGGGGTCGGATCCCGCGTCGATGCGCACGACGGCGGTGAAGAAGGGCGACCGCTACATCCTCAACGGCGAGAAAATCTACATCACCAACGCGTCGATCGCGCAGGTGTTCACCGTGATGGCGGTCACCGACAAGTCGAAGGGCATCAAGGGCGTATCGGCCTTCGTCGTGGAGCGCGGCTTCAAGGGCTTCGACATCGGCAGAAACGAACTGAAGATGGGCATGCACGGCTGCTCCACCGCGCCGCTCGCGTTCACGGATTGCGAGGTGCCGGCGGAAAACCTGCTCGGCGCCGAGGGCATGGGTTACGTGCAGGCGCTGAAGACCCTGACGGCGGGCCGCGTCACGGTGTCCGCGCGCTGCTGCGGCATGATGGACAAACTGATCGAGCAGTGCGTCGAATACATGAAGGTGCGCGCACAGGGGGGGCGGCGGCTCGCGGAACACCAGGGATTGCAGTGGATGCTCGCCGACATGGCCGTGGAGCGCGACGCCGCGCGCGGTCTCACGCAGCGCGCCATCGACACGCTCGTGCGCGGCGAGCGCGGCACCATGGAGGCTTCCGCCGCGAAGCTCTACAGCACCGAGGCCCTCGGGCGCGTCGTCGACCGCGCGGTGCAGATCCACGGCGGCATGGGCTACATGCGCGAGGCCGGCATCGAGACCACGTTCCGCGACGCGCGCATCGTGCGCATCTACGAGGGCACTTCCGAAATCCAGCGCAACATCATCAGCGGCCTGCTGCTGCGCGACTCATAAACGGGAATCAGGCGATGGCGACGGTAAAGAATCTGCTCGACTTGAGCGGCAGGGTGACGGTGGTGACCGGCGGCGCGACGGGCATCGGCTTCAACATGGCGACGGGTCTCGCGGAAGCCGGGTCCAGCATCGTGATCTGCTCGCGCAAGCTCGATGCGTGCGAGGAAGCGGCGGGCAGGATCGAAAAACTCGGCGTGAAGGCGCTCGCGGTCGGCTGCGACGTCACGAAGCCGGATCAGGTCGACGCGATGAAAGACGCCGTGCTGAAGAAGTTCGGCCGCGTCGACGCGCTCGTGAACAATGCCGGCCGCGCGTGGGCGGCGCCGCCCGAGGACACGCCGCTCGACCGCTGGCAGCAGGTGTTCGATCTCAACATCACCGCGCCGTTTCTGTGCGCGCAGGCGCTGGGCCGCGAGTTCATCAGGCAGAAACGCGGAAAAATCATCAACATCGCGTCGATCGCGGGGCTGGTCGGCCGCAATCCGCGCGCGTACAGCTCGATCGCCTACGGCTCCAGCAAGGGCGCGCTCGTGAATTTCACGCGCGATCTCGCGGTGAAGTGGGCGCAGCACAACATCCAGGTCAACTGCATCTGCCCGGGCTTTTTCGTGACGCCGTTGAACGAGAAGCTCTACGAGCGCAACAAGGAAAACATCGATCGTGAAATTCCGCTCGGCCACACCGGCGGGCCGGACGATCTGAAGGGCATCGCGGTGCTGCTGGCGTCCGACGCGTCGAACTTCATCACCGGCGCGATCATTCCGGTCGATGGCGGCACGGTGGCCTGGTAAACACGAACGCAGCGGGAGGGAACATGGCAACCTTTGCACGCGAGCTGGCCGAGCGCATCGTCGCGATGCGCTACGCGGACCTGCCGCCCGAGGCGCTGAAGTGGGGCAGGGTTTCGGTGCTCGACACCGTGGGAGTCATGCTCGCGGGGGCGGCCGAGGACACCGCGACGCTGCTCGAAGCGGCGCTGGAACTGAAGCCCGACGCGGGACCCTGCCTCATCGTCGGGTCGCGCCGCCGCGCGACCGCGCCCGATGCCGCGCTGATCAACGGCACTGCCGCGCACGCGCTCGATTTCGACAACACCGTCGCGCTGATGGGCGGCCACATCTCCGCGACGCTCGTGCCGGCGCTCATCGCGGCCGGGGAGCATTGCGGGGCGTCGGGACGCGATCTGCTGCTCGCGCAGGCGGCCGGCTTCGAAACCGGCGCGGCGCTCGGCCGCGTGTTGAATCCCCACCACACCGACAAGGGCTGGCACCCGACTTCGACGCTCGGCGTGTTCGCGGTGGCGGCGGCGTGCGCGAAACTTTTCGGGCTCACGGTGGAGCAGACGGAGACGGCGCTCGCGATCGCTGTTTCGCATTCCGCCGGCGTCAAGGCGAATTTCGGCACGATGACGAAGCCGTTGCACGCGGGACAATGCGCGCGTTCGGGGCTGCTCGCCGCGTTGCTCGCGCGCAAGGGTTATACCGCGAACGTCGAATCCTTCGAGCACAAACACGGATTCTTCCAGTTATTCAACGGGTTGGGGAATTTCGACGCCGACCGCGCGTTCGGCGACTGGGGCCGCCCGTTCGACATCATGACGCCCGGCGCGGGCTACAAGCAGTATCCGTGCTGCTACAGCACGCACGCCGCGATCGAATGCGTGCTGAATCTCGCGCGCGAGCACGGGCCGTTCGACGCGGCGGCCGTGTCGCGCGTCGAGTCGTGGACCTCGACGGCCGCGCTCGCGTACACCGACCGGCCCGATCCGCAGAGCGACCTCGACGCGAAATTCAGCGTGCAGTACTGCGTCGCCCGCGCGCTGGTCGACGGCAAGGTGTTGCTCGCGCATTTTGAGAACGGCGCGTATCGCGACGCGGCCGTACGCGCGCTGCTGCCGCGCGTTCGCGCGACGCCGTACACGCCGGAGCAGTTCCCCGCCAAGCCCCCGTTCGCCGGCGAAGTGAGCGTCACGCTCGCCGACGGGCGCGTGTTTTCATCGCGGGTCGACCGGCCGCTCGGGCGCGCGGCGGACAACGCGATTTCCGACGCCGACATGAAAACCAAGTTCGAGGACTGCGCGGGTCGCGTGCTGGCGCCCGCCGGCGTCGCGGCGGCGTACCGCGCGATCCAGGAGCTGGAGAAGCTGGACGTCATCATGGACCTCACGGCACTGCTCGCGCCCGCCCAGCCGGCGGCGGCCGTGCGGAAATCGCTCGAGAGTACTGCGGCCTAAGGCCGGCGAATTTCGGAGTTGAAAGACATGATTTCACTGCAAAACCGCATCGGGCTCCACAGCTGGACGCTCGACACGACGCCGTTGGCCGACGTGCTGCGCATCGCGCGCGAGGCCGGTTACGCCGCGGTCGAGCTGCGGCACGTCGATTTCAAGCGCTGCATGGATGCCGGCATGAGCGAGCAGCAGGTCATCGACATGATCCGCGCGGGCGGCATCGCGGTATCGGTGATGGGCATCGAGTCGGGCACGATCTACGCGCGCGGCGACGAGCGCAAGCGGCTGTTCGACTCGCTCGAGAGCATGTGCGCGCGGGCCGCGGCGGTCGGCTGCAAGACGATCATGGTGGCGCCGGGACTCAATCCGCCCGGTGACGTGCAGGAGGCCGCGCGCAATTTCGCCGCCGGCGCGGACATCGCGGGTAAGCACGGCCTGCGTTACGCGATCGAATTCAATTCGCGGCATCCCGTCGTCAATCGCCTCGCGGTGGCGCGCGAGATGGTGGCGCTGGCAGGCCGCCCCAACGCGGGCGTGCTGATCGACACCTACCACGCGCAGAGCGTCGGCGACGGCGGCCGCGCGTTCGAGGACATGCCGGTGCGGGAGATTGCCGCGTTCCAGTTCAGCGACGTGCCGCCCGGTCCGATGTCGGACGTCGTCACGCCGCTCGACCGGCTGCCGCCCGGCAAGGGCGTGGTGCGCTGGCGCGAGGTGCTTCAGTTGCTGATGGAAAAAGGCTACGACGGCTACCTCAACTACGAGGCACCCAACCCCGCGCAGTGGTCGCGCCCGCCGGAAGATGTCGCTCGCGAAGGCCTGACCCTCGTGCGCGCGCTGCTCGCGGATGCGGAAGCGGCGATGCTTCGCTGACCGATCGGCGCGTCCACAGTGGTGGTTTGACCGTGCCGCCCGCGCGGGGTATCTTCTGGTTAGTCAGATAGCACAGCGGGGCATGTCGTGGAATCGGTCGGTATCTACGAAGCAAAAATGAAGCTCTCCGAGCTTGTCGAGCGCGCCGAGTCAGGCCACGAGGTGGTGATCACCCGTCGCGGCAAACCGGCGGTACGGCTGGTTCCGGCCAATGCGGGCGCGGGAGGCGCGCGCGCGGAGGCTTTCGCCGAACTGGATCGGATGCGCCGCGAGTTCAAACTGCGCCGGCGATTCAGGCTGCGCGACCTGATCGGGGAAGGGCGGCGTTAGTGGCGGTGGTGGTCGACAACTCCGTGGTGGTCGCCTGGTTCGTCGATTCCCAGTCGACGGCTTACACCAGGCGGCTGCGCCGCGTGCTGCAGCGCGAGCAACTGATAGTCCCGGCCTTGTGGCCCATGGAGTTCGCCAATGCGTTGCGCGGTCTGGAACGGCGCAAGCTGCTGCTACCGCATCAGGTGGACAGGGTCCTCGCCGGAATGGAGGCTCTCGGTTTCGTGGTGGATGCTGCGCCGGCGGCCGCCGACCTGGTTGCGCTGTCGCGCCGGCTCGGATTGTCGTGCTACGACGCCGCTTATCTCGAGTCCTGCCTCCGGCGCCGGGTTCCATTGGGGACCAGGGACAAGCTGATGCGAGACGCCGCGCGCGCGGCCGGTGTCGCCATCGCCTGAGATTGCGTTCTCCCGGCTACTCCGCTTTCACCCCCGCCGCGCGCACCACTTTCGACCACTGCTCGTTTTCCCGCTTGACGAAAGCGGCGAATTGCTCGGGCGTGCTGCCGACCGCCTCCATCGCCTGGCCCGCGAGTCGATCCGCCACGTCGGGCAGCTTCAGCAGTTTCGCGACGTCGCCGGAAACGCGCGACGCGAGTTCGCGCGGCAGCTTCGCCGGCCCCCACAGGCCGAACCACAGGTCGGCGTTGTAGCCGGGCACGCCCGCCTCGGCGATCGTCGGCACGTTCGGCAGCACCGCGGCGCGGCGAGTGCCGCTGACGCCGAGCGCCCGCACGCGGCCCGCCTTGATGAACGGCAGCGCGACCGAGGGCGTGTCGAACAGCATCGCGATCTGCCCGGAGAAAACGTCCGGATAAACGAGCGCCGTTCCCTTGTACGGGATGTGAACGATCTGGATGCCCGCGAGCAGCTTCAGCAGTTCGCCGGACAGATGAAATTGCGTGCCGACGCCCGACGAGCCGAAATTGAGTTTTCCCGGTTGCGCCCTGGCGAGCGCGATCAGTTCCTTGACCGTCTGCGCGGGAACCGATGCGCCGACCATCAGTATCGTCGGCGTCGACGTGACGCTGGAGATCGCGGCGAAATCCCTGACCGGATCGTACGGCGGTTTCGCGTACAGGTGCGGCCCGATCGCGTGCGTGCTCGTGGTCGCCATCAGGATGGTGTGGCCGTCGGGCGAAGCGTCGAGCATGAGCCGCGAGCCCAGCGTGCCGCCCGCGCCGGGACGATTGTCCACGACGACCTGCTGGCCGTAGCTTTCCGAGAGTTTTTGCGCGACCACGCGCGCGAGGATGTCGGTGGCGCCGCCGGGCGGGAACGGCACGATCATGCGCACGGTTTTTGCGGGATAACCC
>CAZMBS010000120.1:0-9824 GCA_964564295.1 uncultured Streptomycetaceae bacterium
CGATCGTCATGCAGATTGCCCGGTAGGTCGGGCCTCAGTACCGCAGGTTGGGGCGCTGCCCGCGGTTTCAACCTCGAATTATAGCTTCGCTACCGCCACGGTCAGGTTGCGCCCTCGAGTTTGAACACGATGGGCACCAGCACCCAGGCGTCCACGGGCTGCTGCCCTTTTCGCGCCGGCACGAAACGCCAGGACTTCACCGATTCTCTCGCGGCACCGTCGAGGACAGCCGAACCGCTCGAACGCTCCACGAGGACGTCCGCCGCGTCGCCTTCCCGCGTGACCAGCACCTTGAGCATCACGGTGCCCTGATCTCCGTTGCGACGCGCCGCGGTCGGATAGCGTGGCGGCGGATTCTTCAGATATGCGGCCTGGAAATTCGGCGGCACGATCGGTGTGCTCTCCCGCGGCGTCGCATCGACCGGGGCTTCGGTCGCGCCGCGTCTTTCGTCCGGCGCATCGGAGGCGGCCGCCTGTATTCGAGGCTCCGGAGCCGCAAACACCGGTGTTGCGGGAGCGGCCGAAAGCGGCACGGTTGTCATGGGTCGGGTGATGTTGCTGGTCGGTTCGCGTCGCGGCTGGGCAGGCTTCGGCACTTCGTGCGCAACCGGCATCGGATCGGGGGCGCGCAACGAGACCTCCAGGGGCCGCGCCGGTTCCGGCAGCGCGCCTCGCAGAAACTCCGGCGCCGTCACGAGCAACATCAGGTGCGCGCCGATGCTCGCCGCGACGCAAGCGAGCAGCCGGCGCGCGTGCGCCCGGTCGCGCGCGAGCGGCGACGCAGCCGTGCCCGTGCCATTCGTCAGTTCTGCCATGATGTGTCGAGCCCGCCAACCGGCGGGGAGGCGATTATCCGCCTGTCCGCCGGAGCCCTGCAACGGCCGTTCAGAACCGCGCCTGCAGTCCGATCTGGGCGCTGCGCCTGCCCAGTGGCGCGATGTCCTTCAGTACCGAGACGTGATTGCGTGCTTCTTCGTTGAGCAGATTCACACCGCGCAGGAAAAACACCAGATCGCCCTGCGGCGCAGGCAACTTCATGCGATACGTCAGTGCAGCGTTCAGCATGGTGTAGCCATCGGTCGGCAGTTCGTTCGCCGAAACGCGGTTCTGATCCGATACCCAGGTCGCATCCACGCGCGCGCCCAGCCGGTTCCAGCGATAGTCGAGCCCGAGGCCGAAACGCCGGGGCGCGATCCGCGGCAGCGGCAGACCCGTCGAGCGGTCCACTGCATGCACGTAGTCGAACTTGACCAGCAGATCGAGCGTGCTGCCGCGATCAAGTACACGGAACTTGCCTTCGGCTTCATACCCGCGAAAACGCGCCGGCACGGCGCGATAGGCGAGTTCCGGCAGAACCTCTTCGCCGGTATTGTCCGACTCCCCGGGTACCAGCGTTTCGGGAGGGTTCAGTTCGCCATCCGCGCCCCGCGTATTGCCGGTGTTGAACACACCGATGAAGTTGTTGAACCGGCTCCGGAACACGCCGATGCTGCCCGAGTGCGGGCCAGAGCGCAGTCGCAACGCCAGATCCAGCGACCGCGATTTTTCCTTGCGCAGCGCGGTGTCGCCCAGCTCGTACGAGCCCGTTGCGGCATGCGGGCCGTTCGCGAACAACTCGTAGTACGTGGGCGCCCGCTCCGTCATCGCGCCATTGACGGCAAGCGCAATACCGGGGACAAAGCTGTAAACGCCACCCACCGCGCCACTCGTGCCGTTGAAGGTGCGGGACAGCGCCGGATCGAAGCGCGGTCCGGCGCCGCCGAAGGGTGTCGGCCCTCCGCCCCCGGAACCGACTTCCGTGCGCTCGTGCCGCGCGCCGAACGTGAGCTTCAGCTTCCCGACCGGCAATTCTTCGTAGAGGAACACCGCCTTGCTGTCGGTCTGCGTCGTCGGCACGAATGCCTCCGCGCCGAGCGCCGAGAAATCGAAGTTGTTGAACTGCACGCCTATGGCGCCCCGCAACGGTCCAAGGTTCCCATGCAGCGCTTCGATCCGCGCCTCGTAACCCCTGTTCAGGAATTCGGTGGCCGGCACGCCCGCATCGAGTTCCGTGTGCCTGTAATCCGTGTTGCCGAATTTGAACTTGACGCCTGTGATGATCGAGTTGAGGTCGCGTAGTTCACCACCGAGGTCCCAGCGCTTGCTTTCCATGTCGATCGTTACCTCGGGTTCGGCAACTGTTCCGTACTTGCTGCCGAACGCCGAATAGGACAACCCGATGTAGCCCTTGTCCCACGTGACCGACCCGCCGACTGCTCCGCCGCTGGAGCGCGATGCGCTGTTGGGCAGCGTACCCTGAACGACGGTCAGCGTCGGGTCTCGCGCCTGCAGGCGGGCCGAGACGTTGGGGCCCTTGATCTTGAGGTCATCGGTGTCCCGGTTGTAGACATCGGCATGCAATGCGAAGCGGCCGTTGCCGATTTCCAGCACCGCGCCGCCGGCCTTCTCGGACTCAGCGCCTCCGAATCGGCCTTCGACCCTTCCGCTGACTCCTAATACCGGTTCCTGCGGAATGCGGTTGTCGATGACGTTGACGACACCACCGACCGCGCTGCCGCCATACAACAGCGCCGCGGGTCCGCGCACGACTTCCGCCCGCTCCATCACCAGCGGGTCGACCGGAACCGCGTGATCGCTGCTGAGCGACGAGGCGTCAAGAACGCCTATGCCATTATTGAGTATCCGGATCCGGTCGGTATCCAGGCCGCGGATGACCGGGCGGCTCGCATTGGGTCCGAAATACGTGGACGTCACGCCCGGCAGCCCGTTCAGCATTTCGCCCAGCGTCGTGCTGCGCAGCAGGAACATGTCCGAACCGCCGAGCGCTGTCGTCGGTGATGCCAGGTTGAACAAGTCGCTTCCCAGCGGATTTCCCGTCACCACGACCGATGGCAACGTCGCGTTAACCGCCGGCTTTGGGGCCGGCGCGGCAGGTGCGATGGCCTGTGCCCCGGCCATCGCCGACAGCGCCATCATCACCGCGAAACTGGAACTTCTTACTCTGATCTGCATGATTGTCTCCTGAACCGGGCGTCGCGCGACGGTCGCGCGCAATGCACGCGACCCGTCCCCGCGGGAACGCCACGAATGATGGAATCGGATGAAAAACCGCGATGGCCGGAAACCGGCCGCGATCAGGAGAAATCAGGAGGTCCGCGAGAAACCGCGCGGACGCGTTCCACGGCAACGCGACGGTGTACAAGCCAGCCCACATGATCGGGCGCCTGCGCAACGGCGGCGGCACGCGCGGTCCGGCCACAAATCGCGCCGAGCACCTCGCCGTAGACCATGTCGAGCGAACACAACGCGCGCGCCGTGTCCGCGTCGTGATGGCCGGCGTCGTGCGAGTCGTGCGCGCCACCCGCGACACCGTGCCCGTGCAGACGCTCCGTCGCGTGCCACACGGCATGCGTAAGCGCAGCCTGCTGCGATACCAGCAGCAAGCTGATGCAAATCAGTTGCAATAATACGCGGTGCCACACGGGACGGGCCCCCACGTGCATGCCGAGTTACTTCGAGACGGCGACCGCGTCGGTCAGACGATAGTAGAGGCCCATCGGATCGTCCTTCAGCACCGTGAGGCGGCCTGACAGCACGATGGGCTCGAATCCGTACTTGACGGGGACCTTGGCAACGACTTCAACGAGTTGCTCCGGCCCGCCGGGCAGACAGAACGAACACGACGGCGGCAACGCCGACAGGATGAAGCGCTTCTGGCGCTCGCCCATGTCGAGCGGCATCATGAAACCCTGCAGGCGCACTTCCTTGCGGTCGAGCGCGCTGACGCCCTTCGAAAACTGCGGCACAAACCGGTCTTTCTCGCGAACCGGAGTCACTTCGCCGAGCGTCTTCCACGAAACGACGCCCTTCAATTCCGGCAGCGGCTTGTCGGCGTACGGCGACGGCGGCAGCGGCGTGTCCATCGCCATGTCCTTGCCCATCGGCGGCTTGCCACCGGCGCCCTGCGCCCACGCGGGCGCCTGCGAACCGACGAGCATCGCTACACAAATCAGCAGGAATTTCATGTCCGTCTCCTCAATCGCGGAGCAACCGTGTGCCGGGCATTATCCCCCAGACCGCGGTCGCGATGTAAGTGATTGAATTAAATGCATTAATTTGTCAGTGCCGGTGCTTCATGCCGCAGTATTTCCCGATGCCGAGACCCTTGCAATCCTTGGCAAGCTGCGCAAGACATTCCTTTTCGCCTTTGCCCGCCTCGAGGCACTTCGCGGCGTTAAGGTGTGCATCCGCCATCGCACGATGGTCCGCGATGTCTTTCTTCACTTCGGCGGCACCATGGGATTTTTCCTTCTTGCCGCCGTCCGCCGCGGCGCCCGGCCCCGCGGATACCAGCATCGATACGCATAGTGCGACACCCCATGTCGTCCAAAGTTTCATGTCCCGCTCCTTTGCTCGTTGTATGCGTCAGCCGCGCGCGAGCGTCGACGCGATGTCGGTACGCGACGCGCGCCATGCCGGCAGCGCGGCCGCGACCGCGCCCACGGCGATGGCAAGCGCCACCAGCCCCAACTCATCGTTGATCCAGATGAACCCCGTCACGGAAACCTGCTGCGCGGCCTTCAGCGCGTGTCCCAGCAGTTCGGCCAGCACGTGCCCGAGCGCGATGCCGATCACGGCGCCGATCAGCGCGAGCAGCACCCCTTCGAACAGCATCAGCATCATGATCCTGCGGGGACTTGCGCCGAGCGTGCGCATGATCGCAAGGTCGTAGCGCCGGTCGTTCAACGCGCTGTACAGCGCGATGAACACCGACAGTCCCGCGCTGAAAACCAGCACCAGCGCGAAAGCCCTCAACACGTCGACGCCCACGCCGACGATGCTGAAGAGCCGCGCCGTCTCGTACGCGGGCGACGCCGCCTGCATTTCGCTGTTGTTGTTGACGTAACGCGGCAAAATCGCCGCCGCGAGCGGCGAGGCATACTGGACGAGCAACGCCGTGTATTCCTTCTCGTCGTCGGTCATCTTGTTGCCGATGTCGGCCACGTCCTTGATGTCGAGGTGCTCGGCGTGCACCACCCAGACGCTCTCGACGCTGGTGATGACCAGCCGGTCCGCCACGCCGCCGGTCGGAGCGAGAACGCCGACGACCGTGTACTGATGCTCCTCGTGCGCGTGGCCGGCCCGGTCACCGATGCCGTGAGCGCCGGCAAACCGCGCGCCGGCGGCGAGTCCCGTGCGCTTCGCGACTTCCGCGCCGATCACGGCCTCCAGCGGCTTCTCCCAGGCCCTGCCGCCCGCGAACTTCGCCGCGTGCAGCGCGAGGTAATCGTGCGTCGTGCCGACGATCCGAAAACCCGCGTAACTGTCGCCGAGCGACAGCGGGATCACTTTTTTCACCGCGCGGTGGCGGGCGATTTCGCGCGCCTGCCGGAACGGAATGTTGCCGGTGGGAACATCGAGATGGTAAATCGCCGACAGGATGATCTGCATCGGACTGCCCTTGGCGCCGACCACGAGATCGATGCCCTGCGCGTCGCGCCGCATGCGATCTTCGAGTTGCGTCGTCGCGAGCAGCAACAGCGTGATGGTCGCGATGCCCAGCGCAAGCAGGACGATGTTGAGCGCCGTCTGCAGCGGTCGCGCTTTCAGGTAGGCCAGGCTCACGCCGGCGAGATTCATGCGGCGCCTCCCAGCGGAAAGTGGTTGGCGATGCGGTCCTTGACGCGATGATCGTGCGTCGCGATCACCAGCGTGGCGCCGCACGCGCGCGCCTGCGATTCCAGCAGTTCCAGCGCCTGCCGGCAGCGCGCATCGTCCAGATTCGAGGTCGGCTCGTCCGCCAGCAGCAGCTTCGGCCGGTTGATCACCCCACGCGCCACCGCGACGCGTTGGGCCTGTCCGTGGGACAGTTCGTGAGGATAGGCGTCGAGTTTGTCCGCCAGGTCGAGGCCGGACAGCACGTCCCGCACGCGGTCGGCGTCCTGCGGCAATCCGGCCAGATACTGCGCCAGCATCAGATTGCGGCGCACCGTGAGACTGCCCACGAGGTGCAGGCGCTGCAGCACAATCCCGATGTTGCGCCCGCGGAATCGATCGCGCTCGCCCGCCTTCAGCGCCGCCAGATTCTGCCCGGCCACCGTCACCGCGCCGGCGGCGGGGGTGAGGATCGCGCCGAGCACGTGCAGCAGCGTGGTCTTGCCGCTTCCGGACGGTCCGAGCACCAGCCAGTGCGCGCCTTGCTCCGCCCGCCAGTCGTGCACGCGCAGCACCTCTGTGCCGTTGTACTGATGGCCGACGTCGCTCAGCGAGAACAAGGCCCGGGCTCCTGCGGTTTCAACCGGGTATCGAATGGTGCATGATAGCGTGGAACACCCGGATCAGCTCCGGAGCACGGAGGCCGGGTCGCCGGCGGCGCCCGCCACGCACAGCGCGAGGCCCTGCTCGAACAGTTCGCGCGGCAGCTTGCGTCCGATGAAAACCATCACGCTTTCCCGCTTTTCGCCCTTGCGCCAGGTCTTGCCGAGTTCGGTCGCCATCATCATGTGCACGCCCTGGAAGATCACGCGCTGCGGCGCCTTGTCGATGTGGAGCACGCCCTTGTAGCGCAGCAGGTCGAGTCCGTAGGTGTCGAGCGCGAGGCTCAGGAAGGACTCGAGTTTCTCGAGGTTGAACGGGCGCTCGTCGCGATAGACGAACGATGAAATCGCGTCGTCGTGATGATGGTGGCTGTGCTCCAGAAAGTGCGGCTCGATCTCCAGTATGGCGTCGAGATCGAATCCGCGGATGTCGAGGATGTCCTTCAACTCCGTTTCCCCGAAATGCACGCGCTTCACGGGCGCGCGGGGATTCATGCCGCGCAACCGCTCGACCAGCGCTGCCGCGTCCTGCTCCGCCACGAGATCGGTCTTGGACAGCAGGATGCGGTCGGCAAACCCGACCTGCTCCTGCGCCTGGTGATTCTCGTCCAGCTGTTTCGGCGCGTGCTTCGCGTCGACCACCGTGATGACCGCGTCGATCCGGAAATCTTTCGCGACCTTTTCCTCGACGAAAAACGTCTGGGCGACCGGCGCGGGATCGGCGAGACCGGTGGTTTCGATGATGACCCTGTCGAAATAGAGCGCGCCGGACTTCTTCTTTTCCGACAACGTGCCGAGGATGCGCACGAGGTCGCCGCGCACCGTGCAGCAGATGCAGCCGTTGTTCATTTCGACGATCTGCTCGCCGCTTTCCTGCAGCAGAATCTCGTTGTCGATGCCGGCTTCGCCGAACTCGTTTTCGATCACGGCGATGCGCCGGCCGTGGTGCTCCTTCAGGATGCGGTTCAGCAGCGTCGTTTTTCCGCTGCCGAGAAATCCGGTGAGGATGGTCACGGGCGTCTGTTTCGTACTCTGGGTCTGGGCCATCGGGCCTCCTTCAATGACTGTGCAACAGGGTATAGAGCGCGCCCACCGTCGTCACGCCGGCCGCGATGAGGCCGATCTGCCACATCGTGCTGCGGCTGTCGTTGCTGCGATGCAGGTCGGGGATCAGGTCCGCGACTGCGACGTATATGAAGCTTGCCGCCGCGAGCACGAGCACGTACGGCGTCAGGCCGCGCATGCTCTCCAGCGCGAAGTACCCGATGACCCCGCCGAGGACCGACATGAGGCTCGACAGAAAATTGAGGATCAGCGCGTGGCGGCGCGAGTAGCCGGAATGCAGCAGCACCATGAAGTCGCCGATTTCCTGCGGGATTTCGTGGGCGACGATGGCGAGCGACGCGGTGACGCCCAGTCGCACATCGGTCAGAAACGCGGCGGCGATCAGCACGCCGTCCACCAGGTTGTGAAATCCGTCTCCGATGATGACGAGCGTGCCGACGCGCCGGTTACCATTGTGACCGGCACCATGCGCGTGCCCGTGGCCGGCATGCGCTCCGGATTCGCCGTGATCGTGACGGTGGCGCCACAACGCCGCCTTCTCGAGCAGGAAGAACCCGAG
This sequence comes from uncultured Streptomycetaceae bacterium, assembly GCA_964564295.1. Lineage (GTDB taxonomy): Bacteria > Pseudomonadota > Gammaproteobacteria > Burkholderiales > SG8-41 > CAZMBS01. Next base: position 7,942 of record CAZMBS010000120.1, read on the forward strand.
CAGGCCCACGAGCGTCGCGGCGAACAGGCCCTCGACGCTTTCCGCCTGCATGAACGCCTCGGGCAGCAGGTGCAGAAAAGCCGCCGCGAGCATCACGCCCACCGCGTAGCTCACCATGCGCGGCACCCAGGCCGCCAGCACGGTAAACGACAGTGACGCGGCGATGGCAAGGCTCAGCGCGCCGCCGGCCAGTCCCGCGCCCACTATCCAGATCAACGTCGGTTCGATGATGTGTCGCCCGGTTGCCGTCTCCGCCAGCCGGACCCTCCCTCAGTTCCTGTGCCGCCGCGACGTCCCGGCGGCGGAATCAATGGCGCGAAGCATGCGCGAGCCCTTTCCCCTGCGACGGGACGCAACCCGCGCACAGCCCCCGGACCGTGAGTTCGATCTCCTGCGACCGGAACCCGGCCGGCAGCCGGATGGTCGGCCGGCGGCCCGCGTGATCCAGGCATATCACCGTGCCGCACCGGTTGCACTTGAAATGCGCATGTTCCCGCGCATGATCGTGCCCCGCGACGTTGTAGCGCCACACGCGGTCGTCGCCCGCGATCTTGTGCGCGAGTCCCTGTTCCGTCAGCCAGTCGAGGACGCGGTAAATCGTGACGCGGTCGATCGCCGGCGCGCGATTCAGGCGCCGCTCGAGTTCGTGGTGCGTCAGCGCGCGCCCCGTCGCGAGCAGCGCCGCCAGTACCTCGATGCGCGGTTGCGTCACGCGCGCGCGCATCGCGCGGATCATGTTCTCGGCCTGGTCGGCGTGCCGTTGCGCCATGGCGTTCGCTGCAAAGTTGCGGGGCCGCGATTAGACCACAACCGCGGCGTGCCTGCAACCCAGTTGCATTAACGCCGATGCTACAATCGCGCTGACTCTCCCGCCGGAGCGCGCATGAAGAAACTTCTGATCCTGATGATCGACGGCTATCGCGTCGCGCTTTCGCCGTACTTCGGCATGCACTGCCGCTTCCACCCGACCTGCTCGGCCTATGCGCGCGAGGCCATCGACAAGCACGGCGCGTGCCGGGGATCATGGCTTGCCGTGAAGCGGCTACTGCGGTGCAGCCCGTGGCACGCCGGCGGCATCGACCCCGTGCCGCCGCGCATTCGCTGATTCCCGGAGTAGACTGCGTGGAGCCGGTTTTGCGGGAAATCTAATGCGGGATGCCGGTTTTCGGCGGAGTGGGTAAATCTGTGATGCGGAACACTTTTCAGCTGAAAATTGGCGCAAAGTCAGAGCGACGCGCGGCCAAATTAGGGCGCGAAACTGTCGCCCGATATCAAGTTTAGGCCGCAAATATGGATCGCCTACGCAGTGTTCAGCAGCGAATGGAGCCGCTACTTCGAGACGTTCGTCGGGTTGACAACATGTTCTGGCCTGTTGAGCCCATCACCCCGCGCGACTGGCTCGCGTACGCAAGAATGTATGGCCAGGCTTGTAGCGCGCTCGACGACCCGCCGTGCACTCACGCGCTACCCCGCGTGCAGCTGGCAGGTCATGCCATTGAGTGCGCCCTGAAGTGCTACCTGACGTACAAGCAGGTGCCGCTTCCACAAGGCTCCACAGGGCATGACATCTTTGCCCTTGGACTGCTCGCAGAAGAGCACGGTTGTCTTGTCACCGAGCTTGAGGCCATCGCAATCTACCAAGCTTCGTTGCTGTACTTTCAGGGTGCAGGCAGTGGCGATCGATACGCCAGCCGCTATCCCACCGGCCGCCAGAAGCCGCCAAAGAGCATCGTGGGATCGTTCCAGAAGATTGAAGAATTCATTGAATCAGTAGCTCGGCAAGTTGCACAGACAAGTGCACAGACAATTGGGTCGGTGAATTCAACCTCTAACAGCCTGTTGAAAAATCCCCTGAACAACGATCGTGATGTGATGTCATAGTA
>CAZMBS010000121.1:0-9736 GCA_964564295.1 uncultured Streptomycetaceae bacterium
TCCACTGCCGCGCGCCAGGCCACCGCGGTTTCCACGGTATCGCAGGGCCGCCAGACCGCCATGTTCGGAATCAGGCGCAAGCTCGCGACGTGCTCTACCGCCTGATGCGTCGGCCCGTCCTCGCCGAGACCGATGGAATCATGCGTGAACACGAACACGTTGCGCAGCTTCATGAGCGCGGCCATGCGCAGCGCGTTACGCGAATAATCGGAGAACGTCAGGAACGTGCCGGTTTCGGGAATAAATCCGCCGTGCAACGCGAGGCCGTTCGTGATGGCCGCCATCGCGAATTCGCGCACGCCGAAGTTGACGATGTTGCCGCCGCCCCCGGGTCCGACGACGCGGCTGCCCGGCCAGTTCGTGAACACGCTGCCCATCAGGTCCGCCGAACCGCCGATCAGTTCCGGCAGTTTCGGCGCGAGCGCGGTCAATACGACCTGCGAAGCCTTGCGCGTTGCGACAGTTTCTGCCTTCGCATTGGCGGCGGCGAGCATGTCCCGCGCATCCGCGCCGAACGACGCGGGCAAATCTCCGGACAGGCGGCGCTCGAACTCGCGCGCTTCCTGCGGAAACCGCGCGGCGTAACGCTCGAAACGCGCGCGCCACTCCGCTTCGCGCGCGGCGCCCGCCTCCCGCTGATCCCACCCGGCATACACCGACTGCGGAATTTCGAACGGCGGATGTTTCCAGCCGATCGCCGCGCGCGTCGCCGCGACTTCCGTGTCGCCGAGCGCGCTGCCGTGCGTATCGGCCGTGCCCTGCTTGTTCGGCGCGCCTTTGCCGATGACCGTTCTGCAGCAGATGAGGCTGGGTTGCGAGTGCACCGATTGCGCCTGCCGCAGCGCGGCCTCGACAGCCGACGCGTCGTGTCCATCCACGGCAGCAATGACATGCCAGCCGTACGCCTCGAATCGCCGCGGCGTATCGTCCGTAAACCAGCCTTGCACCGCGCCGTCGATGGAGATGCCGTTGTCGTCGTAAAACGCGATCAGCTTGCCGAGCTTGAGCGTGCCGGCGAGCGAACACGCCTCGTGCGAAATGCCTTCCATCAGGCAGCCGTCGCCGAGGAAGACGTAGGTCCGGTGATCGACGATCGTGTGGCCGTCGCGGTTGAACTCGGCCGCAAGCAGTCGCTCCGCGAGCGCCATCCCCACGGCATTGGCAAGCCCTTGCCCAAGCGGGCCGGTTGTGGTTTCGACGCCCGGGGCGATGCCGTGCTCGGGATGGCCCGGCGTTTTCGAATGCAACTGGCGAAAGCGCTTCAGTTCGTCGATCGACAGGTCGTACCCGGTGAGGTGCAACAGCGCATAGAGCAACATGGAGCCGTGGCCGTTCGACAGCACGAAACGGTCGCGGTCAGGCCACCCGGGGTTCGCGGGGTTGTGGCGCAGGTGCCCGTTCCACAAAACCTCGGCGATCTCCGCCATGCCCATGGGCATGCCGGGATGTCCCGAATTGGCCTTCTGCACGGCATCCATTGCCAGCGCGCGTATGGCGTTGGCCAAATCGGTTCGGGAACTCATGCGGGGTGTCCTTGCGGGGCGGGCAGCACAAAAAAGGGGGAAATTATACCGCCCGCGACGCCGCTCCCTCGCGCCTCGCCCGCGCCCGCCCGTTGCCGCGCTACTCCTCGGGCTTGCGCGCGAGCCGGATGCCCAGTTGCTTCAACTTGCGGTACAGGTGCGTGCGCTCGAGCCCCACCACTTCAGCGACTCGGCTGATGTTTCCGCCTTCCTGCGCGATGTGATGCTCGAAGTAAATGCGTTCAAAGGCGTCGCGCGCCTCGCGCAACGGCACGTTGAGCGCCACGTCGCGCGCGGTGGCGGACGCCGGTCCCGGTTGCGGCAATATGCGAACGACCTCGTCCAGCGCGATCGGATCGGCAAGCGCCGTGCGCGCGAGCGTCTGCACGACGCTTTGCAGCTCCGTGAGATTCCCGGGCCAGTCGTAATTGCGCAACGCGTTCAGCGCCGCGGTGGAAAACTGGCGCGCCGGAATCTCCTTGGACTCGACCATGCCCGACAGGAACAGATTAACGAGCTCCGGCACGTCCTCGCGATGCTCGCGCAGGCCCGGCACGCGGATGGTCGTCGCGCTCAGCGACGCATAGAGTCGCTCGTCGAACTGCCCCTGCGCGACGAGATCGGCCAGCGGTCTCGAAGTGGCGCAGATGACGCGCACGTTGTAACGATCGGTCCGGGCAAGCAGTAGCTGCAGCCCCTTCTGCTGCATCCGGTCGAGCTGGGAAACGTCATGCAGGTACAGCGTGCCCTCGCGCGCGTTTTCCAGCAGATCGAGCGGCGCTTCCGCCAGCTGCGCAACGGCATCCGGCGCGTGCCAGGGCGCGTTCCGGGGGTGCAGGAAGCGCGCGCACAGCTCGATGCCGCTGCCCGGCTCACCCTGCAGCAACAGCGGGGTGCGCGCGGCGGCAACCCGCTCGAGCCGTTGTTTCAACTCCCCGATCAGAGGCGCGCGACCCAGGGCGGCCAGCGAGAGCGCCGGCATCGAAGCGCGACCACCCTGCTTCAGCGCCTTTCCGACCGTGGCGAGCAGTTTCTGCAGCGCAATGGGTTTCTCGAGAAAATCCACGGCGCCGATGCGCGTCGCCTCCACCGCGGTGTCGATCGTGCCGTGGCCGGACATCATCACCACCGGCATGGTCAACAGTCCCGCGCTTGCCCACTCCTTGAGCAGCGAGATGCCGTCGGTATCGGGCATCCAGATGTCGAGCAGCACGAGATCCGGCCGGTTGCGGGCGCGGCAGGACCGCGCCTCCGCGGCATTTTCGGCGAGCTGCACACGGAATCCCTCGTCCGACAGTATTTCGGAAAGCAGTTCGCGGATGCCGATTTCGTCGTCGACTACGAGTATCTGTTGCATATGTCCTGGTCAAGCCGCCGTCTTGTGTCGCGCGCGCACCGAAGCTGCGGTCGGCAGCATGATGCGGACCCTTGCCCCGTGCGGCGCGATGTTTGCGATGCCCACTTCACCTCCATGCTCTTCGACGATCTTGCGCACGATCGACAACCCGAGCCCCGTGCCTTTCGGCTTGGTCGTGACGTACGGTTCGAACGCGCGCCTGACGAGATGCTCCGGGAATCCCGCGCCGTTGTCGGTTACGTCGAAGATCACCTTGCCGTCCGCCTCGCTGCTCGAGATCACGATGCGGGGCTCGGAAACGTCGGCCAGCGCATCCTGCGCGTTTTGCAGCAAATTGTGCAACACCTGCCGCAGCAGCGTCGCGTCGCCGAAAACCGGAGCAAGCTCGGGAGCAAGCTCGGGCCGGATGCGGCTTCCGAGCGATTCGTAGAGCGTCAGCACCTCCCGCACGAGCGCGTTGAGGTCGAGCTCCTGCATCGCGGGTTCCGGCGTGCGCGCGTACTGGCTGAACGCGTCGACCATGCGCTTCAGCGCCGCGACCTGGTTGACGATGGTCTGGGTCGACCGCGAGAGCATTTCTGCATCCGCGCCGGCAAGGCGCGGCGACAGCTTGACCTGCATGCGTTCGGCTGACAGCTGGATCGGCGTCAGCGGATTCTTGATTTCATGGGCGAGCCGCCGGGCGACTTCCGCCCACGCCGCGTCGCGCTGCGCCTGCAGCAAATGCGTCACATCATCGAACACGACCACGTAGCCCGACCCGGTCTCCTCCGACAGCCGGGTGCCGCGCAACAACAGCACCTGCGTGCCGTCGTTCGTGTCCCGCTCGACCTGCGACTCCCATTCGCCGCCCGGACGATCGAATCCTTCGCGGATGCTGGCCGCGACCGGAGCCAGCGCGGCATCCCGGTCCGACCAGCGATCGATCGCGCATCCGTCGAGCGGCGCGCAGTCGACCCGGAGTATGGCCGCCGCGCTGGGATTCGCCGAGCGCAGGCGAAGACCCGCATCGAGCGCGATCACCCCCGCCGACAGGTTGGCGAGGATGCTTTCCAGATAGCGTTTCGCGTGCGCGACCTCGGCTTGATTGCGTTCGGCGAGCGCGCGGGCGTCGGAAAGCTGCAGCGTCATGCTGTTGAACGATTGCATCAGCGTGCCGAGCTCGTCGCGGCTCGCCACGGACGTCTGGCGTGAAAAATCCCCCTGCGCGACAGCGCGCGTGCCCTCGACCAGCGCGCTCAACGGCGCCGACAGGTGATCCGACAGATAAAACGCCGCCGACAGCGCGGAAAGCAGCGCGAGCAGCAACGCAAGCGTCAGCGTGATGCCGTACAGGCGCTTGAGTCCGCGGCGCCCGAGACTGAGTTCCTGGTATTCCCGGTAGCCCGTCTGGACGATCTCCGCATCCTGCGCAAGCTGCGAGGGAACCGACTGCAAGAGCTGCAGCACGCGCGTTTCTTCGGACAGCGACGCGACGTTCACCGGCGCGACGACCCGAAGCCAGAGACCGCGCTCCGGAATGGCCTCGATTGCGCCATAAACCTGTTGCAACCGGATCTGCCGCAGCGCCGTGGGCCCGGGGGGTTCCGGAGCGATCGATCCGGCCTCGGTGCCGGCGTGCGCCAGCACACGACCGCGCGAATTGAAGAGTGTCGCCTCCTGCACGCCAGCCTGCTCGCGCAGCGTGTTGAGGGCGCCGATATGCTCGGACGGCGCGCGCACCGACAGGGAAACGGCCATGGTGTCGGCCTTCTTGGAAAGGTCCCGCAGCATGCTGTCGAGCGCGCCGCGACCGAGGTTCAGGCCGCCCTCCAGCGCCTTGTCGAGCCGGACTTCGAACCAGGACTCGATGCTGCGCGCGAGAAACTGGACCGACACGCCGTACACGAGCGCGCCGGGCAGGATCGCCATCAGCGCGAACAGTATGACGAGCCGCACCGTGAGTTTCGAGCCGAAAACACCCGCCTTGAGCCGGCGGCGCAGGTTGAAGAGCTGGTATAGCACGAGCGCCGCGAGCAGTGCCGCGATGCTGCCGTTGACGACGAGCAACAGCGTGTAATGCTCCGCGAGCAGCGTCGCGTTCGCCGCAACGGTCGCAAGCCCGAACAGCGCGACCGCGCCCAGCACCGCGCAGGCGATCAACAGGAACCGGACCGCCGCGGGCGTTCTCAACGCAGCCGGTTGCGCGGAATCAAGCTTCACGGATTCACCGACCAGCGATGCCAGTCCGACGCGATGTTCCACTCGCGCGAGCCGAGCGCGGTGATCTGGAACGGCCGCGGCAGTTGCGACGTGTCGAGGCGCAGGCGCACGCCGGCCGTATAGGTGTTGTCCTTGCGGAGCGTCCCGGGTTCGATGTCATTCTTGCGGCGTACACGACTCAGGAATTGCAGCGCCTCGCCGAGCGACGGGAAGTTCTGATACAGCTGCCCCACGCCCACCCGGTATTGCCGGGTCAGCGGATTGAACGACAGCCGGTATTGCTGCTGCGTGCTCGCGATTTTCTCGTTGAGCCAGTACCAGCGCGCGCGGATGAGTTCGAAGTCGAGTATGAAATAGAGCGGAACACCCTTGTGCAGTGCTTCGTCGAGCGCGGTCGTCAGGACGATTTCCAGTTCGGCGTCGAGCACGTAGCCCTCGTCGGTCTGCGTAAGCGCCGCCTTGCGGATTTCGATCCCGGGCGTCTGCGCACCAACAGCGCCCGCCACGCCCAGGCAGAACAACAGGGCGGCGATCGCGACGCGCAGGCGCGACGCCCTACGCTTTGCGCAACACAGCGTAGTAGAAGCCGTCATGTCGTTCATCGGGAAAAATTTGGCCCGCCGGATACGGCTGCTCCTGCTCCGCCGCCGGGGTGTGCTCGTGCCGGGCGTCGTCGTGGCGCTCCAGGAATCGGGCAACCTGCAAATGGTTTTCCTCGTGGAACACCGAACACGTTGCGTACAGCAATTTACCACCAGTCCCCAGCAATCGCCACAGCGCATCCAGGATCGATGCCTGGACCCGCGCAAGGCGCTCGATGTCCGCAGGACGGCGCAGCCACTTGATATCCGGATGCCGGCGCACGATGCCCGACGCGGAGCACGGCACATCGGCAAGGATGCGGTCAAACGGCACGCCATCCCACCAGCCGCCGGGATTCGCAGCATCACCGCACACGATGTCCGCCGAGAACCCGAGCCGGCTGAGATTGTCCGCGACGCGCCGGAGCCGGGCAGAATCGACGTCGAGCGCGGTGACCGCGACGTTTTCACTTTCCAGCATGTGCGCGGTTTTGCCGCCGGGCGCAGCGCAGGCGTCGAGCACGCGCATGGCTGGCGCCAGTTGAAGCCGCGCCACGGCGAGCTGCGCACCGGCGTCCTGCACCGATGCCAGGCCGTCGGAGAATCCCGGAATCGCATCCACCGGCATCGCGCGTGTAAGCGTGATGCCGCAAGCGCCCACCGGCTGTGCCGGGATATTCGCGGCGGCCAACCGATCGAGATAGGCGTCCCGGGAGATTCGCCGGACATTGACGCGCAGGGTCATCGGCGGCCGCTGGTTGCCGCAGTCGAGCAGGGTGCTCCACGCGTTCGGGTACTGCGCCTGCGCCTTCGCTATCCACCACGCCGGATACGCGTGCCGTCCCGGTCCGGTGCGATCGGCCGCCGCGCGGATCGCGGCCGGCCGTCGCAGAAAGTTCCGCAGCACGCCGTTGACGAGACCCTTCGCGCGGGACAGTCCGAGATCCGAACAGGCGCGCACGGCGTGGTCGACGATGGCGTAGGGCGCGGCGCGCGTGTGTTCGAGCTGATACAGCGCGACCAGCAACAAATGTCGCAGGCGCGCATCGTCGATGGGCTTTGCGAGCAGCGCATCCAGCATGGCGTCAAGACGCGCGAACCATCGCAGCGTACCGTAGCTCAGATCCTGGATCGCGCCGCGCTGCTGCGCTGACAGCGCGGGTGCCTGCCGCGCCCACAGCGGTCCCAATACGGCATCGAGGCTGGTCCCGGACAGTACCTGCCGGACCACGGCGCTCGCGAGATTCTGCACGTCCCGCATCAGCTGTCGAAACGATCGCCTGGCGCAATCGCGAAGCCGGACAACAGCGCCGCGGCCGGGAGTCGCCTGCCGCCGGATCGCTGCAATTCCAGCAGCCGCACAGCGCCGGCGCCGCAAGCGACCACGATGCCCTCGGCCCCTGCGGCAACGACCTCGCCCGGACGCGCCGGCGCGACTTGCGCGAGCGCTGCGCGCCAGATTTTCAATGACGTGCCTGCGAAAACGGCATGCGCGCCGGGCTCGGGATTGAATGCGCGGATGCCGCGCTCGATCTCGACAGCCGCGCGGGTCCAGTCGATACGGGCCTCGTCACGGCTCACCTTGGCGGCGTATGTCGCGAGCGCCGAGTCCTGCGGCTGCGCGACCGGCAGGGCGTCGAGCGTTCGCACAATCAATGCGCCGCCGAGCGTCGCAAGTCTGTCGTGCAACGACGATGCGGTGTCATCCTGCATGATCGGCAACGATTCCCGCGCAAGGATGGGGCCCGTATCGAGCCCAGCCGCCATCTGCATGATCGTGATGCCGGTAACCGCGTCGCCGGCAAGAATCGCGCGCTGGATCGGCGCCGCGCCGCGCCATCGCGGCAACAGCGAAGCATGGATATTGATGCATCCCAGGCGCGGCATGCTCAGAATTTCCGGCGGAATGATCAGTCCGTAAGCCGCGACGACCATCGCGTCGGATTGCACGCCGGCGATCGCGGCGTGCAATGCCGGATCGCGGAGGTGCGTCGGTTGCAATACCGGGAATCCCGATGCAAGCGCGAACGCCTTTACCGCGCTGGTTTTCAGCCGGAGACCGCGTCCGGACGGGCGGTCGGGTTGCGTCAATACCATGGCGATGTCGTGACCGGCCGCGACGAGTTCGCGCAACGCTGTCGCTGCAAAAACCGGAGTGCCGGCGAAAATGATTTTCATCGCGTGCCCGCAAGCGTGCCGGCGAACGTCCCGGCCGGAACTTACATGGCCTTGCGCTGCTGCTTGCGGATTTTTGCAAGCAGGCGCTGCTGTTTCAGCCTGGAGAGATATTCGACAAAAACTTTGCCGTTCAAATGGTCGATCTCGTGCTGCACGCAGACCGCGAGCAGGCCGTCGGCTTCCAGCGTGAACCGATCCCCTCGATCGTTCAACGCCTGCACGGTAACACGCTCGGCGCGCCGCACCTTTTCGTATACCCCGGGCACCGAAAGGCAGCCCTCCTCCAGATCGGCTTCGCCCTGCGTCGCGACGATTTCCGGGTTGATAAACACCTGCAAGCGATCGCGGGTTTCCGAAGTGTCGATGATGATCAGCCGCACGTGGACGTCAACCTGTGTCGCGGCCAGGCCAATTCCTGGCGCGGCATACATGGTCTCTGCCATGTCATTGATTAAATTACGAATATTCTCATCGACAGCCCGCACAGGCTGCGCCACGACATGCAGGCGGGGATCGGGGTAGCGCAGAACGGGCAGCAAAGCCATGAAAAACTTGCGAATTTAATCAGGTAGATGCAGAATTTAAACCATTACGTCACCTTTGACCGATGTTGCGCGCGATCCGGCCGCTGCAACCCGGTTCATGTGGGAGCATGGCATGAAAAAATCGATTATATCTCTGATTTTGTTATTGACTTCGGCCCTGCCGGCTTACGCGGCAACACCGGCCGACCTGAAAGATACGGCCCCGGACAGGTACATCGTGGTCCCGGGCGACACGTTGTGGGGCATCGCTGGCCGATACCTGAAAGAGCCCTGGCGCTGGCAGGAACTCTGGAAGATGAACCAGGATCAGATCAAGAATCCCAACCGGATCTATCCGGGGGACGTGCTGGTTCTGGATCGCGGCAGGACCCAGTTGCGGGTGGACCAGACCGAAGTGCGGCTCTCGCCCAAGGTTCGAGCCGAAGCTCGCGCCGCCGCCGCCGTACCGACGATACGGCCGACCGATATCGAGCCGTTCCTGTCCAGACCGCTGGTTGTGGGTGCCACCGAGCTCGATAACGCAGCCCGCATCGTCGCTACGGAAGAAAGCCGGGTCGCCATCGGCGCCGGCAATGTCGCGTACGTCAGAGGCGTCACCAAGGAAAAGGGCCTGATCTGGCAGGTGTTCCGGCGCGGCGACCCGCTCGTCGATCCCGATACGAAGGAAATTCTCGGGTATACCGCGAACTATCTCGGGGAAGCCCGTGTGCGGCAGTTCGGGGAAATCAGTACGGTCGATATTCTGAAATCGAACCAGGAAATGTATGAAGGTGACCGGTTGCTGCCGGCGTCACAGGAGCGGCCGACATTTTCGTACGTTCCGCGCCCGCCGCAGAAAAGCGTACGGGGACGCATCGTCTCCGCCTACAACAGCATCTGGGAAACCGGTCCTCTGTCGATCGTCACGTTGTCCAAAGGCGCGAAGGACGGCCTCGAAGTCGGGCATGTGCTTGCGATACATCGCAACGCCCAGGATTCCCGGTACGGGATTCGAACCGAACCGCTTTTCGGCCGGCAGGGGCCCTCGGGTAGCGATGCGCGCCGACCCTACTACGCCGAGGAACTCACGCCGCGGGACGCGCCCGTCTTCACGAATGCCAAGCCCGTCAGCGATGGAGACATCGCCAATCTGCCGAACGAGCGCTATGGCCTCGTGATGGTGTTCCGTACGTTTGACCGTGCCGCGTTCGGCCTCGTCATGCAGGCGAGCCGACCGGTGTCGCTGAACGACGTCGTCGTCAACCCCTGACGCGACGCTTTTTTCCGATACGAACGCCGCACTGCAAGTGCGGCGTTCTTTTTCCGCCCCGCCGTGCCGTTAGCGCCCGATCTGGAATCGTGGTTGCGCCT
>CAZMBS010000122.1:0-1749 GCA_964564295.1 uncultured Streptomycetaceae bacterium
TCAACGCGGGGGCGGGCGCGATCACGCTCACGAACGCAGGGAACGATTTCATCGGCAACGTCGGCGTCACGAACACCGGAGCGAACAACGTTGCGATCACGGACGCGAACGCGATCCAGTTCGGCACGACGAGCGTGGGAAGCGGCACGCTGACGGTGGCCGCTGGGGGCGCGATCACGCAGGCGGCCTCGATGATTCAGGCGGCGGGCGCTGGCGCGGCGAGTTTCACGACGGGCGCTGCGGCGATCACGCTGAACAATGCGGCGAACAACTTCACGGGCCCGGTGTCGCTGACGAACACGGGCGCGAACAACGTGAGCCTGCGCGATGCCAATGCCATATTGCTGGGAAATTCCAGCGTGGGGACAGGCACGCTGGTCGTGACGGCGACCGGCACCAACAGCATCACGCAGGCTGGCGGAACGGCGATTGTGCAGGCGTCGGGCGCAGGCACTGCGAGTTTCACGACCGGGGCGGGTGCGATTACTCTGGCGAATGTCGGGAACGACTTTACCGGTCCCGTGCAACTGAGCAATACAGGGGCGAACAACGCGGCGGTGAATGACGCGAATTCCCTGATACTCGGAGTGTCCAATATCGGCGGGGCCGTTACCGCGACGGCTATAGGTGATCTCACCCTGAACGGCGCGGTAACCGGGCTCGCGGCGGGTGATGCCATCGTACTGGCAGCCCAAGGCGGGAATTTCATCAACCTTGCCGGAGCGGGTGCTCTCAGCGCGCCCTCCGGCCGCTGGCTGGTTTACTCCACAAGCCCATTGCTCGATACACGCGGCGGTCTGACGCCAAATTTCAAGCACTACAATCAGTCGTATTCGGGCGCGCCTTACGGCGGACCCGGAACAGGCAATGGATTCCTTCATTCGATTGCTCCGTCGGTCACGGCAACCCTGGTCGGATCTGCCAGCAAGGTCTACGACGGGACGACGGCCGCCGCGCTTGTGCCGGCCAATTACGCGCTGACGGGAGAGATTGACGGCGATACGGTAACGATCACCAATCCGGCGGCCGGCGCCTATGACACTCGCGATGTCGGGGCCGGCAAGACCGTTTCCGCGACTGTTGCCATTACCGGCGCGTCCAATGGTGCTGTCACGGTTCACGGCTACCAGCTGACATCAACGTCCGCGACCGGCAATATCGGCGAGATCACCGCGCGACCGATTACCGTGACTGCGGCCGCAGATTCGAGAGCCTACGACGGTACCACCGTATCCGCAGCAGCGCCGACGATCACGGGCGGCCTGGGCGTCGGCGACTCGTCGACTTTCTCTCAGGCCTTTGACGACAAGCATGTCGGCACCGGCAAGTTGCTCACGCCCTCCGGCACGGTCAACGATGGAAATGGCGGAGCCAACTATGCCGTAACGTTCGCGCCGGCCGCAACGGGCGTGATTACGGCGAAGGCGTTGTCGCTGAACGCGGTGACGGATTCGAAAGTGTATGACGGCACGACGGCATCGGCGGGCACGCCGGCGGCGAGCGGGCTGGTGGGCGGGGACACGGTGGGCTCGCTCACGCAATCGTATGCGAGCAGAAACGTGCTGGGGGTGAACGGAAGCACGCTAAACGTGAACGGCGGCTTCGTGGTGAACGACGGCAACGGCGGCAACAACTACGCGGTGACGTTGAACAGCGCGACGGGCACGATCACGGCGGCGCCGCTGACGGTGACAGCGCAGGCGGACAGCCGGGTGTATGACGGCACGACGGGATCGGCGGTGGCGCCGG
>CAZMBS010000122.1:1849-9617 GCA_964564295.1 uncultured Streptomycetaceae bacterium
TCACCTACGTTCCGAACAACACGGGTGTCATCACGGCGGCGCCGCTGACGGTGACGGCGCAGGCGGACAGCCGGGTGTATGACGGCACGACGGGATCGGCGGTGGCGCCGGTATTGACTGGCGCGCTGTATGACGCGGTGGGCACGGCGGCCACGCAGAGCTTCGACACGCGGCACGTGGGCACGGGCAAGACGCTGACGGCGAGCGGACTGATTGTTGCCGACGGCAACGGCGGGAACAACTACGCAGTCACCTACGTTCCGAACAACACGGGTGTCATCACGGCGGCGCCGCTGACGGTGACAGCGGTAACCGACACCAGGATCTACGATGGCACGACAAATTCGGCTGGCGCGCCGGCGATTGTCGCTGGTGCGCTGGTGGGTGGAGATACCGCGAGCTTTCTGCAGTCCTTCGATACGCGTAACGCTGGCACGGGCAAGACGCTCGCGCCGACAGGCTCGATTACCGATGGCAATGCCGGCGCAAACTACGCGGTGACCTACATCCCGGTGTTTACCGGTTCCATCACGGCACGGCCGATTACCGTGACGGCAGTCACCGATACCAAAGTGTATGACGGGACCGCGGTGTCCTCGGGCGCGCCGGTGATCGCGGGTGGGGTGGGTCTCGGCGATACGGCGGCTTTCGTGCAGGCATTCAGCAACCAGAACGCGGGCACGGGCAAGACGCTGACGGCAAGCGGCACGGTGTCCGACGGCAACGGGGGCGCGAACTACGCAGTCTCACTGGTGCCGGTTGCAACGGGATCGATCACGCCGCGCCCGCTTACCGTAACAGCCGATGACATTTCCCGGCCGATCGGGCAAGCCAATCCGCCGTTCACCGCGACAATCAGCGGTTTGGCGCCGACGGATACGCCTGCCGCGCTCGGCGGCGGGCTATCGTTCGCAACGACCGCGACCATAACGTCTCCCGTCGGCCCGTATCCGATTACGCCGTCCGGCCTCTCGTCGCCGAACTACCTGGTCAGCTACCTCGACGGTGTGCTGGCCGTGACGGCATCGCCGGCTGGCGGATCGACGATCGCGCCGCCGGCTTCCAGCAGCGCGCGCAACAACCTGTTCGGAAATTTCCTGTTCAATCTCGGTTGCGCCGGAAGCGCAACGACCACGACGCGAGCATCGGGCGGCATCTGGCCCGTCGTGTCGCTCGATTCGCTGGAATGCAGCAGCGGACGCTAGCAGGCTGCGGCGCTCGCGCGCAAACGCGCGACCCTCATTTAATCAATTGAATTTAAAGGAAATATTTACACCGTTCGCACTTGCTACTTGCGCCAGAATGCAGGCATGAAAATAACCATCAACGTAAAGAGTTCCAGGCGTCCGAGCAGCATGGTGAACGTGCATATCCACGTCTGAAAATCCGATAGCACTTCGAACGTGGTGGCGGGACCGACTTGATTGAGTCCCGGGCCGGTGTTGTTGATGCAGGCGATCACCGCGCTGAATGCGGTAATTACATCGAGCCCGGTGGCCAGCAGGATCAGGGTCATCGTCACGATGCTGGCGACATAAATGAACAGAAACGCGAGCACGGCGAAAATCACCTTGTTCTCGATGAGCGTTCCCCCCAGTCTCACCGGGGCAACGGCGTTCGGGTGCAGGAGCCTCAGAAACTCGCGGTAGACCTGCAAGTACAGCAGTTGCGCACGGATGAGCTTGATGCCGCCCCCTGTTGAACCGGAGCAGGAGACGAAGCTGCACAGGAACAGCATCCACATCGGTGCAAACATCGGCCAGAGATTGTAATCGGTACTTGCGTACCCCGTTGTGCTCGCAATGGATACTACGTTGAACGACGCAAAGCGAAGTGCAGTCCAGATATCGGGGTAGACGTCCTTGGCGTAAAGGTAGACCGCGATCGCGGCGCAGCTTCCGGCCATGACTGCCATGCACAGCCTGGCCTCTGGGTCCAGAGCGTATGGCTCCGTGCTCCGCGCCCTGAGTGCCATGAAGTGGGTGCCAAAATTGATGCTCGCTACCAGCATGAATACGATGGCCACCGCTTCGATTACCGGCGAGTTCCAGTAGCCGAAACTGGCGTCGTGACTTGAAAAGCCGCCCAAGCCCATGGTGCTGAACATGTGCATTGTTGCGTCGAACCAGTTCATACCGGCAATGCGATAGGCAGTGAGGCATGCCAAGGAAATCAGCACGTAAACCAACCACAGGCCTTTGGCGGTCTCGGTAATGCGTGGAGTCAATTTCGCGTCCTTCATGGGTCCGGGGGTTTCCGCCTTGAATACCTGTCTCCCGCCGACGCCGAGCAGCGGCAGGATGGCAACTGCCAGCACGATGAGACCCATGCCGCCAAGCCAGACCAGCAGGCCGCGCCAGATATTCAACGACGGTTCCAGCGTGTCGAGATGCGACAGCACAGTCGCACCGGTGGTTGTCAGCCCGGACACGGTCTCGAAGTAGGCATCGGTCAACGACAATCCGGGAATGGCGAGCAATAGCGGAACCGTGGCGAACGCTGCACCGCCGCACCAGGCAAGCACTACGAGCAGGATGCCGGTTCGCGGCGTCAACTCGCGCCCATGCCGTCGCGTCGACAGCCACACGACATATCCGAGCGCGCAGTTCAAGGCCATGGAGAACGAAAAAGCGGTCTCCGCGCCGTCCCGATACCCGATTGAAACCGCAAGCGGAACGAGATGCGACAGACTCATCGCCATGGCGATAAGTCCGAGTTGGGGGGCGACAGAGAGAAGCGCGGACATGTCGTGCTACAGGAAGCCGACTCCGACCTGGAACAACCTTTCAACCTTCGGGACAACGCGCTTGTTCACCACGAACACGATCACATGATCGTCGGGTTCGATCATCGTGTCGTGGTGTGCCATGATCACCTCGGGGCTCGCGCCGGCAGCGGCCGGACTATCCGCCGATTTCGGTGAAGACGGCTTTGCATTGCGCACCACGGCGCCGATCGTCGCCCCCGCGGGCAGGTCGATCTCCTCGACACGCCGGCCGACGACTTTGCTCGATTTCGCATCGCCGTGCGCGACGATTTCGAGCGCCTCGGCGGCGCCGCGCCGCAGTGAGTGCACCGCCACGCAGTCGCCGCGGCGCACCTTCGCCAGCAAAGTGCCGATGGTCGCCTGCGCCGGAGAAATGGCGATGTCGATCTGGCCAGCCTGGAGCAAATTGACGTAGGAGCTGCGGTTGATCAGCGCGATCACTTTTCGCGCCCCCATGCGCTTTGCGAGCAACGAACCCATGATGTTGTTTTCGTCATCGTTGGTGACCGCACAGTAAACATCCATGTCGCCGACATTTTCGGTCGCCAGCAGCTCTTCGTCCGTCACGTCGCCGGTGAGCACCAGCGCCCTGTCCAATTCGGCAGCCAGACGCTCCGCGCCGCGCTTGTCGAATTCGATGATCTTGACTTCGAAGCGGTTCTCGATCGCCTTGGCGAGCCGGCGCCCGATATTGCCGCCGCCGCCGATCATGACGCGCTTGACCGGCTTGTCCATCCGGCGGAGTTCGCGCATCACGCCGCGAATATTTTCCGTGGCGGCGATGAAAAAGACCTCGTCGCCCGCTTCGATGACCGTGTTGCCTTCCGGAAGGATGGGACGGTCCTGACGAAATATCGCCGCCACCCGTGCGTCGACCTGCGGCATGTGCTTGCGCAGCGTCTGCAATTCGTGGCCCACCAGCGGCCCGCCGTGATACGCGCGCACCGCGACGAGGCTTACGGCGCCGTCCGCGAACTCCAGAACCTGCAGCGATTCCGGGAATTCCAGCAGTTTGACGACGTAGTCGGTGATGACCTGCTCCGGACAGATCGACTCGTCGACCGCGAAATTCTCGGGGGAAAATATTTCGGGGTGCGACAGATAGTCCGCCGAACGGATGCGCGCGATCTTCGTGGGAATGTTGAACATGGTGGCCGCAAGCTTGCACGCCACCATGTTCGTTTCATCGCTTTGCGTGACGGCGAGTATCATATCGGCATCGCGCGCGCCGGCGCGCTCGAGCACGGCAGGATGGGCGGCGTTCCCCGTGACCGTACGCAGGTCAAGGCGATCCTGCAGCTTGCCCAGCCGCTCGCCGTTGGTGTCGACGACGGTGATGTCGTTCGCCTCGGAAACCAGGCTTTCGGCGATGGACGAACCGACCTGACCGGCACCGAGAATCACGATTCTCACGGCGGCCTCCCGAAAAAGCGCGATTCTATGCTGCCCGCGACGTCCGCGCCACGCGCCCGGCGGCCGGGCATGGACTAAAATTCGGCGCGTGCGACCTGCTCCCGCTTCGCCCCGTGTATTTTGTCCCGGGGAACTTCATGAATACGCGCTCTGCCGCCTGCCGCGCGAACAGGCGCATCACCTGACGCACGTGCTGCGCCTGAAGCCGGGCGACCCCGTGACGGCGTTCAACGGCCACGGTTCGGAGTACGACGCGGTGGTCGCGTCGACTGCCGGCTCGGGCATCGGACTCGAGATCGGGGTTCGCCGCGACGTGAACCGGGAATCGCCGCTTGCGATCACGCTTGCGCAGGGCATCTCCAGTGGCGACCGGATGGACTACACCGTGCAAAAAGCGGTGGAGCTTGGCGTGACGGCAATTCAGCCGCTCGCGACCGTTCGCAGCGTGGTCCGGCTCGATGCCGAGCGGCGCGGCAAGCGGATTGCCCACTGGCAGGCCGTGGCAATCGCCGCGTGCGAGCAATGTGGCCGCAACCGAGTGCCGCCGGTGCGCGACGTGCAGCGTCTCGTCGACTGGCTGGGGTCGCCAGACGCGAAGGGTGGCTCAACATGGATACTGCTTCCCGCGGCCACCACGCGCCCGGGCGACCTGGAAAGGCCTGCGGGCCCCGTAACGCTGCTGGTCGGTCCGGAAGGCGGATTTGACCCTGCGGAAGAGCGCGCGGCCGTGTCCGCCGGCTTTCGCCCCATCGCATTCGGACCGCGGGTGCTGCGAACCGAAACCGCTGCTGTGGCCGGCATCGCCGCGTTGCAGGCGCTTTGGGGCGATTTCTAGCCGCACGCACGGGCTTCCGCTGGTGCGGGTTCTCGCATAATATGTGCTTGAAAAGCAAACGAAATAAGGCGGCATGGCCCATTTTTCGGGCGCCGCAAGGGAGCTTTGTTGAACGTTCCGGAACAACCACAAGCCGGAGTTGCTTCAGCCGGCGCAAGGGCCCGTCGCGGGCGGCTTTCCGCGCAGGACCGGTTCATGGACTGGTTTCAGTCCGTGACGCCGTACATCCACGCGTTTCGCGGCAAGACGTTCGTCATTGCGTTCGGCGGTGAGGTGGTCGCCGACGGACGCTTTCTCGACCTGACGCACGATCTCAACCTGCTCGCGGCTCTGGGCGTCAAGATCGTGCTCGTGCATGGCGCGCGACCACAGATCGAAGCGAAATTGAAGGAGCGCCGCCACCGCGGCCGGTTTCATGGCGGACTGCGGGTGACGGATGACCAGGCGCTGGCGTGTGCCAAGGAGGCGAGCGGCCGCCTGCGCATCGAGATTGAGGCGCTGCTGTCGATGGGGCTGCCCAATTCACCCATGGCGGGCGCCGATATCCGCGTTGCCAGCGGCAATTTCGTGACGGCAAAGCCCATTGGTGTGCTCGACGGCGTGGATCTCATGCATACCGGAGAGGTGCGCAAGATCGACGAGACGGGCATACAGCGCCGGCTCGACACGAACGAGCTGGTGCTGCTGTCGCCGATCGGCTACTCGCCGACGGGCGAGACGTTCAATCTCGCGCTGGAAAACGTCGCCACCGCGACGGCCATCGCGCTGCGTGCCGACAAGCTCATATTCCTGATGGATACCCTGGGCATCACGGGCGGCCGCGGCGAGCTGTTGCGTGAGATTACGGTGCGCCAGGCGCGGCAGATGCTCGCGCGGAACAAGCTGCGCGAAGGCGACGCGAAACTCTATCTGCCCTGCGCCGTGCGCGCATGTGAAAACGGCGTGAAGCGCGTGCATCTCGTGTCGGGCCATCTGGACGACGGCCTGCTGCTCGAACTTTTTACACGCAAGGGCGTCGGTTCGTTGATCACGCCCGATCCGCTGGAGACATTGCGCGACGCCAAGATAGAAGACATCGGCGGCATTCTGCAGCTTATCGAGCCGCTGGAGGCCGACGGCACGCTGGTCAAGCGCAACCGGGACCTTCTTGAAATGGAAATCACCCGGTTTGTCGTGCTGGAACACGACAGAGTGATCATCGGCTGTGCCGCCCTGTACCCGTTCGAAGACGACGGCGCCGCAGAGCTCGCGTGCCTTGCCGTGCACCCGGATTTTCGCGGGCGTGGCGCGGGCGAGCGGCTGCTCGACGCCATCGAGCTGCGCGCGCGGCGGCGCAAGTTCCGGAAACTCTTCTGCCTGACCACGCGCACCGAACACTGGTTCGTGGAACGGGGATTCATCGAGGCGGGGGTGGACGTTCTGCCGCGCAGGAAACAGGCGCTGTACAACTACCAGCGCCGGTCGGTGATCTTGTACAAACGCATGTAGGGAGTCCGCGCGCGACGTGCGCGCCAAAGCATACCCATGAAGGTCGCGCCGTTCTCGTTGTCATTGCGCACGCGCCTGCTGCTCGCGGGTGCGCTGGTGCAGACCGTGATGCTCGCGCTGGTCATCGTCAATAGCATTTCCGTGATCGACGCGCAGCTGAACGAGCGCACCCAGGTGCACGTCAACGAGCAGAAACGGGTCCTGAGCGCGGCGCTCGCGATACCGCTCGCGCAGGCGGACCTCGCCGCAGTGCAGACCTTGCTCGACCGGTCGCGCGGCGACCAGGGATTCGCGCACCTCGTGGTGTTCAACCACGCGGGCGACATCGTCGCGAGCAGCGGGTGGCAGGGGCGCGTCGAACCTGTGACCGTGAGCCGCACCGACGACGCTGAATTCAGCACCCGGTTCGGATCGGAGACCGACATCCGGGCGGGAGATCGCAGGCTCGGCCGCCTCTACGTGGATGTTTCCACCGCGTTCATCGAGGCGGCGCGCGGGCGGCTCGTTCGGGACAGCCTGCTGATCGCGGGCGTAGCGCTGGTGCTGTCGCTCGTCTCGATGATGGGGCTGTCGTTCTGGTTGACCCGCAATCTCACGCAGTTGACCGAGGCCAGCGCGAGTCTTGCCGCCGGCGATCTGGCGGTACAGCTGCCGGTGGTCGGAGGCGACGAAGTCGGACGCCTCACGCAGGCGTTCAACGCCATGGCCACGACGCTTTCCGGGCGCATCAATGCCCTCGCGGAGAGCGAGGCGAAATTCACCGCGATCGCCGATTACAGCTACGACTGCGAGCTGTGGATCAATCCGGAAGGCCGGCTCATCTGGATCAATCCGCGGGTACTGGACATGTTCGGCTATACCGCCGAGGAGTGCCTCGGAACCGCCAATTTTCCCGCGCCGTTCATCAGCGAGCCGGACTCGGGAAAAACCATGCGGCAGATCCGCCGCGCGCTGCGCGGCAACAGCGGGCAGGACTACGAGTTTCGAGCGCGGCGCAAGGACGGGTCCGAATTCTGGGCGGCCGCGGACTGGCGTCCGATATACGACAACCGCGGGGGCTATCTCGGCATCCGGATCAGCATACGCGACATTTCACAGCGCAAGGAAGCAGAGCAGAGGCTGGAGTTGACGGTTTCGGAATTGCGCGAGGCGCAGGCGATCCAGCACGACTATCTGACCCGGGCGCAGGACGAACACGCCCGTTTGTCGGCCCTGCTGGGCGCAATGGACATCGGCATACTCTTCGTGTCGCATGACGATCGGGT
>CAZMBS010000123.1:0-9606 GCA_964564295.1 uncultured Streptomycetaceae bacterium
ACGCGCCGCATGCTCGCGATCGTGCCGTTCGCGATGCTCGCGACCCTCGGCTTCACGGGTTACCACCTTTACTATTACGTCGACTACCTGTCGCGCAACGCCAAGGTCATGACGCGCAATTTCTACGGCACGCTGCGCGTGAAGGACGTCGTCGCCGAGAAGCCGGAAGACCACGTGCGCCGCCTCATGCACGGCGTGATCATGCACGGCGAGCAGTACCTGAGCCCGCAACGGCGCGCGGAACCGACGACGTACTACGGTCCGACCAGCGGCATCGGCCGCATCATCGAAGCGAAGGCCGGCCAGCACGTCAGGATGAACGTCGGCGTGGTGGGGCTCGGCGCGGGCACCATCGCGATCTACGGGCGCCCGGGCGACGTCTATCGCTACTACGAGATCAATCCGCAGGTCGTGGAAATCGCGCGCCGCGACTTTTCGTTCCTCGGCGACAGCAAGGCGAAGATCGAGACCGTCCTCGGCGATGCGCGGCTCGCGATGGAGCGCGAGAAGCCGCAGCAGTACGACGTGCTCGCGATCGACGCCTTTTCCAGCGATTCCATTCCGGTGCATCTGCTCACCCGGGAATCGATGGCGGTATACCTGCGGCACATGAAACCCGACGGCGTGATCGCGTTTCACGTGACCAACCGGTTTCTGAAGCTCGCCCCGGTGGTGAAGCAGATCGCGGACGCCTACGGCCTGCACACCGAACTCATCATCGACGATGCCGAGGACAGCGATCTCGCGAAGACCGACTGGGTGCTCGTCGCGCGCGACAAGCAGGCGCTCGCGCACGACAAGGTTCAGAGCGTCGTCATGGAGATCGGCACGATACCCGGGCTGCGGCTGTGGACGGACGACTTCAACAACCTGATCCAGATCCTGAAGTAGCCGGGCGCCGGGCGCACGGCGACCTTGCCTCGCGCAGGCGGCATGCTTCCATCATCAGCAGCCAGGGGCTGATTTCAACATGCGGGGTAGTCGCGAGGGCCGCGGCGCGAACGCCCGCACCGCGGCCTGCGTTTCGGGCATAGAATACGCAACGGAAGGGGATCGTTCATGCAAGCCGGAAATCGCAGCACCATTCCCGATGATGACGATGTCGTATTTCGCGACGCATCGTCTCGCACCGGAACCTACGACATGTCGGACGACTCGCAAGGGGGGCGCGGCGCCTTCCGGCCCGTCATGCGTGGTACTCACGGCGCCATTGCGTCGGGTTGTTCGCTCGCGACGCTCGCGGGCTACGACGTCATGCGCAAGGGCGGCAACGCCATCGATGCCGGCGTCGCAGTCGGCATCTGCCAGTGCGTCGTCGAGCACGATCGCACGACGCTCGGTGGTGTTGCACCGATCATCATTTACGATGCCAGGCGCAAGAAGGTGACCACGGTCGGCGGGCTCGGCCGCTGGCCCGCGGCGGCATCGCCCGCGTATTTCCGCCAGTTTGGCAACAAGTTTCCGGCGGGAATCGCCACCACCATCACACCGGCCGCCATGGATGCATGGCTGCTCGCGCTCGAGCGCTATGGCACGATGAAATTCGCCGATGTCGCGGAAAAGGCGCTGATCTACGCGGAGGAAGGCTTCCCGGTGAGCGAGGTCCTACGGGAGGATATCGTCGAATACGAACCGGGCTTCCGCAAATGGCCATCCACGGCGAAGGTGTTCACACCGCGCGGACACATCCCGGCCGTCGGAGAAATGCTGAAACAACCCGCCCTCGCATCCAGCCTGCGCAAGTTCGTGCAGGTCGAGCACCAGGCGGCCCGCCGCGGCCGCATTGCCGGGCTGCAGGCGATCCGGAAATACTTCTACGAGGGACCCGTCGCCCGCAGCATGGTTGCATTTTCGCAGCAGCACGGCGGCCTCATCAGCATGGACGACCTGCGCAATTTCCGCGTGCGGGAAGAGGAGCCGGTCCGGCTGCGCTACGGCAACATCGATGTCTACACGTGTGGCACGTGGACGCAAGGACCCGCGCTGCTGCAGGTGCTGGGCATGCTGCGCGGGTACGACGTGCGTCGCATGGGGCACAACGCGACCGCATATATCCACACTGTCGTCGAAGCAGTCAAACTCGCGTTCGCCGACCGGGACGCCTATTACGGAGATCCCGATTTCGTGCACGTGCCGCTGCGCGAGCTGCTGTCGGAAGCCTATTGCAGTGAACGCCGCAAGCTGATCGACCCCGAGCGTGCGGCTCCCGATCTGCCGGAACCGGGCATGGTTCGCGGCGCGAAACCGTATTTCGGCGGCCGCGCTCCCCATCTCGACGAGCCCGACGAGCCGGACGACGGGCTTACGCCCGACACGACGGTGCTCTGTACAATGGATGCCGCGGGCAACATACTCTGCGCAGCGCCCAGCGACCCGGTGCTGCGCCACATGATCGTTCCGGAACTCGGGTTCGGCATGTCGCCGCGCGGCACGCAGTCGTGGCTGCATCCCAACCATCCCGCCGTGCTCGCCCCCGGCAAGCGGCCGCGGCTCACGACGAACCCGGTGCTCGCCCTGAAAAATGGCAAGCCTTATCTCGCGGTCGCCACGCCCGGCGGCGATGTGCAGCCGCAGAGCATGCTGCAGGCGCTGCTGAACGCCCACGTGTTCGGCGCCAACGCGCAACGCGCGACGGAACTGCCGCGCTTCGCGAGCTTCAGCGCGCCCAACTCGTTCTACCCGCACCGGCGCTATCCGGGGCAACTCGCCGCCGAAACGCGCATCGCCTCGGGCATCCTCGACGAGCTCTCGGCGCTGGGTCACAAGATCAAACGCTGGCCTCCGATGTCGGGCAATGCAGGGGGCGTATGCATGATCGTGAGAGACTCGAAGACCGGCGTGCTTCACGCCGGCGCCGATCCCCGGCGCGACGGCTACGCAGAGGCCTACTGACGGCAACACCCACCATCCGGACGGGAGGAGCACATGGAAATCCGACTTGCAGCAACCGCGTTCACGCGCGCCTTCCTGATCGCGGGCATGGCCACATCCGTGCCTGCCGGCGCGGCGGACTGGCAGCCGTCACAGCCGTTACGCATCATCGTGCATACTGCGCCGGGGTCGGGCGCCGACCTCTTCGCCCGGCATATCAGCGAGATCGTCAGGCGGGACCGTGTGCTGCCGGTACCGGTGGAGGTCGTCAACCGCAGCGGCGGCGGCGGCGCTGTCGCAATCAATGCGCTGCTGGAGCGCAAAGGCGATCCAAGCCATATCCTCTGCGTGACCAACGTGTTCCTGACCACGCCGCTCTCGCAGAAAAGCCTGCCCACGTACCGCGATTTCCAGCCCGTCGCAGTCATGGCGCATGATACCAACGCCGTGCACGTCAACGCGTCGTCACCCTACCGCAGCGTCAAGGACCTGATCGACGCGGCCGGCAAGTCTCCGAAGTCCGTCACGCATGCGTCCGGCGCGTTCGGCGGCACCGATCACATCATCGGTTTCCAGCTGGCCAGGGCGACCGGAGTCCAGTTCAACTATGTCGCGTTCAAGGGTGGATCGGAAGCGACCGTCGCGCTGCTCGGCAAACACGTCGATTTCATCACGGGCAACCCCGGTGAAACGCGGGCGCAGGTCGAGTCCGGGCAGTTGCGCATGCTGGCGATCGTCGGCGACAAGCGGCTGCCCACATTCCCCAACGTGCCGACGCTGCGGGAACTGGGCGTGAATATCACGGGCACCTACGCCGTGTTCCGCGGCTTCGTCGCGCCACCCGCGATACCCGCGGGCGCCGTGGATACGTACGCGGCGGCGCTGCGCAAGACCATGGATACGGCCGAGTGGAAGCAGTACGTGCGCGAGAACGAACTGGTCGAAGAATTTCTCGGCCCCGTCGGGATGGCCAAGTTTCTCCAGCAGCGCAACGAAGACCTGTCCCGCGCGCTTGCCGAGATCAGCGCGCCGGCGCGCAAGTAGCGGACGCGGCGGAACCCGGTCCCGTCGCCCCGCCGGACGTCCTAGGCACTGCGCCCGCTCGACAGGTCGGCCTGGAGCGCCCCGGCGAACTTGCTGATCTGCTGATCTCCCTTGAGCTTGATCACGGCCTGACCGAGGCTGACCAGGCGACCGACGACCGTAGCGTCGATGGACATGCTGAATCGCGTGTGCTCGCCCCGGGGTTCCAGCAGCGTCGAAAGCACGAAAGTGACTTCGGTACCTACCCGGCTGTCCTTGCCGGTGGCACGGAGCCGGAATGCGCGGCCCGCCTCGACGTCCAGGATATCGATATCCAATGGAATCACGACTTTGAACGGCCCGACCTTCTCCACGATCGTCGCCTGGTAGCGCCGCCCCGCCTCGAGGACAGTCGCTCCGGAGCAACCGGGAACGCAGGCCACCATACGCTCAATGTTCCAAAGCGCCTCCCATACCGCCGGAAGGGGAGTAGCGAGATCGAAACGCTTCTCAAATTTCATTCGTCTGCTCCGCCCGCAACGGAAGTCGCGTGCTTTCCATCAACGGTCCCGCTTGATGGCTTTCCGCATAGCCCGTCCGAACGCGACTCTTCCAACCCGGCGCTTGTAGTCAACCGCCCCTCGAATGTCCTCTATCGGATCGAGCTGCGCTGCGACCATGACACCCGCTTCGTCGATATTGGCGTCGGTCAGCTCCCGCCCCGTCAGGAATTCCACTGCGTTTTCGGGTATCAGTGGTGTGGGGCCAACGCCACCCAGGCCGAGCCCGATCGTCACACATCGACCTTGATCGTCGACGGTCATCTGCACCGCCGTGCTCGCGGTCGCGAAATCGCCGGTCCTTCTGTGAATCTTGATGTATGCCCATCTGCCAACGGCCGGCGGAATCGGGAAATACACGTGCGTCAACAACTCGCCGGGATCAAGCGCCGTGGTGTAGGTGTCCCTAAAGAAATGACGGGCTTCGACAAGCCGCTCCCCCTTCTTGCTCACGCATCGGAAACGTGCCCCCAGCGCCAAGCAGGCTGTCGGCCAATCACCGGCGGGGTCCGCCTGAGCCAACGCGCCGCCCAGCGTTCCGCGATTGCGAACCTGCACGTCCGCGATTTCGAGGGACACTTCGTGGAGCAGCGGCAGTCTCTGCCGCAGCAGGCCGGATCGCTCCATGTCCCCGTGTCGGACCATGGCCCCGCAGCGAATTTCGCCGTCAAGTTCGTCCATGCCCCTCAATTCCGGCAACCGGCCGATGTCTATGACGTGCGCCGGAGACAGAAACCGCAGCTTCATCATGGGAATGAGGCTCTGGCCGCCCGCGAGTACGCGCGCGTCCTCGCCATACCGCTCCAGAAGATCCAGCGCCTCGCCCAGCGTCGACGGGGCTGAATAATCAAATGAGCTAGGAAACACGGCCGATCTCCTGCTGTATCGCGCCCGCAATCAGTCTGGCAACCGCTTCCGGGCCGAGTGGCAGCTCGGCAACA
Organism: uncultured Streptomycetaceae bacterium; assembly: GCA_964564295.1. Classification (GTDB taxonomy): domain Bacteria; phylum Pseudomonadota; class Gammaproteobacteria; order Burkholderiales; family SG8-41; genus CAZMBS01. Next base: position 5,396 of record CAZMBS010000123.1, read on the forward strand.
GAAACACCCAGCGGTTTCAGTGCATCCTCTACCGCGCTCGCAATTGCCGCTGGCGCCGGTATGGCCGCGCCATCGCCCGCCGCCTTCTGCCCGAAAACACTGGTGGGCGATGGACAAGGCTCGTGAATGATCTCGATGTGCGGTGAATCACACATGCCGGGCTTGCCGTACGCGGTATACGTGGTGGTCAGCGGTTGGCCCGCCGTGTCGTAGAAATGCCCCTCGCCCAAGGCGGCGGAAATGCCATGAGATGCCGCGCCGTAAATCATGCCGTCGACGACCTTGGGATTGATGATGGTCCCGCAATCGCCAACGATGAGGTAGCGCAGAACCTTCACGTGACCTGTCTCGATGTCGACCTCGACAAGCGCCGAATGCACGCCCGCTGAAAACGTAAACTGCCCCTGCACCCGACCGTTCTCTCCCGGGAGGATAAAGGGCACCTTGTGCGGGAAGCAGAAGAAATGGGTCGCGTGCAAGCCGGGCTCCATCCCGTCGGGCACAATGGTCTGGTTGGAGTACGACAGCCGCGCCAGCTCCGCCACGGACATCAGCTCACGGCCCGAATCCCTGCTCCAAATGAGGCCGTCCCTTACCAGGAGGCCATCCGCCGGCGTCTTCAACAGTGCGCTGGCGAGCGCCAGTATCTTGTCGCGAAGCTTTTCGCTGGCACCCTTGACCGCACCGAGATCGTACAGGTGGAAATTTTGCCCGCTGTTTGCGGACGCGATTCCCCAAGCGGATACCGCGCTGTCGAATACCGGACCCGCGACCCGCACCTGTTCGATCGGAATGTCTAGCACTTCAGCAGCGACCTGGCACGCCGTCGTCTCGTGCGACTGCCCGGCATTGGGCGTTGACATGACGATGGTCACATTCCCGTCGCGTTCCACCCTGACAATCGCCCCATTGACGCCACCGGCAGCCGCCACCGCCTTTTCCTTGGCTATGGACATGTCCCGGGCCGCATTACGGCCGCCCGGCTCGATGGCCATGGCCATGCCAATGCCGATATAGCGGCCCGCCTTCCGCGCTTCGGCCTGCATCTTGCGTAGCCGTGGAAAATCGAACTCCCTCTGCGCCGTGTCGAGGAGCCGGTGATAATCCCCGCTGTCGTACATGTTCCCCGAGGGAGTCAGATACGGAAACTCGTCGCGACGGATGCAGTTGATCGATCGCAGTGTGACGGGATCGATCTTCAGCCGCGCCGCGATTCGGTCCATCATGCGCTCCCACACGAAGATCAGCGCCGGCTTGCCGATCGCGCGATTTGGAACGACCGGGCACTTGTTGGTGACCACCGAACGCCCCTCCAACGCGACGTTCCTGACGCGATAGGTGTTCACCAGGGCGCTGAGTTTGTTGGTGAAATGGATGCTGGCGGTACTGACCGCGCCCCCGACGTCGTCAATCTCCGCAATGCGGATGCCGGCGATCGTTCCGTCCTTGTGCACCCCCGCTTCAGCCTTGAAGATCTGGCCGCACGAATGCCCGCCGGCCATCATGTGCTCGCTGCGGTCCTCGACCCACTTGACCGGTCGCCCGCATTTCCTGGCGAGCAGTCCCGCGATTACGACGTACTTGCGGATAAGATGTATCTTCTGGCCGAAGGCGCCTCCGATATCGGCAATCGTTATCCGCACGGCCTTTACGCCCAGGGTCTCCTTCAACCCATCGTGAATGACTTCCGGAATCTGCGCATTGCACAGCACGCTCATCTCCCCGGCCATCGGGTCATACGTCACCAGGCAGGCGAAGGGCTCGAGGGCGGTCGAACTGTAGCGGTGAACACGGAACTCGCCTCGAACGATCGTGTCTGCATCGCGCAGGGCCGCATCGACATCGCCGTAAACCAGGGCCCGGTTGACCACGACATTCGATCCGCATTCTTCGAAAACCAGCGCCGCCCCGGCCGACATGGCCTTGATCGGATCTACCACCGGCTCGAGCGGCTCGTAGTCGACCTCGATCAGATCCAGTGCATCCTCCGCCTTCATCGGGTCGGCGGCGACAACTGCCGCCACCGGCTCCCCGACGTAGCGTACTTTGTCCACAGCCATGGCGTACTCGGCGATATCTACCGGTAGCCCTGCGGCGTACCGCCCCAGATTGAACGGCTTCGTCCGTCGAATATCATCGGGCGTAATCACCGCCAAGATCCCCGGCGCCGCAAGCGCGGCATCGGTCCTGATGGCCTTGATTTTCGCGTGCGGATAGGGACTTCGCAGGATCGCGGCATAAGCCAGCGCCCGAACCTTGCCGTCATCCACGAACCTCCCGCGCCCCGACACGTGGCGGGGAATTTCCTTGCTCCGCACGTCGTGGCCGATATAGCGAAAGGAAGAACCGTGTCCGGCCGGCTTCACCGGGCGTCCTCCTTGAGGAGATCGCCCGCCAGCTGCACCGACTTGATGATCTGCACATAACCGGTACACATGCAGAGGTTTCCTGACAAACGCCGGCGTATCGTCTCCTCGGAGGGATCAGGGCAATGCCGGAGAAGATACACGCTCGCCATCACCATTCCCGGGGTGCAGTATCCACACTGTGCGCCGTTTTCCCGCACAAAGGCCTCTTGCACGGGATGAAGCTTGCCGTTCCGTTCGAGGCCTTCCACCGTGGTGATCTCCATGCCGTCGGCCTGCACGGCAAACATGAGACAGGACTTGATCAAATCTCCGTTCACGAGTACCGAACAGGCGCCGCATTCGCCAATAACACAACCTACATGGGTTCCCGTGAGATCGAGAACGTCCCGCAGCAAGGTCACCAGCAGCGTACGTGGTTCGACTGACGCCTCATGCTTGTGCCCATTGACTGTTACGGCGATCTTGAGATTATTCATTTTTGTGCCGGCACCATGAGCCCCAGATCACGAATCAGATCCCTGGTCGCTGCGTCATCCTTCTTCAGGAACGCAGCAAACTCCTGCGGAGGCAGGTATGTTACCTGCACGTCGATCCTAGCCAGTTGCTGAACAACTTCCGGGTCTTCGAGCGCCTTCCTGATGGCCGCGTCAAGCCGAGTCCTGATGTCCAAGGCAATACTGCGCGGTGCGAAGAACCCTTGCCATCCGCTGATCTGGAGTTCAATGCCGCTTTCCTTAAATGTTGGTATGTCGCCATAGCCCGAAACCCGCGAAGCCGAAGCCACGCCAAGAATGCGAACCCGCTTCGCATTCAACATCGCACGGTATTGCGCCAGCACCCCGAAATCCGCATCAATATGCTCTCCGATCAGCGCGGCCACCCGCTCGGGCCCGCCCTTGTATGGAACCAGCGTTGCGTCGATGTTCGCCGTCTTTCCAAACGCCGCCGCAAAAAGATGCGCCGATGCTCCCGGGTTGATTCCGATCAGCACTTTCTTGGGATTATCCCTAGCGTACTTGACGATAGACTGGACGTCTTTCCAGCGTCCGGCAGCGGCCACCGCAATAACCGCCGGGTCCGTGTTGACGAGGCAGATCGGCGTAAAACCTTTCAAGTCGAGGTGGTCCTTGACCGTATATTGGGTGGCCACCACCGCATTGGTAGTAAAGCCGATGGTGTACCCGTCCGGTTGTGACTGCGCCAACGCACGTGATCCGATCGAGCTGCCCCCGCCCGGCCGATTCAGGATCACCAGGGGTTGCCCCAGCGTTTTTTCGAGATGGGGCGACATCACGCGGATCGTAAGGTCACTGCGCCCGCCCGCCGGAAACGGGACGATCACCATGATATTCTTGGTGGGATAAGTCGCGGCTCCGAGATCGGTTCCAATTCCGGAGACCACTGCCATCATGAATAGTCCCGCATGGGCGGCTCGATTTCGAATCATCAGGCCCTCCTCGCGTTATTGATGACTGAAATAATCAGCCGCTCTTGCGTGTTGATGTGCTTGCCGTTTCCATCCATCTTGAACCGGGCCGGCATCTCTCACGAGACAAGCTTTCCGGTATGGCACCTCTTCGCAATTTGATACTCCTTCGACGCTACGATATTCCCGCACTGTCGATGCGTCAAACGCGTGCAATCACTCTCGAGCCCCGCCGCACCCCCGAAACATCTCACTCCCGCACCGTGTCAGCGGCGATTGAACAGATCAACCCGCTACGCGCCGGGCGGCGGATGCTCCGTCGGCCAATGCGATGACAAGCGGAACAGCCGTCGCCATACCCGTATAATCCGCGATTCGCATAAAAACAACGACTTGGGATGTCATGCCTGTCTACG
>CAZMBS010000124.1:0-9594 GCA_964564295.1 uncultured Streptomycetaceae bacterium
CGCCGCCGGAGCCGTAGTTGAGATCCTTCGGCCGCGCCCGCGACAATGCGACCAGCTGCTTCAGCGTTTTCACCGGCATCGACGGATGCACCATCAGGATGTACGGCGCCGCGGCGAGTATCGTGATCGGCGCGAGGTCCTTGCGCGGATCGAAAGGCAGGTTCTTGTACAGATTTGCATTGATCGTAAAGGTTGCCGCGGCGATGAGCAGCATCGTGTAGCCGTCGGGCGGCGCCTTGGCGGCGATGTCGGTGCCGATCGTGCCGCCCGCTCCGGTGCGATTGTCGACAACCACCGACTGGCCGAGACCCGGGCTCATTTTCTGAGCCATCGTGCGCGCGAGGATGTCGCTCGGGCCGCCCGGCGCGAGCGGGACGATGAGGCGGATCGGCTTTGCCGGGTATGCCGGCTGCGCCAGCGCAGGCGCAACGAAACCGCACAGCGCGGCAATCTGCAGGGCGCAGGTCATGAGGGTGGCGGGGGATGCTGCGCGCATGTCTGCTCCCGGGTGGTGGTATCGGATCTCGCGACTCTACGGCAACAGCATCGAGCGTTCAACCGGTCATGCGACGAGCAGCGACCGCAGCTTGCGGACGTCTTCGACCTTCTCGATGCCCCAGATCGTATCGATGAGCCTGCGCGCGCGCGCCTTGCCGAGCACGGGCGCGGTGAGGTCGAGGCACTTCGCGTCGACTTCGTTGCGCGTGAGCGGGTTGGCGGACGTGCCCTTGACCGCCTTCGTGTGGTGCGAGAGCGCGCGGCCGTCGCGCGTCACGATTTCCACCATGCCCTGTCGCGGATGCTCGAAGTCCTCGCGACCCCTGAGTTCGATGCGTTTTTTCAGCGCGAGCACGCGCGGATCGCGCAACCGGGCGTCGTCGTGCGACGAGGCGAACGTCACCGTGCCGTCGAGCAGCATGACCGACAGCAGGTGCTGGATGTTGATGTCGGCGATTTCACGGTCGTTGACCGTCACCGCGCCGATCTTGTTGACCGTGACGACGAGTTTCTCGACGTCGTCCGCGCGCAGCCCGTGCGCCGCGACGAGCGCGGACAGCGAATCGAGCGCGGCCTGTATGGGCGATCCCACGGACCAGCGCTTGATCGTGGTCAACGTGACTTCGTAGGTTTTTCCCAGGTCGCGCGTAAGCGCCTCCGCGTCGAGCTTTGCCGCGAATATCGACAGAAAATTCCTCTCGCCCGCGAACACGTCGTCGACGCCCGAAAATCCCGCCTGTACCATGGTGGCCGCGGTCACGCCGTTGCGGGCGGGCATGCCGCCGAAATTGAACGCCTTTTCGACGTGTTCCTTGTCGCGCGCCCAGGTCTCGATGCCGGAGGCTTGTTGCGCGGTGTAGGAGAGCAAGGTCTGCACCTGCGCGGCACGCAGTCCCGCCAGCGCGCCCGCGGCCGCCGCCGCGCCGAAAAGCGGCCCGAAGCTGTGCGTCGAGTGGCCTTTCGCGCGCAACGCCCACGATCCCAATGCCATCGTCGTGCGCGTGCCGATGTCGTAGCCGGTCACGACGGCGCGCAGCAGCGACTTTCCGTCGCGTGCGCCGCGCTCGGCCATCGCGAGCGCCGCCGGGACCACGCCGCAGCCGGGGTGCGCCTGTCCGCGCGGATGCGAATCGTCGGTTTCGTCGGCGTGCGCCATCATGCCGTTCGCGAGCGCGGCGTTGACGCACGAGGTCAGCACGCGCGTGCCGACGACGAGCGACTGCTTCGCGCCGCCGAGGGATTTCACGTAGCGGATCGCCATCGTGCCGGGCAGCAGGCGCGAACCGGAAATCATGGCCGCGAGCGTATCGACGAGATGGTGTTTGCCGCACTCGGCCGCATCGCGCGGCAACGGTCGGCGCGCCGCGCCGGCGATCCACCGGCTTACCTCGCGCATCAGCAGCGTGGTGTCCGGCTCGTGGGACTTCTTCGCAGGGATATTCATAACGTGTTGTTTATAATAATGTTTTTCCATGCTCGACTTTGCCGGTCGCGTTGTCACCAGCTGCGCATGCCGCCTCCGTCGACGGCGATGACCTGCCCGGTGATGTAGGCGCCCAGCGGCGCGGCGAGGCACAGGATCGCGTGTGCGACTTCGTCGGCGGTGCCCAGGCGGTGCAGCGGAATGTTGGCGTTCCGGGGCGCGAGAAACTCGTCCATGGTCTTGTCCGCGGCCCAGCGCGCCCGGCTTTTTTCGGTTTGCGACGTGACGATGCTTTCCAGTGCGACGACGTTCACGCGTATCTTGTCACCCGCGAGTTCGAACGACAGCGCCTTGCTGAGATTCATCGCAGCGGCGGCCGCGACGCCCGAGGAGACGAGTCGCGGCGGCGGCTGCTTGCCCTTCATCGACACCACGTTGATGATCGCGCCGCCGCCGGCCTTGCGCATCCACGGAACCGCCGCGCGCATCGCGCGCACGAGCGCGAGCACCTTCTGGTTGAATGCGTTGGAGAACTCGTCGTCGGCCATTTCCTCGAATCGCCCCGCCGGCAGGTCGCCGTTGACCGGGTCGACGGCATAGACCTGCTTGCGCGAGCCGGACGCGACGCGCTGCTCCGATCCGCCGGCATTGTTGACGAGGATGTCGATGCGGCCGAGCTCGCGCGCCGCGTCGTTGACGAAGCCTTCGAGCGACGCCCGGTCCAGTATGTCGGCCGGACGCGCGTACACGCGCGTGCCGTGGCGTTCCCGGAGTTCGCGCGCGACCTGATCGAGTTCCTGCGCGTTGCGCGCGCACAGCGCGAGCGCCGCGCCGTCGCGCGCGAACATTTCCGCCGTGGCGCGGCCGATGCCGCGCGAACCGCCGGTGATGATGGCCGCGAGGCCGGTAAGTTGTCCCATATCGATGATCCTATTGCTGTTTTGCGAGTCCCAGATCGGTCATGACCCCCTTGAGGTCGTCGTACTGCTCCTTCAGCGATTTCACGAACACGGCGCCCGGCTGATAGTTCGCGACCCAGTAGTTCTGCTCGATGTCCTTGCGCAGTTCGTCGCTTTGCGACAGCTTGCTCAGCGCATCCTCCCAGAAGGCCACCTGCGCCGCGCTCAACCCGCGCGGTCCGAAAACGGCGCGCCAGTTCGACCACACGGCGTCGACGCCGAGTTCCTTCCACGTCGGCACGTCGGCGAAAACACCGGGAAGGCGCTGCGGCGCGGCGATGGCGAGCATGCGCACCTTGCCGCCCTGCACGAGCGGCACGGGCGCGGCGGTGGTGGACGACGACGCATCGACATGGCCGCCCGCGAGCGCGGCGATCGAGTCACCGCCCGACTTGAACACGACCGTCCGGAGTTTGCGTGCCTCCACGCCCGCGCGGCGCGCCGTCAGCGCGATCGCGAGATGTCCGCCGCCCGCGACGCCCGGAATCGCAATCGAAACCGAGGACGGATCCTTGCGCAGCCGGTCTATGAAATCGCGGCCGGACTTGATCGGCGACTGGGCCGCGACGCTGATCACGACGTATTCGTCGTACAGCCGCGCGAGCGTGGTCACCCCGGTATAGGTGAACGGCATCGTGCCGGCGATGTGATTGCCCAGCAGATTGATCGTCGCCACCTGGACGAAATGCCCGTCGCCCGGATGCGTATTGAGGTACTGGAACGCGATCGCGCTGCCGGCGCCCGGCTTGTTGATCACGCTGCTCGAGACGCCGAGCAGGTTGCGCGAGGACAATATCCGTTCCACCGTGCGCGCGGCCTTGTCCTGCCCGCCGCCGGGACTGGTGCCGACGATGACTTCCACCGCCCGCTCCGGCTTCCAGGTTTGCGCGATTGCGGGAGATCCGCAGACGACGGCGCACAGCACCGCCGCGATTCGAGTACGGTTCATGGTTTTCTCCTCGAGGATGAAGTCGGGACGCAGGCGGTATTCTAGGGCAAGTCCCGCAGCGCCGACTTATAATGATTCCGGACGCGGGTCCGGGCATAGGCCGGGTGCGACCCGACGGAAACAATAGGAATGGATGGCCGATGAAAACAACGATGGCAGTTGCCGCAGCCGTCCTGGTGTTTCTGCTGCACGGTTGCGCCAGCACGATCCCGGGCGACGCGGCGGCGATTGTGACGGTCGATCATTTTGTGCCGCACGTGTCCACCGTGCCGGCGAACGCGGGCCAGCGCGTCGGCCTCTTCGTGCGCCAGAAAGCGGCGGCGCGGCTTGCGCGCGGCGCGGGCGACATGACCGGGCGCGTGGTGCTGTTCGTGCATGGCGCCACGGTGCCCTCGGTGCCGGACTTCGATCTCGACCACAAGACCTACAACTGGATGGCGTATCTCGCGCGCGCGGGATTCAACACCTACGCGATGGATCTTTCGGGTTACGGCGGTTCCCCGCGCCCGATGATGGACGATCCGTGCAACGTGAATCCCAAGCAGCAGCACATCCTGGCCGGGCGCCCGCTGAAGGACGCGTGCGCTCCCCGTCACTCCAGTCAGTTCAACACCATCCGCGACGACTGGCAGGAGATGGATGCCGTGGTGGATCACCTGCGGCGCGTGAATCGCGTCGAGCGCATCCACATCATCGGGTGGTCCGCGGGCGGGCCTCGCGTGGGCGGTTATGCGTCCCGGCATCCGCAGAAAATCGACCGCGTGGTGCTTTACGCCCCCAGTCCCGTCATCGACGGCGCGATACCGGAGCGCGCGGGTCGGGGTGCGTCGGTGTCGCTGCAGACGCGCGAGGATCTCGAAAGACTGCGCTGGGACCCCGACGTGCGATGTCCCGGCCAGGTCGAGCCCGGCGTGCGCGATGCGGTGTGGAAGGCGATCATGCAGTGGGATCGCGTGGGCGCCGGCTGGGGTCCGGCGGACGGTGTCATGCGCGGTCGTATTGCGACGCGCTTCGGCTGGACCGGAGATCTTGCCCGGACCGTCACGTCGCCGACGCTGGTCGTCGTGGGCGAATTCGACCGGCTCGCCGAGCGCCGCACGGTCTACGAGCAGCTCGCGTCGACGGACAAGGTGTTTCTCGACGTCGCCTGCGCGTCGCACTTCATGGTATGGGAAAAGCAGCACAAGGTGCTGCACGAGTCCTCGCTCTGGTGGCTGCGCGACGGCTCGATCCAGGGGGTGCGCGGCGGTGAGTTTCGCGTCGACTACGACGGCCGCTACCACCCGCGAAACACGGCACCGGCGGCAAGGTAGGCCGTGCCGCACCGCACCGCACCGCACCGCACCGCACCGGAATCGGCATGATAGAGTCCCGGACAGGCTTTTCCGGTGCGGGCAAGGGGACCGGGACAGCCGGCATCCGGTTCAAGCGTCCGGCGCCGGGTGGCACCGGACGCCGCTTCGTGTTTTCCGTGAAGGAGCAGAAATGACCATCGTGATCCGGTTCTTGCTGTGCACGCCGTTGCTCGTGTCGTCTCTGCCCGTCGCGGGGCAGTCGTTTCCGTCGAAGGCGATCGAATTCGTCACGCACTCGTCGCCCGGCGGTGGCGCCGATCTCGTGGCGCGCGTGATCGCCGACATCGTGGCAAAGGACAAGCTGCTGCCGCAGCAACTGATCGTCCAGAACCGCACGGGCGGCGGCGGCACGATAGCGATGAACTACGTGGTCGGCAAGAAGGGCGATCCGTACGTGCTGCATTCGGTTGCGGTAACCGTCATGCTGTCGGCGCCGGTGCGCTCGGGGCTCGATATCGGCTACGACCGTTTCCAGATGCTCGGGCTCATCGGTTTCGACCTCAACGCGCTCTCGGTGAACGTCGATTCGCCGTACAAGACCGTCGCGGATCTCGTCAACGCCGCCAAGGCGAAGCCCAAGTCGATCAACGTCGCGGTGGGATCGATCGGCGCGACCGCCCACCACTTCATATACCAGCTCGAACGCGCGACCGGCGCGCGGTTCAACACGGTGTCCACCAAGAGCGGCGCCGACGCGGCGGTCCAGGTGCTCGGCGGCCATGTGCACGCGACAGCGGAAAACGTGAGCGAGATGATGCCGCACGTCGAAGCGAAGAAAATGCGCATCATCGGCATTCCGGCCAACGCGCGCGTTCCCGCGCTGCCCGACGTGCCGACGCTCAAGGAACAGGGCTACAACCTGCACGTCGGCTCGGGCCGCGCCGTGGCGTCTCCCGCGGGCATTCCGGCCGAAGCCGTCCGGATTTACGAGGACATGGTCGCGAAGGTCTACAAGAGCGCCGGCTGGCGCGATTACATGCGGCGCAACCAGTACGAGGAAGCGTACATGAACGCCGAGCAGACCACGCGTTACATGGCGGCGCGCCAGGCCGAGATCACGGCGTTTCTCACGGAAGTCGGTCTCGCGCAGCCGCCGAAGAAGCCGTAGGCGGACGGCACGACATGAAACCGACGCGCGCGCTGCGCCGTATCGTCGACGGCGCGGTTTGCACGATGGCGGTTTCGGCGCACGATCCGCTGCTCGCGAAACTCGTCGAGAACGCGGGATTCAAGGTGATCGGCCTGTCGGGCAATGCGGTCGCGGCGTCGTACCTCGGCATGCCCGACATGGGTTTCCTGAATTTGTCCGACATGACGAGCGTCGCGCGCCGCATCGTCTCCGCGGTGTCGATTCCCGTGCTGGTCGACTGCGACACCGGTTACGGCAACGCGATGTCGGTGCGGCGGACGGTGCGCGAACTCGAGCAGGCGGGCGTCGCCGGCATCATCATCGAGGACCAGATCGATTACAAGAAGTGCGGCATGATCAGGACGAAGCATCCGGTCGTTCCCGCGGCGGAGCATGCGGCGAAGATTCGCGCCGCGTGCCTCGCGCGCACCGATCCGGATTTCGTGATCTGCGCGCGCACCGACGCGGCGGCGGACCACGGATTGCGGGAAGCGATCCGGCGGGGATTTCTCTACGCGGAGGCGGGCGCCGACATGCTCGATATCGAGGTGCCCGGCACGCCGGATGAGGTCGCACGACTCGCCCGCGCGCGCCTGCCGGTGCCGCTCAAAGGCAACATGGATGAAGGCAAGAAGCTCTGGCGCAATCCGCTGCCGGTGCTGCAGAAGGCGGGCTATCGCATTGCGTCGTACCCGGGTGTCGTGCGATATGCCGTCGTTCGCGCGGTGCGCGAAGCGCTCGCGCATCTCGCGACCCATCGTTCGTCGGCCGGCATGATCGACCGTCTTGCGACGGTGGACGAATATTTCGCCGCGGTGGACCTCGACCGCTACCTCATGCTGGAACGCGACGTGCTGCGGCCCTATGCGGGACCCCGTGGCAAAAGATCATTAAAAACAAAGAGATAAGGAAGAACCATGGTTGCGAATGTGCGCGCCCGGCCGGACCGGGAGCTCAATGACATCGCCGATTACGTTGTCAACTTCCGGGTCCGCAGCGCGGCCACGTTCGACGCGGCGCGCGCGGTGCTTACCGACACGATGGCCTGCGCGCTGGATGCGCTCGATTATCCGGAGTGCACGAAGCTTCTCGGTCCCGTCGTGCCCGGAACGGTGGTGCCGCACGGTGCGCGCGTGCCCGGCACGAGCTACGTGCTCGATCCACAGACGGCGGCGTTCAGCTTCGGCGCGATGATCCGCTGGCTTGACTTCAACGACACCTTTACGGCGGCGCAGGGCAGTCATCCATCGGACAATCTCGCGGGGGTCCTGATGCTCGCGGACCACCTGAGCCGCAAGCGCGTCGCGGCGGGCGGCAGGCCGTTCGTGATCCGCGACGTGCTCGAAGCACTTGCAAAGGCGTACGAAATCCAGGGTTGCCTCGCGATCGAGAACGATTTCAAGAAAATCCGGATCGATCATCCGCTGCTCACGCGCGTCGCGGGCGCCGCGGTGCTGACGCGCATGCTCGGCGGCATGCGCGACGAAGTCTTCAACGCGGTGTCGAACGCATTCGTCGAGGCGCCGCTCGCGGTCGTGCGGCACGCGCCCAACGTCGGCTGGCGCAAAAGCTGGGCGGCAGCGGATGCAACGTTCAACGCGATGCGCTTCGCGATGATGTGCGTGAAGGGCGAGATGGGGTATCCCACGGTATTGACCGCGAAGCATTACGGCTTCTACGCGGCGCACACCGGAGGCAAACCGTTCAAATTCCAGCGCGCCTACGGCGACTACGTGATCCGTCACTCGATGTTCAAGTTCGTGACCGCGGGCATGCACAGCCAGTCGGCCGTCGAATGCGCGATACGGCTGCATCCGCTCGTGAAGGACCGCCTCGCGGACGTGAAACGCGTCGAACTCGGCAGCCAGCGCGCGCTGATCGGCATCATGGACAAGACCGGACCGCTGCACAACCCGGCGGATCGCGATCACTGCGCGCAGTACGTCGTCGCGATCGGGCTGATCTTCGGCCGGCTCGTGGCAGAGGACTTCGAGGATCACGTCGCCGCCGATCCGCGCATCGACGCGCTGCGCGCGAAGACCGTGATCGCCGAGAACAGGAAATTCTCGCGCGATTTCTACGATCCGAAAAAACGTTCCAGCGCCAACGCGCTGCAGGTGTTCTTCCGGGACGGCACGCACACGCCGAAAGTCACGGTCGAGTATCCGATCGGCCATCCGCGCCGGCGCAAGGAGGTGGGGCCGGTGCTGCGGCAGAAATTCGAGGCGAGTCTCGCGCGCCGTTACGCGCCGAAGCAGCGCGCGCGCATCCTTGCGCTTTGCGACGACGCGGAAAAGCTCGACCGGACCCCGGTGAACGAGTTCGTCGATCTGTTCGTCGTGTAGGACGGCCGGCGGAAGGCGCTGCGATTTTCGTAGGGCAGAAAAGCGCAGCGCCTTCCGCCGCAACCCACAGCCCGGCACGATCCCCGGATGCCCGACTATCGCCGCAACCGCGTCCCCGGCGGAACCTACTTCTTCACGGTGAACCTGCTGGACCGCAAAAGACGCCTGCTGGCCGATCACATCGACGCATTGCGCGCGGCTGTGCGGCAAGTGCGCGCCCGACGATCGTTTTACATCGATGCCTGGGTAGTGCTTCCAGACCATACGCATTGCGTCTGGACGCTCCCCGACGGCGACGCGGATTTTTCCGCGCGGTGGAAAGCGATCAAGATCGCGTTCGTGAAGGCGTTGCCTTCAAACGAGCGATTGTCGGATGTGCGCAGGGCCAACGGCGAAAGGGGCATATGGCAACGCCGATTCTGGGAACACACGATACGGGATGATCGCGACTACGCGGCTCACATCGATTACGTCTATTTCAATCCGGTGAAGCACGGACTGGTAAGCCGGGTTCGTGATTGGCCGCATTCGTCGTTTCATCGCGATGTCGCCGCCGGAATCTATCCGGCCGATTGGGCGGGGGATACCGATGTCGACGGCGAGTTTGGTGAAAGGCAAGAGTGAAGGTACGACCGGCGGAAGGCGCTGCGCTTTTCCGCCCTACGAAAATCGCTCTGCCTCTGGAGTTGGACTGAAGTTTGTAGAACTGTAGGGCGGAAAAGCGAAGCGCCTTCCGCCGCCACCGCTACCTCAGCAAATTCGTAATCCGGCTGATGTCGTCGAGCCGATCGAGATTCTGCAACGCGGCAAACGCATCACCAGCGGCCTGATCGGACACGCGCTTCGTTTCGCGAGCGCAGTCGGTGAATTTCGCCTTTAGGTCGTCCCACGTCAGGTCGCGCGACGGCGCACCGGGAGGCTTGTCGATGCGGATTC
>CAZMBS010000125.1:0-9578 GCA_964564295.1 uncultured Streptomycetaceae bacterium
CGTCGCGGATTGTCTTGATCTTCTCCATGCCGTTCTTCTCGGCCAGCATGTCGTAATGCGAGAACACCTCGTTCAGCATGGTCACCATGAATTTCGGCGGCATCTCCTCCGACAGCCGCGTGAAATTGATGATGTCGGCGAACATCACGGTGACGTCGGCAAATCCGTCCGCGATCGTGCTCTGGTCATCCTTCAGCCGGCGCGCGATGGGACCGGGCAGGATGTTGAGCAGCAGCTTTTCCGACTTCTCCTGCTCCTCCTCCAGGAGCTTGTGCTTCTCCGCGAGTTCCTCGCCGAGTTTGTCGCGCTGGCGAACGAAATAGCTGATCAGCAGGTACACGATGACCGAGACGGCCGAAAAATTGAGCGTGAAAAAGACCGCGATGCTCTGCATCTTCACGCCCTGCTGCGTGCCCTCGCCCAGATAAAAATCGAAGAAACCGGAAACCGCCGTCATCACGACATACGCGAAGAACCACGGCATCGATTCGCGCGGCCCCTGGAAGATCATGACGCCGATGGGCGCGAGCAGCGCCCACAGCATGACCCCGGAGGAGCTCACGTAGCTTCCGATGCTCCATTGCATGATGAACGGCACGAACAGGAACAGGCTCACCTGGATGAACCGGAACACCGCGAGGTTGCGGTTCCAGAGGTAGATGCCGAGGGAGGACGCCGATACGGCGAGGTAACAGAGCGGCACCGTCGAGGAGAACTTGATGCCCATTGCCTGATAGATGAAGAGCCACAGCATCGCGCCGAAGCCCATCAGCCCGCAAGCGAAGATCAGCAGCGTCTTGTTCAGCCGATCGCGCTCGCTGTCGTTCTCGGTGATGATCCGGTCGCTCAACCGGCTCAACCAGGATCTGTTTGCCTGCGCCATGGATTGCCCTTTGGGCTCCGTCACCGCCGTCGCGTGTAACGACGCCGAAGACGGGAATTCTACTGACTGCGCAGCGGCTTGACCACCGGTTTCCGGCGCGGACGCGCGCACCCGTCGCAGACGGGCGGCGGGGCGAGCACCGCAATACGCCGGCGCGACCGGGTGGTCGGGGGCAAATGCGGTAAAATCCTCACTTTTGAGCGAGGGAGCACGCATATCATGTCCATGGCGGACCGCGACGGGCACATCTGGCAGGACGGCAAGCTCGTGCCTTGGCGCAATGCGACCACCCATGTCCTGACGCATTCGCTGCACTATGGTCTCGCGGTTTTCGAGGGTGTCCGGGCATACCACACGCTTAACGGCACGGCGATATTCCGGCTGAAGGAGCATACCGACCGCCTGTTCAATTCGGCGCACATCTACCTCATGAAGATTCCCTACACCCGGGAACAGTTGATGGAAGCGCAGAAGGAGGTCGTGCGGGCGAACAAGCTCGAATCGTGCTACATCCGCCCGATCGCGTTCTACGGCTCGGAAAAGATGGGCGTATCGCCCAAGGGCGCGAGCGTGCACGTCGCCATCGCGGCGTGGCCGTGGGGCGCCTACCTCGGCGCGGAAGCGCTGGAAAAGGGCATCCGCGTGAAGACCTCTTCCTACGCGCGCCACCACGTCAACGTGTCGATGTGCAGGGCCAAGTACTCCGGTACCTATGCCAACTCGATCCTCGCGAACCTCGAGGCCACGGAGCACGGTTACGACGAAGGACTGCTGCTCGACGTGGACGGTTTCGTCGCCGAAGGGTCGGGCGAGAACCTGTTCATCGTGCAGAACGGAAAACTGTACGAGCCGGAACTCACGAGCGCGCTGATCGGCATCACGCGGGATTCGATCATCACGCTCGCGCAGGAAATGGGCTATACCGTGGCCGCGAAACGCATCACGCGCGACGACCTGTACATCGCGGACGAGGCGTTTTTCACGGGCACCGCGGCCGAGGTGACGCCGATTCGTGAAGTCGACGGGCGCGCGATCGGGGAAGGCCGGCGCGGGCCGGTCACCACGAAACTGCAGAAGGCGTTTTTCGACTGCGTGAACGGACGGGTGGAGAAACACCGCGGCTGGCTGACCCCCGTTGCCGCGTGAGGCCGTCGTGAGCGAACCCGCCGCCAACAAGTCCCGGCACATCGAGGTGACCGCCGCCGATTTGCCGCTGCATTGCCCGACGCCGTCGATGCTGCTCTGGAATGCGCACCCGCGGGTGTTTCTGCCGGTCGAAAAAACCGGCGAAGCGCTGTGCCCGTATTGCGGCACGAGATTCACGCTGAGCGGCGGCCCGGCCGCAAGCGGTCACGGCGCCGGCCACTAGCTGCGCGGCGCCAAACGCCGATGAAAATCCTCGTCGTCGCCCCGTCCTGGGTCGGCGACACCGTGCTGGCGCAACCGATGATGCGGCTGCTCCACGAGCGTCATGCCAATCTCGCGCTGGACGTGCTGGCGCCACCATGGACGTTGCCGCTGCTCGCGCGCATGCCCGGAGTGCGCCGCGCCGTCGCAGCCCGATTCGGCCACGGCGAACTCAAGCTCGGCGAACGGCGCCGGCTGGCGCGCGAACTGTCCGCCGAACGCTACGATCAGGCGATCGTGCTGCCGAATTCGCTGAAGTCGGCGCTGATTCCGCTGCTCGCGAGAATTCCGCTGCGCACGGGTTTTCGCGGCGAGATGCGCTACGGCCTGCTGAACGACGTGCGCCGGCTCGACGAACGCATGCTGCCGAAAATGTTCCAGCGCTTCGCGGCGCTCGCGCTGGATCGGGGCGCGACGCTGCCGCATCCGCTGCCGTCGCCCCGCCTGTCAGCCGAACCGGAAAACTCACGAATAATCATTGAAAAACATGGACTTACAGGAATCAAGCCGATCGCAGTGTTCTGCCCTGGCGCGGAATACGGCCCGGCCAAACGCTGGCCGTCCGGGCACTTCGCGGAATTGGCGATGCGGGCCACGGAAAAAGGGTACGCGGTGTGTCTCGTCGGCTCGCCCAAGGACACCAGCGTCTGCGAGGAAATTGCGCGCGCGAGCGGCGGTGCATGCGTCAATCTCTGCGGCAAGACGTCGCTGCAGGATGCGATCGACCTGATTTCCGTTGCCGCGCTCGTCGTCACCAACGATTCCGGACTGATGCACGTCGCCGCCGCGCTCGACCGCCCGACGCTTGCGCTCTACGGCTCGAGCAGCCCCGCGTTCACGCCGCCGCTGTCGGACAACGCGCAAATCATCACGTTGCGCCTCGACTGCAGTCCCTGCTTCAAACGCGAATGCCCGCTGGGCCACTTCAACTGCATGCGGCAACTGACGCCCGACCGCCTGACCGCTTACCTCCCCCAACCCATCGCGGATTCAGTCCGGCTGATACCCTGACAATTTCACCGCCAGTGCGAATTTGTTGAGGTAGGCATCCAGGCGCGCGGAGGCTTCCCCCGCGCTGGAGCCGTTTGAAACCAGTCCGCCGGTGGATAGCCGATTACGCACATCGGGCAATTTGACAACCTGGCCAAGTTCGGCGCTCAGGTATTCGGCAACCCGCCTGGGCGTGCCAACGGGAACCGCGGCCGCAACCCAACCGGATACATCAAAGTCGCGGAATCCCGACTCCGCCACTGTCGGCACATCGGGCACGTCCGTCAATCGCGACGCACCAGTCACCGCCAGCATTTTGAGTTTTCCGGATTGCACCAGCGGACGCGTGCCGGCAACCGAATCCCACAACACCTGCACGCGGCCATTTACCACATCCGGATGCGCTGCCGGGCCGCCCTTGTACGGAACATGCAGCACGTCGATGCCCGCCCCGTGCGTCAACAGGGCAATCCCCAGATGCGCCAGCGTGCCGGCTCCGTACGATGCAAAACTCAATTTTCCCGGCTGTTTCCTGGCGAGCGCCACCACATCCGCGATCGAGCGCCCTGAAAACCCGGCACCCGCCACGATGCATTGCGGAATTTCAGCGAGCACGGTGCGCAACGACAAATCCTTTCGCGGATCGTAACCCAGGTTGAGACGCGTATTCGGCGCGACCGCGAGTTCGGTACTGGCGGCAATTGCGATGGTGTAGCCATCGGGACTTGCCCTGGCAACATGGGCCGCCCCCAATACCGCGCCCGCGCCGGGGCGATTCACGATCACCACGGTTTGCCCGGTGCGCTCGCGCAATTTGTCGCCCACCACGCGCGCGGCGAGATCGGTTCCGCTGCCGGCCGGAAAGCTGACAAGGAACTGCATGGGTTTCGACGGAAAATCCTGTACCGCCGCGTTCGCGACGAAAACGCACGGCATGACGCCGCAAATCAACAACATGTGCCGCATCCGAACCGGGTTCTGCATATTTGCCTCGCGAATGTTGTACGCCCGTCGTTACTCACCGGCCGGGCGGCTATCCGTCATTCGTAATGCGTCCACATGCGCAGCACCTTGACGGCGCGTTCGGCATGATAAACCCGATAGGCCAGACGGTGCTGAATGTTGATGCAGCGCGAGCAAGCCCCTGCCAGATCGCCCATCAGCTTTTCACAGGGCGGTGGATTCCGGAACGGAATCTTTTCGAGAATGTCGAATCGACTCGCGCATTCCCGGATTCGACACGAACGAAATTCAGTCGTTGCCCGCGTACTTGCCGGCGGTATCCGGAAACAGATTCTTTGCGATCTTGAACTTGGTCACGTCGACCGTGCCGTCCATGTGCAGATACATCGAGGCGTCGCGATAGAGCTTCTCGATGCCGAAGCCGAGCATGCAACCGTTGCCGCCATGGAGTTCCACGGCGTGCTTGCAGACCTCGAGCACCGCCTCCGAGGCGTAGAGCTTCACCATGTTGCAGAGCACCTCGGCGTCCGGCGACTTGTCGTCCACGGCGCGCGAAGCCTCGCGCAGCAGACTCCGCACCGCGCAGATCCTGGTCGCCATTTCCGCCATCCGGATCGCGGTGGCCTGGTGCTTGATGAGTATCTTGCCGCCCTGCACGTATTCCTGCACGTAGCGCGCGGTTTCCTCGTACGCGCGCACGGCGACGCCGAGGTTCTTGGAACCCTGGATGATCTTGCCCGGCCGGAAATAGATCCCCGCCTTCGCGAGCGCCACGTCCTCCACGAGGCAGTGGTCGAGCGGCACCGCCATGTCCTCGAACACCATTTCGCCGTTGTTCATGAATCGCCCGCCGAGCGTTTCGTTGCAGCGCGCGACCGAAAAGCCCGGCGTCTCGCGCGGCACCAGAAAACACGACGTGCCTTTCGTCATGCCCGCGCCGGGCTTGGTGGTCGCGTAAACGACATAGAGCTTCGCGTCGTAACCATTGCTGATGAACTGCTTGCGGCCGTTGATGACCCACCTGTCGCCTTGCTTGACCGCCCGCGTGTGCATCATGGCTTCGGGCACGTCGTACGGCAGCCAGCGATCGGATGCGCCGCGCGGCTCGGTGAGACAATGCGCGAGCAGGAATGTCGGGTCTTCGACGATGCGCGGAAACCACAACTTCTTCAGATGCTCCGGCAGGATGTTGCGCAACAGGACCGACACTTTCCACAGCTGGACCATCTTTTCCGACAGGCCGCAGTCGCCGCGCGAAATTTCCTCGGAGATCACGGCGAAAGTCTGCGTTTCGGTCGCGGGATCGAGCGCCGTGCCGCCGTATTCCTCCGGGATGCCCAGCGTGCGGATGCCGATCTCGTGTGCTTTCTGCATGATGCCCGGCGGCAGCCGGTCGTCGGGATTCATGTTCCACTCCGCCTGCCAGTTCTGGCGCGTGAACGGAATCACGTGCTCGTTGACCCACTTACGGGTTACGTCGCGCATCATGCGCGCTTCTTCGGAGAGTCCGCGGTCGTTGGTGATCATGTCGCAGTGTCCTGTAAATGCCGATTGTCGGTACAAAGCAACGGCGGCGCCCGGCGGTCGCGCGCCGGGCGCCGCCGCGCGTCCGTTCGCTAGTTCGCTTCGAGCCCGATCGACTTCACGAGCTTGGCATGCCGGTCGTAGGATTCCTGCACGACCTTGCGGAACTCCTGCGGGCCGCGGACCATGACCTCGGTCGCCTGGAACGCGAGTCCCTTCTTCACTTCCTCGGTCTGCGCGGATTTCTGCACCGCATCCCGGAACTTGTCTGCAATCGCCTTCGGCGTTCCCTTGGGCAGGAAAAAGCCCTGCCAGCCCACGTACTCGAATCCGGGGATGGTTTCGTTGATGGCCGGAATGTTCGGCAGCAGCGGCGTGCGCTTGCTGAGGCTATGACCGATGGCGCGCATGCGCCCGCCGTGAACGTGCCCCATCGCGGCACCTGCCGGAATGAGCGACCACTGCGATTCGTTCGCCACGACCGCCGCGGTGGAAGGCCCGCCGCCCTTGTACGGCACGTGCAGCGACGGGAAATTTCCGGCCTGCAGGAAATAGGCGCCGGCAAGATGGCTTTGCGAGCCAACGCCCGCGGACGACATGTTGACCTTGCCCTGCTTGCCCTTGGCATAATCCATCAGATCCTTGACGGTCTTGATGGGCAGCACGTTCGCCACCACCAGCACGTTGGGCGTTTCCGCGAACTGCATGACCATGTCGTAGTCGTTCACCGGATGAAACGTGGGCTTTTTCATCAGGTGCACGGCGATGGTCGAAGCCGCGGTCGTCGCCGCGACCACCGTGTATCCGTCGCGCGGCGCATCCTTGCCGATCTCCATGCCGATGATCCCGCCGGCGCCGGCCCGGTTGTCGTTGACGATCTGCTGTCCCAGAATTTCGCTGAGCTTGTTGCTGAGGATGCGCGTGAGCGTATCGACGGAACTGCCCGCGCTGTTGGGTACCAGCATGCGGATCGGACGGATCGGATAATCCTTCGCCCCTTCCGCCCCCATTGCCGGCAGCGCCGCAGCGGCGCAAGCCAGCCCCAGAATACCAACGCGCATTCCCGATAATTTCATGGCGCCTCCAGATTATTGGACGATGAATGCCGCAATCGCCGTCTCGTGCGGCTCGTTAACCGGGAATTGTCGCCGCTGGGCCGGAAAAGAGCAACGGCTACGGCCGGGCGATCCGTGCTTTGCTAGAATTTCGGAATCGCGCCGGGAATTCCCTTGAGCAAACCACTGTTTCCGACCCCGCAGGATGCGGAGACCGCGTTTTACGAAGCGCTGTCGCGTGGCGATCTGGAAGCCATGATGGCGGTCTGGTCGGACGACGACGACGTTTACTGCGTGCACCCGCAGGGGCCCCGTCTGACGGGAATCGCGGCCGTGCGGGAATCCTGGCGGCAGATTTTTTCCGGGGGACGGGACCTCCGCGTCCAGGTTCGCGGACAGCATGCCGTGCACGGGATGATGTTCGCCGTGTTGACTGTGCTCGAGATCATCACGGTTGCAGGCGAGTCTCGTCCGCGCGCGCCCATGGTCGCGACCAACATCTACCTGCGCACCGAACGTGGCTGGCGCATGGTGGCCCACCACGCTTCGCCGACGCCAGCCGAAACGGTGCCCGCGGAGCGTGGCAGCAGATCCAAGACGCTGCATTGACCACGCATGGTCTTGCCACGGAAGGCCATCATGCGGACTGCCTCTGCCGCGCTGAAATGTCGCGTTGTATAATGCTGGAGTCCGTTTGGTGGAAGCCCGTTTGTGGAGGCCCGGCAGAGGCGCCTCGTGCGCCCGGAACTCCGCGCCCAGTCAATCCGGTTTCATGATCCCGCAGTGATCGGCAATGCGTCGCGTCGCGGCCTCTGCCGCGCGCGCGGATCCGCGATGACCTGATAACCGATTGTTATTGTTATTGTTATTGACAAGGAATGACCATGAGCCTGCCTGATTTTGGCAAACCCGATGTGATCGTCGTCGGTGCCGGCAATGCGGCCGCGAGCGCGGCCCTTGCCGCACGCGAGCAGGGCGTGAACGTGATCATGCTCGAAGCCGCGCCCGTGGATGATTGCGGCGGCAACAGCCGTTATACCGGCGGACTGATGCGGGTCGTCTACAACGGCGTCGACGACCTTGCGCAGATCATTCCCGAACTGACCGAGGAAGAAAAGAAGACGCACGATTACGGTTCGTACACGGCCGATGCGTATTTCGACGACATGGCACGCATCACGCAGGAGATGACCGACCCCGACCTTTGCGAAATCCTGATTCGCCGCAGTTTCGACACCATCGTCTGGCTGCGCAAGAAGGGCGTGAAGTTCCAGCCGAGCTACGGCCGGCAGTCGTACAAGATCGACAACAACACGCGCTACAAATTCTGGGGCGGACTCGCCGCGGAAACATGGGGCGGCGGCGAAGGCCTCGTGGCGAACGAGCACAAGGCCTGCGAGCGCGAAGGCATCAGGATCTTCTACGAAACGCCGGCGATCTCGCTGCTGACGGACAACGACAACAACGTGCTCGGCGTGCGTGCGCGGCACAAGGGCCGGAACGTCGACATCCGCGCGAAGGCGGTCATACTCGCCTGCGGCGGATTCGAGTCGAGCTCGGAAATGCGCGCGCGCTACCTCGGCCCGGGCTGGGATCTCGCCAAGGTGCGCGGCACGCGCTACAACACCGGGCTCGGCATCACGATGGCGCTCGACATCGGCGCGATGGCGTACGGACACTGGTCCGGTTGCCACGCCGTGGGCTGGGATCGCAACGCGCCGCCCTTCGGCGATCTCGCGGTGGGCGATCAGTTCCAGAAACACAGCTATCCGTGGGGCATCATGATCAACGCCGACGGCAAGCGCTTCTGCGACGAGGGCGCGGATTTCCGCAACTACACCTACGCGAAGTACGGCCGCGTGATCCTGAACCAGCCCGGCATGTTCGCGTGGCAGGTGTATGACGCGAAAATCATCCCGATGCTGCGCGACGAGTACCGCATCAAGCGCGTCACCAAAGTGCGCGCCGACTCGCTCGAAGCCCTGTGCGGCATGATGGACGGCGTCAACCCGGAAGCCGCGTTGCGCGAAATCCAGGAGTACAACAAGGCGGTGCAGCACGACAAACCGTTCAACATGGCGATCAAGGACGGCCGCCGCACCGTGGGACTGCCGATCGACAAGACCAATTGGGCCAACACGGTGGACACCGCCCCGTTCGAGGCCTACGCGGTCACCTGCGGCGTCACGTTCAGTTTCGGCGGCCTCAAGATCAGCACGGATCCCGCGACCGAAGGTCAGGTCGAGGATACCGGCGGCAATCCGATCCGCGGCCTGTACGCGGCGGGGGAACTCGTCGGCGGCATCTTCTACCACAACTATCCGGGCGGCACCGGCCTCACGTCCGGCGCGGTATTCGGCAGGTTGTCGGGCACCACGGCGGGCAAAGCCGTGAAAAACGCGTAGCGTCCCCCAACCCCACCCATTACCACACGGAGACTTGCATGAACGCACCCGCCGTCCGCATCAACGCATCGGTCCGCGATCAGGTCAGCAGCGAGGAGTGGCAGGCCCGCGTCGATCTCGCGGCGTGTTATCGACTGATGGCCGAATTCGGCATGGTCGAGATGGTCGCCAACCACATTTCGGTGCGCGTGCCCGGCACCCACAACGAATTCCTGATCAATCCGTACGGCATGCTCTACGAGGAGATGACCGCATCGAGCATGATCAAGATCGACATCGGCGGCAACGTGCTGTTTAACGCCACCGACTACGGCGTGAACCAGGCGGGCTACGTGATCCACAGCGCCGTGC
>CAZMBS010000126.1:0-9567 GCA_964564295.1 uncultured Streptomycetaceae bacterium
TGCACCTGGTTGATGCCCGGCAGCCGGTATTCGACCGGGTCTTCCACCGTGATGATCTTGCGCTCGGTCGTGTTGAGTTCCGACAGCGCGGCATAAAGTGTCGTGGTCTTGCCGCTGCCCGTCGGACCCGTCACGAGTATCATGCCGCTCGGCCGGTGAATCACCTCGCGCACCTTCGCGAGCACTTCGGCCGGCATACCGATCTTCTCGAGCCCGAGAATGCCGCCCGACTGGTTCAGCAGGCGCATGACGACCGATTCCCCGTGCTGCGTGGGCATCGTGGAAATCCGCACGTCGATCTGGTTCATGCGTATGCGGACGTTGAAGCGGCCGTCCTGCGGCAGGCGCTTCTCCGAGATGTCGAGACCGGACATGAGTTTCAGGCGCAGCACCAGTGCCGGCGCGATCTTCGAGTCGGCCTCGGTCTGCAGGTGCAGCACGCCATCGATGCGGAACCGGATCTGCAGGCGCTTTTCCTGCGGTTCGATATGGATGTCCGAGGCGCGGGCCTGCGTCGCGTCCTCGAACACGGTCTGCAGCAGCTTGACGACCGGGGCTTCTTCGAGGCCCGGCGTGGTTGCGAGCGCGCCGAAATCGACCGCATCTTCGCCAAGTTCGGCTTCGAGTTCCTGCGCGAGACCGCTGATCTGCTCCGTACGCCGGTAGGTCCGATCGACCGTGCGCAGCAACTCGGTCTCCGTCACCACCGCGAGGTCGATGTCGCGCTTGAGAATTCGCGCGATTTCGTCGTACGCCATCAGGTCGGTGGGGTCCGCCATGCCGACACGGTAGGCGGAACCCAGATCCTCCAGCACCAGCGCGCGAAACCGACGCGCCTGCGTCTCCGGAAGCTTTTGCGTAACCTCGCGTTTCAGGTTGTAAAACTTGAGATTGATGTACGGGACGTTCAGCTGGCGCGCGAGCGCTTCCGAAATCTGCTCCTCGGTGACGAATTCCTTCTCAATGAAGACGCGCCCCAGCCTGCGCCCGGTCTTCTTTTGCTCGTCGAGCGCCGCTTTCAGCTGTTCTTCGGTCAGCAGCTTTTGCTGAACCAGAATTTCGCCGAGGCGGATTTTTTCCGGACGGCCCATCCCTCACTCCCAGGAAATTTGAGGCGGCAATTTATGTTTATCGTATATCATGTTGATTATACGCATATTTTCATTTTTCACAAGTGGCATTTATATGTTCGACATCATTCTCTTCGAGCCGGAGATCCCGCCCAATACGGGTAACGTGATGCGGCTTGCGGCCAATACCGGCGCGCACCTGCACCTTGTCAAACCGCTCGGATTCTCGCTGTCGGACCGGCACCTCGCGCGCGCCGGCATGGATTATCGCGAACGGGCTCGCGCAACCATCCACGAGGATTGGCCGTCTTGTGAGCGCTTTTTCGCGGATCGCCGGATCTACGCCGTGACCACGCGCGGCGCCGTGCGCCACGACGGTCCGCGCTACCGCGCGGATGATGTTTTCGTATTCGGCCCGGAAACGCGCGGGTTGCCGGCGCCCTTGATCGACGCCCTGCCGGCCTCGCAGCGCCTGCGTCTGCCGATGATCGAGGGCAGCCGCAGCCTCAACCTGGCGAACGCCGTTGCGGTACTGGTTTACGAAGCGTGGCGGCAGTGCGGTTTTGCAGGCGCCGCCGACGTGAAGCCGGGTTCGCCCTGAATTGGGCCGCGCTCTACAGCGATCGCGCCGAGATGGTCATCGGCCACGGATATATCCCGGGCCGGGTGGACGGCGCGAGCACAAACCGATATTGAAGTTCCGCAATCGCGAGTTCAGCAGACGGATTCGACGGACGATGCACGAACGTGCCTCCCCCGGGTCCGATTTCAACCGAATGGCCCAGCCCGTCTATCGTCACCGTCGTGAACATATCCGAACATGGACGGAAACTCAGCACGCAGGTGTTGCCGAAACCGTTGCGTTCTACGACGAACAGCACGCCGTGCACGCTCGCCGTTCCTCGCCGGACGTCCTCTGAAGTGATCTCGAGATGGGCCGCCCGGTGCGTGACGCGCAGGCTGACCGAGGGTTCGCCATGGCGTATCGCAGTGCCTTCGATGGTGTCGCTCGCGCGTGCGAGCGCGGGAAAGCCGCCGCCCAGCGCCAACGCGGCCGCAAGCGCGCCCGCGACCAGTCGCTTTTGCATGGCAAGCGCGGCATCCAGCATCGATCGGCCGACGGCGCCGCTTGCCACGAGTTCGGCGCCAACGGGTTTTCCGCTGCGCGCCTGGCGTTGCAGCGCAACCTGCAACTGTGCGCCGCTCACTGTTCCCTCGGCGACGAGCAATTCGCCCAGCCGCAACCGGCCCGACGGCGCAAGCTGCCCGCTCTGGTAGTGCTGAAATGCGAGGACGACCTGGCGTTCCGCCGGCGTGAGCCAACCCTTGCCGACCAGCACGTTCCCGATCCGCTCGCCGAGTCGGCGCTGGTCGCGCAATGCCGCTTCGAGCTGACCGGCGGAGATGCGGCCCGCTGAGCGCAGCAATTCTCCGAGGGGACTACGCTTGCCGGCGGCGAGGCGCAGCGCGTCCTGCGCGTTCAGCAGGGAACCGGCGGCATGCGTGAAGGCCCGGCGATCGCCCGGTTGCAATATCCCGGCCTCGATGAGCGTCCCCACGAGGGAAGTTTCCGGCGCGGCAACCGTTGCCGGCGATGGCCGAAACGCCGCACGGACAACGCTCGCGATCTTCTCGAACCACGCGTGAAAAGAAGGGGCACTCGTAGCGCCGGGGCGTTGGCGCAACGCCGAAAGCATGGCGTATCTCATGATCGCGGTTACGACGCCGCGACCCGTCGGCTTTAGTCGAGCCGCCGTTGCGACTAGCGGGCCCGGTCATGAACCGGTGTCGTTTGCAGGCCCGTTCTCAGGTTCCGATACGAGCGAAAGTTAGCGCTCGCTTATAAATAATACTGTTTAAATACAAAGAATTACGTTATATCGCTATCGAGCAGTCCACGCAGGCCGGCGAGTATCAGCCGCCGCCCTCGGCTTTGGGATCGCGCTCCAGCAGTTCGCGTGCGATCTCGGCTGCACGGCGCGGCGACTCAAGGATTTTGCATACCGCTCGCGTGATCGGCATGTCGACGCGCCGTTCCTGAGCGATACGCGCCACTTCGTGCGCGGTGTAGACACCTTCGGCAACGTGGCCCAGATCGGCAAGGATTCCGCCGAGGTCCGTCCCTTGCGCGAGACCCAGTCCGACCCGACGGTTGCGCGACAGGTCTCCGGTGCAGGTCAGGATCAGGTCGCCGGCTCCGGCAAGCCCCATGAAGGTGTCCGCCCTGCCACCCATCGCGACGCCGAGGCGCGTCATCTCGGCAAGTCCGCGCGTAATCAAGGCCGCACGCGCGTTGGCGCCGAGCCGCAGCCCGTCGCAGATGCCCGCGGCAATCGCCATCACGTTCTTGACGGCTCCGGCCACTTCCGCGCCCACGAGGTCGTCGCCCGAGTAAACGCGCAGATTGCCGCCATGCAGAGCGCGCGCGGTTTCCCGCGCGAACGCCGCGTCATTGCTCGCCAGTGTGAGCGCGGTCGGCAGTCCACGCGCAACCTCTTCCGCGAAACTCGGACCGGTCAGTACACCGCGCCGTGTGGCGGAATCGAGCTCTTCCTCGCACACCTGGTGCGGCAGGCGCGCATGCTGGCGCTCGAAGCCTTTGCAGAGCCAGACCAGCGGAACCGAGGATCGCGAAGCCGCAAGCCGGCGCAGCGTATCGCGCAATCCGGCGGTCGCGACGGCAACCAGCACGAGCGCCGCGCCGTTCAGCCCGGTCGAAAGATCGTCGACGATTTGAAGCGCATCCGGAAACGCGTGGCCCGGCAGGTACCGGTCATTGGTCCGCGCACCGCGCAGCAACGCGCATTGCGCACGATCGCGCGTCCAGAGGGCGACGTCATGGCGGCGCGACAGGCACAGCGCCAGCGCCGTTCCCCAGGCACCGGCGCCGAGAATCGCGATTTTCATCGGCAAACGATACGCGTGGCGCCGGGCACGGCCAAAAGCGGCATCCGCATCGCGCGCGCCGGGCTACGCGCCCCAGACCTGCGCCGCGCGCACGTACCCGCCGTGCCCGTCCTGGTGCCGCACGCGCAACCAGCCACCCGGCACGGCTTCCACGAACTCGAGGATCACGTTCTGGCGCGCCTGAAATGCGACCGGCGCTGCGTCGTCCGCATTCTGCCGGACTTGCACGGTCGCCACCTTGACCATGACGGTCCGCTTGCCGGTCAGTTGCCGGCTTTCGATCCAGGTGAATTCACCTGCCGCATCCCGCACCTTGGTCCACCCTTCGAGCACCACGGTGACCTCGAGCGGATAGCCCCGGTTGACCACGTAGAGCTTTTTCGCCTTGACCGATGGCGCGTCGTACAGGATCGCGGCGTTTTCGCCGACCGCGCGGAAATTCTGCGCCTGCGCCGCCGCAACGAACAAGCCGGCGCAGAGCGGCAGCATCATTCGCGCGAGCGCAGCCACTGGGGCGTCAGTGCGCGACCGGCGGCGCCGGCGGGACCGCAGCCCCCGCGCCCGCCTGCTGCGCCTGCATCTGTTGCAACCGTTGCTGGTATACCGCTTCGAAATTCATGTGCTGCAGCATCACGGGCGGAAAGCCGGCGCGCATCAGCGTGGACGACACGGTTTCGCGGGCGTACGGCATCAGCGTGTTCGGGCACAGGATGCCGAGAACGGCATCGAGATCCTGCGGCGGGAGATTTCGAATCTGGAACACGCCCGATTGCGCGGCCTCCACGAGGAAATAGGTCTTGTCCTGCGCCTTTGCGGTCACCGTCGCGGTCAGCGTAACCTCGTAGTAACCCGCCGGCTCCAGCGCGCGCGCTTCGTTGTGGATGTTGATGTCGACCTTCGGGTTCTCGCGTTCGGAGAAAACCTGCGGTGCGTTCGGCACTTCGAGCGAAAGATCCTTCACGTAGATCTTTTCGATCGAGAATACCGGGGCCTGGGGCTGCTGCGGTTGTTGCGGTTGCTCGCTCATGCGATTTTCTTTCCGTGGTTTTCGGTTTCAGGAGGCAAGCAACGGTTCCAGCCCGCCCGACTTGTCGAGCGCGGCGAGGTCGTCGTAGCCGCCGACATGCGTCTCGCCGATGTAGATCTGCGGCACCGTGCGGCGGCCCGTCTTCCGCATCATGTCCTCGCGCTGCGCGGGATCGAGGTCGATGCGGATCTTTTCGATCTCGACGACACCTTTCGAGCGAAGCAACCGCTCCGCCATCTGGCAGTAGGGTCAGACTGCGGTGCTGTACATGCGGACGACCGGCACGATTTCTCCTATTTCTTTTCGAGCGGCATACTCGCCTGCTGCCACGCCGCGATGCCGCCACGCAGCGTAAACACCTCGCCGAATCCATGCTTGCGCAGCACGCCCTCGATCGACGCGCTCCGCGTGCCCGACTGGCAGCTGAGGATGACGGGCTTGCCCTTGAATCTGTCGAGTTCCTTCAGCCGCTGCTCCACCTGCGCGTGCGGAACGTTGCGCGCATTCGCGATGTGCCCCTTCGCAAAATCCGCGGCCTCGCGAACGTCGATCACGACCGCGTCCTGCCGGTTGATGAGTTGCACCGCTTCAAAAGGGCCGACTTCCTTTCCCGGCCGCCCGACGCGCGAAACGAGCGGCCACAGCAGCATCCCGCCGGTGACGACCGCCGTGAAGAACAGCATCAGGTTGAACGGATTTTTCTGCAGGAAAACGACGAACTGTTCCATGGCGTCGGCGATTCAGGGGGCGGTGCCACGCAGGGGCGGAGGCACGTAGCGGGTCCGGGCTTCCCGGGACGCCAATTCTAACAGAGGCTCGAACGCGCGGGGACCCGGCCGCGATTGCGGCACGCTAGCGCGTGATGCCACAGAACACTTCGCGCATCATGCCGATCAGCGTGAGCGTGCGTTCGTCGCCGATGCGGTAGTACACGCGGTTCGCATCCTTGCGCGCGCGCAGCACGCCCTTGTCGCGCAGGATCGCGAGATGCTGGGAAATATTGCTCTGTGACGTGCCCACGCAGTCGACGATGTGCTGCACGCTCACTTCCTGATTGCCCAGAACGCACAATATCTTGAGGCGCAGCGGATGCGCCATGGCCTTCAGCGCCCGGGATGCGAGCTCGATGTGTTCCTCTTTTTCGATCAGCGCGGCCCGCAGGGCGGCCCGGAAGGCAAGTGCGTCAGCCATATGGATTCGTAGACCGCAGGAGCGGCGCGCAAAATTGAGTTAGAATTATACAATACACCGAGTTACCAAAAAGTTCAATAAAATCATGAATGTAACACCGGTTTTGCTCATCATTCTCGATGGCTTCGGTCATCGGGAGGAATGCGACAACAACGCGATCTGCAAGGCCCGCAAGCCGCACTGGAATCTGCTGCTCGCGCGCTATCCGCACACCATCATCGACGCGTCGGAAAAATGGGTCGGACTGCCCAAGGACCAGATGGGAAATTCCGAGGTGGGCCACATGAACATCGGCGCCGGCCGCGTCGTGTACCAGGATTTCACGAAAATCGAGCACGCGATCGAAACCGGGGCGTTTCGCGATAACCCGGTGCTGAACCAGGCTGTTGCCACCGGCAAGGCCTCCGCGCTGCACGTGCTGGGGCTGTTGTCCCCGGGCGGCGTGCACAGCCACGAATCACAGATTCACGCCTTGCTCGACATGGCCGCGGGCGCGGGCGTGCGCAATCTCTACATGCATGCGTTTCTCGACGGCCGCGACACGCCGCCGAAAAGCGCCGCGCCGTCGATTGCCGCGCTGGAAGCGAAGTTCGCGTCGTTGCAGGCGGGCCGCATCGCGTCGATCTGCGGTCGCTACTACGCGCTCGACCGGGACCAGCGCTGGGAGCGGGTCCGGACTGCGTTCGATCTCATCACCGACGGGAGCGCAGCATTTTCCGCGCGGGACGCGTCCGGCGCCCTGCAGGCTGCCTACGCGCGCGGCGAGTCGGACGAGTTCGTCAAGCCCACCGCGGTCGTTCCGGACGGCCGTGCGCCGGTGACGCTCAATGACGGTGATGCGGTCGTGTTCATGAATTTTCGCGCCGACCGCGCGCGGCAGTTGACGTCCGCGCTGACGGACCCGGCGTTCCGGGGCTTCCCGCGCCCGCGAACGCCGCGGCTCGGCTATTTCGGCACGCTCACGAGTTACGGCGAGGACTTCCGGCATATTCCGGCCGCGTTTCCGCCGCAGAGCATCGCCAACGGCTTCGGTGAACACATCTCGCGCCAGGGATTGCGGCAACTGCGCATCGCCGAGACGGAGAAATACGCGCATGTCACCTATTTCTTCAACGGCGGCATCGAAACGCCGTTTCAGGGCGAAGACCGCGTCATGGTGCCTTCGCCCAAGGTCGCCACCTACGACCTGAAGCCGGAAATGAGCGCGCGCGAAGTGACCGACAAGCTGGTGGACGCCATCCGCAGTCGGCAATACGGCGCGATCGTATGCAACTACGCCAACGGCGACATGGTGGGTCACACGGGCGATCTCGCCGCCGCCACGCGCGCGATCGAGGTGCTCGATGAATGCGTCGGGCGCGCCGTCGCGGCCATGCGGGAGACGGGCGGCGAAGTGCTCATCACCGCGGATCACGGCAACGCCGAGACCATGCTCGACCCGGGCACGGGGCAGGCCCATACCGCGCACACGACCAACCTCGTGCCGCTGGTGTACGTCGGCCGCGCGGCGACCATCGCCAAAGGCGGCGCACTTCAGGACGTCGCCCCCACGCTGCTCGCGATGATGGGCATGCCGCAACCGCCCGACATGACCGGACGGTCTCTGCTGACATTCGCTTGAACCTCCGCGCGCGCTTCGTACTGGTCGTGCTGCTCGTCCTCGCGGGCGGCGCCGCAGCCGCGGCTGCACCCGGCAACCCGGCCCGGGCCAAGCAGGAGCTGCACGAGTTGCGCGCGCGCATCGAGGCACTGCAGAAAAAGATCGCCGAAACCGAGGAAGTCCGCAACGAAGCCGCCGATGCGCTCAAGGAGTCCGAGCGCGCGATCTCCGATGCCAACCGCGCGCTCGCCGAACTCGGCGCGCAATCGCGGGAGGCCAACGGCCGACTGACGCAACTGCGCGCGGAAAGCCAGGCCGGGGCCGGCGCGCTGCAAAAGCAGCAGGCGGCGCTGGCGCGACTGCTGTACCAGCAGTACCTCAACGGCACGACGGACCCGTTCAAACTCGTGCTGAACCGCGAGGATCCCAACGCGCTGGGCCGGCAATTGCAATACCTCGCCCACGCATCGCGCGCGCGCGCGACGTTCATCGCCGACTTGCGCCAGAACCTCGCGCGGGTCGGCGCGCTCGCCCGCGAAGCCGAGGAGAAGGCTCGGGAAATCGCGGCGATCACCACGGAACAATCGGCGCAACGCGTGCGCCTCGAACAGGAAAAGCGCAAGCGCATGGAGATTCACAAACGCGCCTCGCGCGAAATCGATCTGCAGCGACGCGAGATCGGCACGCTCAAACGCAACGAAACCCGGCTCACGCATCTGATCGAGCAGCTCGGCCGTATCATCGCGCGCAAGCCGGCGCCCGGCCCCCGGCAACGCGTCGACCGCGTGCCGGATCCCGGCGCGGGCAGCGGCCCGTTCGCGCAGTTGCGCGGGCGGCTCGCGCTTCCGGTGCGCGGGGAACTTGCGGGGCGCTTCGGCGGTCAACGTTCTGGTGGCGGCGTGACCTGGAAAGGCCTGTTCATCGCGGCCCGGCCGGGTGACGAGGTCCGGACCGTGGCGGCCGGCCGCGTCGTGTACGCGGATTGGCTGCGGGGTTTCGGCAACCTCATGATCATCGACCACGATGACGGTTACCTGAGCCTCTATGGCTACAACGAAGCGTTGTTGAAGCGGGTGGGTGACGCCGTGCGCGGCGGCGAAACGATCGCCGCGGTCGGGAACAGCGGCGGCGGCGCGGAATCGGGTTTATACTTTGAATTGCGCTATCAGGGAAAACCGTTCGACCCGCTACCGTGGGTCGGCGGCCAATAGGAGCGCCAAGGAGTTGTCATGGGCAAGAAATTCGGCCAGATCGGATTGATCGTCGTCGGCGTGCTGATCGGTGTCGCGATCAGTCTCAACTTTTCCGCCGTCGCTCAGCGCGAAACCAAGGCGTTGCCGCTGCCGATCGAGGAACTGCGTGCGTTCACCGAGGTGTTCGGGCGCGTGAAGTCCGACTACGTGGAACCGGTGGATGACCGCAAACTCATCAACGAAGCCATCAACGGCATGCTCACGGGCCTCGATCCGCATTCCGCCTACCTCGATCAGGAGGCGTTCCGGGAACTGCAGGTCGGCACGCAAGGCGAGTTCGGCGGGCTCGGCATCGAAGTCGGCATGGAAGACGGTTTCGTCAAAGTCGTCTCGCCGATCGACGATTCGCCCGCATCGCGCGCGGGCGTCAAGCCGGGCGACCTCATCGTGCGGCTCGACGAAACCTCGGTGAAGGGCATGACGCTCAACGATGCGGTGAAGCGCATGCGCGGCAAGCCCAACACGCAGATCACCCTGCCCATCGTGCGCAAGGGCGAAAACAAGCCGATCGTGATCACG
>CAZMBS010000127.1:0-9505 GCA_964564295.1 uncultured Streptomycetaceae bacterium
GACAGCACGTTGTAGAACTCGATCGCGCGTGCTTCGCGCTGGCTTTCCGGTTCGTTCAGCGCCAGCCCCATCGCGACGCGCATGAAAAATACCTGCGGCAACTCGATGCGCTGGCCGCGGATATGCAGGAAGTAGCGGTCGTACAGGATCTGCAGGCCGAGATAGGAGAACTTGAGATCCCGATTCGCATCGAGCGCAGCGCCGAGCGCCTTGAGATCATAACTGCCGAGCCGTTCGTCGAGCAGTTCGGCCTCGATGCCCTTCTTGACGAAGTGCGGCAGGTACTCGGCATAGCGCGTCGCCATGCCCGCCTGCGTGACTTCCTCGCCCAGCGTCTCGAGGCGTATCGTATGCAGCAACAGACGCGCCGTCACCTGACTGTAGCTCGGGTCCTGCTCGATCAGCGCGCGCGCGGCGAGCACGAGCGACTTGCGTACTTCGTCCATGGGTACGCCGTCGTACAGGTCGCGCTGCATCGCCTCCAGTATCGGCGCGGCAGACACCTCCCGCCCGAGCCCTTCGCACGCGCTTTGCACGAGTTCCGAAATCCGCTCGACATCGAGCGGCTTCGCAACGCCGTGCTCCATGACACGTATCGCCGGATGCGCCGGCGTGCCGGCGGCGTGCTGCGTTTCGCGCTGGCGCGCCCGTTCTTTCGTGCGTTCTTCGCGATACAGCACATAGGCGCGCGCGATATTGTGTTCGCCCATGCGCATCAACGCGAGTTCCACCTGGTCCTGGATGTCCTCGATGTGAAACGTGCCGCCCGACGGCTGCCGCCGCATGAGCGCGGTCACCACCGCGTCCGTCAGCACCGATACGAGTTCGCGCACGCGTGCCGACGCCGCGCCCTGGCCGCCGTTGACCGCGATGAACGCCTTCGTGAGCGCGATGGAGATTTTCGGCGGCTCAAATCCGACCACGGCGCCGTTGCGCCGGATGACCCTGTACTGCGCATAGTTCGCTTCCTGCGTCGACACGGCGTCGGAAGTGGGGACAAACCCCGGTGCGGGTGCGACGGACGCGGCGTCGGTGGCGAGCTGCATGTTCGTGACTCCTTGAATATTTTGGTTTTTTTATGTCCGGGGCCCGTGCTGCTCCCCGCTCCTGACCACTATATGTTGTGGTGCGACCGCTGAATGCACCAAAGTCTAGTAGCGTTTTTTTGCCAACGCAATAGCTTTTTCAAGTTTTTTGAAAAGCTCTTGCGAAACAAGAGGAGTCGCGAATAACAATCGGATTATCTGCACAATTTTTGGGCAGATTGCGCTGGCCTGCACGGCGAAAACCGTCGTAAGTCCCGGTTCCTTCAGCGACTTCGCGCCAATCGCGTCGATCGGCCGGCTGCGGAGCCGCAATCGCCAGCGGATTTTATTCAATAAGCCTTTGTTTTTATTGAATTTCTATTTATGGCGCGCCACATCGCCTCCGTCATCGGCAGGCACCCGGCACACTTCCCGGAACAGGCCCCAGTCAAAACAGGGTCCCGGGTCGGTCTTGCGGCCCGGCGCGATGTCGGAGTGGCCGGCGATGTCTGCGATCGGATAGGCCCGCTGCAGAACGCGCACGACTGCGGCGAGCTGCACGTACTGCGCGCGCTCGAACGGGCGATCGTCCGTGCCCTCGAGTTCGATGCCGATCGAAAAATCGTTGCAGCGCTCGCGCCCGCGCCACAGCGAGGCGCCGGCGTGCCATGCGCGGCGCGTGCACGGCACGAACTGGATCAATTCACCGTCGCGTCGTATCAGGAAGTGCGCCGAAACCCTGAGACTCGCGATCGTCGCGAAATACGGGTGCGCACGCGGGTCGAGCCGGTTCAGAAACAGGTCGACGATCGCCGCACCGCCAAATTCGCCGGGCGGCAGGCTGATCGCGTGCACCACGATCAGTTCGATGGCGGTGCCCGGCGGGCGGTCGTCGCAGTTGGGCGAGGCCAGGTGGCGCGCGCCCGCGTACATGCCGTCGCCGTCGATGTCGGCCGGCATCAGCCCTTCGCGTCCAGCTCGTCCTTGATTCCGAGACGCTCCATGCGGTATCGGAGCGCGCGGAACGTGATGCCGAGCACCTTCGCCGCGGCGGTGCGGTTGTAGTGCGTCTGTTTGAGCGCGTCATAAATCGCCTTGCGCTCCACCGCGTCGAGCCGTTCCTGCAATGGCAGCCCGGAGACGTCGGGAGGCGCCTCCGCGGCACGCGCCGGCGCGAGTTGCAGATCCTCGGCCTGGATTTCGCCGCTCCCGTTCAACGCCACCGCGCGCTCGAGCACGTTCTCGAGTTCGCGCACGTTGCCGGGAAAGTCGTACGCCTGCAACGCGTCCGCGGCGGCGGGCGCGAGCCGCGGCGTCACGCCGCCAGCAGCCTGGCGCTTCAGGATGGACGCCGCCAGCAACGGAATGTCCTCGCGCATCTCGCGCAACGCCGGCATGCGCAGCTCGATCACATTGAGGCGGTAATACAGGTCCTGGCGAAAGGCACCGTCGCGGATCTCGTCGGCCAGGTTGCGGTGCGTCGCGCTGATGATGCGCGCGTCGACCAGATCCTCGGTGGTCGAACCGACCTTGCGTACCTTTTTTTCCTGGATTGCGCGCAACAGCTTGACCTGCATCGCGAGCGGCAGCTCGGCCACTTCATCGAGGAACAACGTGCCGTTGTTCGCGGCCTGAAAAAATCCCTCGCGATCCGCCTGCGCGCCGGTAAACGCGCCCTTGCGGTAGCCGAAGAATTCCGATTCCATCAGGTTCTCCGGAATGGCGCCGCAATTCACCGCGATGAACGGGCCGTCGCGCCGCGACCCGTGCACGTGGATCAGCCGTGCCGCGAGTTCCTTGCCGCAGCCGGACTCTCCCGTGACGTGAACCGGCGCCTGGCTGCGCGCCAGTTTGTCGATCATTTGACGCGTTGCCTGCATCAGCGCGCTGCTCCCGATCAGGGCCGGACCGCCGTCTTCCGGCGCCGGATCCCCGCTCTCGCGCTGCGGCGAAATCCGCGGTAACTTGAGCGCGGAACGGACCAGCGTGCGCAACTGGTTCAGGGAAACCGGCTTCTGAAGGTAGTCGAATGCGCCCGCTTTGAGGGCCGCCACCGCATTTTCGGTGCTGCCGTGCGCGGTGATCACCGCGACCGGCAGATTCGGATGCTGCTGCGCCACGAACTCCACTACGGCGAGACCGTCGCCGTCGGGCAGGCGCATGTCGGTGAGGCACAGATCGTAGGCGTTCGCGCCGAGCAGCGCCATCGCCTCGGCCGTCGTCGCCGCACAGTGCGTGTCGAGGCCCATCCGCGACAACGTCATGCCGAGCAGTTCCCGGATGTCGGCCTCGTCGTCGACAACGAGTATCCTGTTCTTGGTCATGCCGCCTTATCCCGCCCTGCACACGATGGAAAACCGGCCGCCCTGCACGGTGTCGACATGGTCGAGCGAGGCGCCGTTCGCCTCGCACACCTCGCGCGCGATGTACAGTCCGAGCCCCGTTCCGCCGGCGGCCGTCGTGAAAAACGGCTCGAACAACTGGCCGCGCACGGCGGGTGCCACACCCGGGCCATCGTCGATGACGTCCAATACTACAGTACTCGCGTCGTCGGAGTCGTCCACGATGATCCGGATGCTGCCGGGCCGGCGGCTGCAATGCCGCAGCGCGTTGCGCGACAGATTCCACATGACCTGGTTCAGGTGACTGCGGTCGAACAGCACGTACGGAGAGGCCGACACTTCGATCGTGAACAGTTCCGGCGGAATTTTCTCGATCTGGCAGAACTGCTCGACGAACGACTTCAGGTAGTCGACGACGTCGAATCGCTCGCGGTGCGCGCGCTCCCCGCGGTTCAGCCGCAACACGTCATTGACCATCCGGTCGAGGCGTTGCGTGTTGTCGTGCACGATGGCGAGCAGGCGCCGGGTCGTGTCGTTGTTGGCCGGCTCTTCCTGCAGCAGTTCCGCCGCGTGACTGATGGCGCCCAGCGGATTGCGAATCTCGTGGGCGATGTTCGCGGTCAACCGCCCCAGCGCAGCGAGCTTCATCTGCCGCGCCTCGGCCTGGATGCGCGTGAGATCTTCCAGAAAAATCACGGCGCCCGCATCCCTGTCTTCCGCGAGCTGCACGAACCGAGCATTGACGACGCGGTTCAGCGCGTGATCGGCCGAGACCTCGTGGCCGGTCGCATCGGCGCGCCAGCGTGCGAAATGGCCGGCGAGCCCGGGCGCGCAGTCGACGAGCGCGGCTCCGCGATTTCCGCGAACCGTGTCGAGCATGCGCTCCGCGCTTGCGTTTGACTGCCGGATGCGGCCCTTGCCGTCGACGACGAGCACCCCGTCCTGCATGTCCTGGATGACGAGCTGGTTCACCTGCGCCATGTTGGCAAGGTCGATCTCACGCTGCGCGGCAAGCTGCTCGCTCGCCACCGCGCGCTGGGCGAGCGCGTGCGCGAGCCAAGCGGTCGCGAAGTATCCAACCGACAGCAGGCCCGCCTGCACGTACTGGCTGGTGCCCGCGTCCACACTCAGCACTTCGTACGTGTGCTCGATCAGCACGCCGATGCTCGCGAGTGCGGCGTGAAAGAGCGTCAACCGTCCCCGACTCACGAGCCCCGACGCCGCGAGCGTCGTGAACAGCAGCAGGCCGAGTCCGCTCGTTATACCGTTGCTCGCGTACATCATGAGCACGATGAACGCAATGTCGAAGGCGACCTGCACCGAAATCTGCAGGTTCAGGCGCCAGCGGATGCGGATCAGCGTGAAGCACGCGATGCTGAACGCGATGTAGCACGCGCCCGTCGCGAGAAACAGCGTGCGGTCGTACGACCCGAACTGCAACTGGCCGTCCCAGACGGCCACGAGGACCGTCAGCATGACCGACAACGTCAGCCGGTAGATGTTGAAGTAGTAAAGGGAGCGCCAGTACGCGTCGGGATGCGCGAATCTCGCCGCGCCGGCCGCGGCCCCCGGTAACGGAAGTTCGCGCGGCGCCACGGTCATGGGGCGCGGGTTTCGTGCAATCGCTGGTGCTCGGAACTGCAGTAGGTCTCGCCGCTCGCCACGATGCCTTCGCTGCGCGGCAGGTGGACCCCGCAGTGGACGCAGCACACCATGTCCTCGCCGGCGAGCGGCGGCCGCGCCTCGCTGTCGCGCCGGCGCCGGTAACCCCGGATCAGCCAGTACGCGAGGATTATCCCCAGCACCAACAGGATGTATTTGCCCATGCGCGGTGTAGTCTGCCCCACCGCTCAGGACGTGTCGAGAAGGCCCGAAGCCGTTGCCGGATCGCCGGTTCGGGACCGGCATTGCGGAAATTGGTCGGGGTGAGAGGATTCGAACCTCCGCCTCCTGCGTCCCGAACGCAGTACTCTACCAGGCTGAGCTACACCCCGATTTCCGCGCAACGGCTTCCAAGCCCTTCCAAACAACAGGGGCACGTGGAAACGTGCCCCTGTCCGTTGTGCCTGCCTTGACGCTGCCCGCCGGTTGATCCGTCGGTTCGTCAATGATCCCGCATGACTGCGAACTCGGTCAATTGTATCAAATAATCCCGGCACGTTGAACCCGGGCACGCGTCGAGCGCGGCGCAGGCCGCGCGGGCCTCCGCTCGCGCCTGCTCGCGCGCGTACTCGAGCGCGCCGGTCACGCGTATCGCGTCGAGGACCGCCGGCAGATCGGCGATGCCGCCGTGCCGGATCGCCTCCCGGATGCGCCCGGCCTCGGACGGCGAACCGCAACGCATGGCGTGTATCAACGGCAGCGTCGTTTTCCCTTCCGCGAGGTCATCGCCGACGTTCTTGCCGATTACCGCGTGGTCGCCGGAATAATCGAGCACGTCGTCAATGAGCTGAAATGCAGTACCGAGGTGCGCGCCGTAGGCGGCCATGGCGTCTTCCTGCGCGCCGGTCGCCTTGCCGAGTATGGCGCCGAGCCGGGTCGATGCCTCGAAAAGTTTCGCCGTCTTGCTGCGTATCACCTGCAGGTAATCGCTTTCCGCGATATCCGGATTCCGGCAATTCATGAGCTGCAGCACTTCGCCTTCCGCGATCACGTTAGTCGCGTCCGAAAGCACCTGCAGCACGCGCATGTTGTCGACGCCCACCATCATCTGAAAAGCCCGGGAGTAAACGAAATCTCCAACCAGCACGCTTGCCGCGTTGCCGAAAATGGCATTCGCCGTCGCGCGGCCGCGGCGCAACGCGGACTCGTCCACGACATCGTCGTGCAACAACGTGGCGGTGTGAATGAATTCCACGACGGCGGCCAGCGTGTAGTGATCGGGGCCGCGGTAGCCGAACGCCCCCGCCGAGAGCAGCAGCAGCGTGGGCCGCAAGCGCTTGCCGCCCGCGCTGATGATGTATTCCGCGACCTGCCGGATCAGCGCGACATCCGACTGCAACTCGCGACGAACGACTTCGTCCACGGCCCGCATGTCGGGCAGGATGAATTCCCGCAGCGCGTTCAAGGACATCGCCATAAAAAAGCCATTGATGATAGCAGCAATCGTTGCCGCCGCCGGGACTGCCCGGGTTACACGGCAGGCCAACATTGTCGGCCGATTCCTGCCAGCCGATTTTCGCAAGCATCTGATTCGAAAGGCTTACCTGATACCGGCGGCTTACTTGCCTTTGACTTGCCCGGCGAACTTTCCTATAATGCGCGGTTTCCCAGAAGTCCAGACGCGGGGTCCAACATGTATGCAGTCTTCAAGACCGGCGGCAAGCAGTACCGTGCGGCAGCCGGCGGAAAACTCAAGGTCGAACAACTGGTTGCGGATGTCGGCAGCGAAATCGTGCTCGACCAGGTGCTGATGGTCGGCGAAGGCGCCGATGTCCGTGTCGGAACACCACTGGTGGCGGGCGCATCGGTCAAAGCCAAGGTTCTGGCGCACGGGCGTGGCGAAAAAGTCCATATTTTCAAGATGCGCCGGCGCAAGCACTACCGCAAGTCCCAAGGGCACCGGCAGAATTACACGGAACTCGAAATACTCGGGATCGCGGGCTAAGGAGATCAGCGCATGGCACACAAAAAAGCAGGCGGCAGTTCCCGCAACGGCC
This sequence comes from uncultured Streptomycetaceae bacterium, assembly GCA_964564295.1. Lineage (GTDB taxonomy): Bacteria > Pseudomonadota > Gammaproteobacteria > Burkholderiales > SG8-41 > CAZMBS01. The sequence goes on from CAZMBS010000127.1 coordinate 7,027, forward strand.
GCGATTCCCAGGCAAAGCGCCTCGGCGTAAAAGCCTACGGCAGCGAAATTGTCCCGGCCGGCAGCATACTCATCCGCCAGCGCGGCACGCAGGTGCATGCGGGTGACAACGTCGGCATCGGCCGCGACCATACGCTGTTTGCAAGGGTGACCGGACGCGTCGAGTTTTCGCAGAAGGGCCCGCGCAATCACAAGGTCGTCAGCGTCGTTCCAGCCTGACGCGGCAATCTGGCACGCGCAAGGGCCCTGTCGAACGGCAGGGCCTTTTTCTTTTCCGAACAGCCTCTCCATGAAATTCATCGACGAATCCATCATTGAGGTTCACGCCGGCAAGGGCGGCGACGGCATGGCGAGCTTTCGGCGCGAAAAATACGTGCCTCGGGGTGGCCCCGACGGTGGCGACGGCGGGCGCGGCGGCAGCGTGTACGCAATCGCGGACCGGAACATCAATACCCTGATCGACTACCGTTACGCGCGCATCCATCGCGCGAAAAACGGCGATAAGGGGCAAGGCGCCGACTGCTACGGCCGCTCCGCGCCCGACATCGAACTGCGCATGCCGGTGGGAACCGTGATCACCGATGCGGAAACGGAAGAAATCGTCGCCGATCTGGCCGCGCACGCCCAGCGCGCGCTGGTTGCGAAAGGCGGCGCCGGCGGGCTGGGCAACCTGCATTTCAAATCGAGCGTGAATCGCGCGCCGCGCCAGTTCACGCGCGGCGGCGAGGGCGAATCGCGTCGTCTCAAACTCGAATTGAAGGTGCTCGCAGACGTCGGATTGCTCGGCATGCCCAACGCCGGCAAGTCGACCTTCATTCGGTCGGTCTCGGCTGCGCGACCCAAGGTCGCCGATTATCCGTTCACGACGCTGCATCCCAATCTGGGCGTCGTGCGTGCCGACGAGAACCGGAGTTTCGTCATCGCGGACATACCGGGCCTCATCGAAGGCGCCGCAGAAGGGGCGGGCCTCGGCCACCAGTTCCTGCGGCATCTCGCGCGTACCCGGCTGTTGCTGCATATCGTCGATTTTGCGCCGCTCGATCCGGCGGCCCGACCCGTCGAGGAGGCCCGGGCGATCGTGCGCGAGTTGCGCAAGTACGACCGGTCGCTCTATCGAAAGCCGCGATGGCTCGTGCTCAACAAGGCCGACGTGCTGGAACCGGAACCGCGCGCGCAGGAAGCAAAAAAGTTCGTCAGGCGCTACGGCTGGAAAGGAAAAACCTTTATCATCTCGGCGCTGACCGGCGAAGGATGCCGCGAGCTTGCGTTCGCCGTCATGGAACATCTCGATCAGGACCTGAATCCTTCCGCCGAGGCCGGAGCATCCGCCAGGGCGCCCGGCTCCCGGAGTGTATCCACCTGAACCCGCTGCCATGACCTCAGTACTGAAAAGCGCAAGGCGGCTCGTCGTCAAGGTCGGCTCCAGCCTCGTCACCAATCAGGGAGAGGGTCTCGATCATGCCGCGCTCTCCCAGTGGGCCGCCGAAATTGCAGGTCTGCGCCGAGCGGGACGGGAAGTCATCCTGGTGTCGAGCGGTGCGATCGCGGAAGGCATGCAGCGCCTGGGATGGCGCAAGCGGCCGCGAGCTCTGAACGAACTGCAGGCAGCGGCGGCCGCGGGCCAGATGGGCTTGGTGCAGGCATACGAATCCTGTTTTCGCCAGCATGGACTGCTCACCGCGCAGATTCTGCTCACGCATGAAGATCTCGCCGACCGCAAGCGCTACCTCAACGCGAGGTCGACCCTGCGCACGCTGCTCTCGTTGGGCGTCATTCCGATCATCAACGAGAACGACACTGTCGCGATCGACGAGATTCGCGTGGGAGACAACGATACGCTCGCGTCACTGGTCACCAACCTGGTCGAAGCCGAGGTGCTCGTGATTCTGACCGACCAGGCCGGCCTGTACGACGCGGACCCGCGCAAAACGCCGGGCGCCGTACTCGTGCGCAACGCCAGGGCCGGCGACCCGGCGCTGGAAGCGATGGCCGGAGGGGCCGGCAGCGATATCGGGCTGGGAGGCATGCTGACCAAGGTCCACGCGGCCAAGCGCGCGGCGCGCAGCGGCGCCCATACGATCATCGCGTCGGGTCGCGAGCCCGGCGTGCTGGGGCGGCTCGCGAGCGGCGAATCCATCGGCACGCACCTTGCCGCCGAGCGCGCCACGCTCGCCGCCCGCAAGCAGTGGCTTGCGGACCACTTGCAGGTGCGCGGCAGGCTGGTGCTCGACGCCGGCGCGGTGAAAGCCCTGACCATCGACGGCAAGAGCCTGCTGCCGATCGGCGTCGTCGAGGCAACCGGCGAATTCGAGCGCGGCGACGCCGTCAGTTGCTGCGACGATGCGCATCGCGAAATTGCGCGCGGTCTCGTGAATTACAACGCGTCGGATACCCGGCGCATCCTGCGCGCCCCGTCGTCCGAAATCGAGGCCCGGCTCGGTTACGTCGAATCACCCGAACTCATACACCGCGACAATCTC
>CAZMBS010000128.1:0-9304 GCA_964564295.1 uncultured Streptomycetaceae bacterium
CGCGGGATCGACTGTCGGGGAAAACTTGCGCACGATCGCGACGGCCTCGTCCGGGTTGATCGAGCGGTTCGGCTCCTTGCCGTTGAAAAAGTCCTTCACGAGCTCCTGCACCTTCGGGATGCGCGTCGAGCCGCCGACGAGCAGGACCTCGTCGATCTTCGAGGTGTCGAGCTTCGCGTCTTCGATGGCGCGGAGGCACGGCCCCTTGCAGCGGTCGATCAGGTGGGCCACCAACTGCTCGAACTTGGCCCGCGTGAGCGTCTTCGCGAGGTGCTTCGGGCCGGTCGCGTCCATCGTCACGTACGGCAGGTTGATCTCGGTCGAGACGGCGCCCGAGAGCTCGCACTTCGCCTTCTCGCAGGCCTCCTTCAGGCGCTGGAGCGCCATCTGGTCCTTGCGCAGGTCGATCCGCGTCTCCTTCATGAACTCGTCGGAGACCCAGTTGATGAGCACCTGGTCGAAGTCGTCGCCGCCGAGGTGCGTGTCGCCGTTCGTCGAGAGCACCTCGAACACGCCGTCGGCGAGCTGGAGGATCGAGACGTCGAACGTGCCGCCGCCGAGGTCGAAGACGGCGACCTTCTTCTCCTCCTTCAGCTTGCTCAGGCCGTACGCGAGCGCGGCGGCCGTCGGCTCGTTCACGATGCGGCGCACCTCGAGACCCGCGATGCGGCCGGCGTCCTTGGTCGCCTGGCGCTGCGAGTCGTTGAAGTACGCGGGCACCGTGATCACGGCCTCGGTGACTGCTTCACCGAGATAGTCCTCGGCGGTTTTTTTCATCTTGATGAGCACCTGCGCCGAAACTTCGGGCGGCGCGATTTTCTTGCCGCGCACCTCGACCCAGGCGTCGTTGTTGTCGGCCTTCACGATCCGGTACGGCATGAGGTCGATGTCCTTCTGGACCTCTTTTTCCTCGAATCGGCGGCCGATCAGCCGCTTCACCGCGTACAGCGTGTTTTTGGGATTGGTGACGGCCTGGCGCTTGCCGGGTGCGCCGGTCAGCACTTCTCCGTCGTCCATGTACGCGACGATCGACGGCGTGGTGCGCGCCCCCTCGGAGTTCTCGATCACCTTCGGCTGGCCGTTTTCCATCACGGCCACGCAGGAGTTCGTGGTGCCAAGATCTATACCGATGATTTTGCTCATGTTTTCACCTTGCTTCCTCAATGGGTTTCATATGATTCAGGTGGGGACGGGCGGCGCGCGTTTCAACGCCGGGTTTGCCACACTCACGCGCTTTTTGCCTTGGCGACCGTGACCATCGCCGGGCGGATCACGCGTTCGTTCAGCAGATAGCCCTTCTGCAGCACCTGCAGCACGGAGTTGGGCTCGGCGTCGGATTCCACCGCGCTGATCGCCTGATGCCGGTGCGGATCGAACTTCTGGCCGGCGGGATTCACTTCCGCTACGTTGAACTTTCCGAAGACCGACTGCAACTGCTTCAACGTGAGTTCGACGCCGCTTTTCAGCGTTTCGGCCGACGCGTGGTCGGTGGACAGCGCGGCTTCGAGGCTGTCCTTGACCGCGAGCAGTTCGGTCGCGAAGTGCTCGATCGCAAACTTGTGCGCGGCGGCGACGTCGGCTTGCGCGCGTTTGCGAATGTTGTCGGACTCCGCCTTGGCCCGCAGCCATGCGTCGTGGTGCTCCTGCGCGGCGAGTTCCGCCTTGCGCAGCAGCGCTTCCGGGCTCGGCATGGATTCGACGGGCGGCACTGCCGTGTCCGCGCCCGTCGCGGTCGTTGCGGCTGCGGAATCCGCCGTCGCCGCAGTCTCCGGGTTATCCTGCATCGTCGTAGTCTCCCTATAACCCAGCCGATATTGGGGCCGACGCGACGGATTTCAAGGCGGTGGATGGAGTTTCATAAGATATTGTTTTTAAATATTAAAATTATCAGGATGTCGCGTTTCATGCTTGTCGTGCCGCGCATTGCGGCGCATAGTCGCGGCGTGCAACATCGCGCCGATCTCCGCCCATGCCCGAGACCGAAGTCACCCTCGTCGACTTGACCGAAATGCCGCAGTCACGCGTGCAAACCGCGGCCTTTTATGCCATCCGGCAAATCGCACCGGGCGGGTCGGTCGTGCTCGCGACGGCTCAGGATCCCGCGCTCATCATGCAGAGCATCGATCTCCAGCTGCGCAATGCGCTTGCATGGGACATCGCCGCGGACGGTGGCAACTGGCGCACCACGGTGCGCTACCGGGGTGATGTCGCGCCGCGGGACGCGCTGGATGTCCTCACGCGCGATCACCACCGGCTCGACGGACTGCTCGGGCGCGGACTGTGGTTCATCAACCAGGGGGACGGCGCCGCTGCGGCGCCGGTGCTGCTGGAATTCGCGCTCGCGCTGAAGCGCCATATCGCTTTTGAAGACGAGGAACTCACGCCGCGGCTCGCCGTGGCGAATGCCGAGGCCGTGACGACGATGCGGCGCGAACACGCCGAGATACTCGGTCAGCTCGCGGCGGTCGAGGAATGTCTGGGCGCGGCGGCGCCCGACGGCGGCGAGCTCGGCATTTTCGCGGGCATGCTGTCCGGCACGCTGGCGAAGCACGAGTACCGCGAGGAGCACCTGCTCTTCCCGCAGTGGCGCGCGGCGCTGGCGGCCCTGTCCGAACCCGCGCGCGACGCACTGCTCGACGCTGCGCGGTCCGCGATCCGGCGCTAGCGCTTCCTGCCGCCGAGCAGCAGCGTCGTGGCGGCCCAGCTCACGACGCTGTAGGCGAGCGCGCCGATTACGGCCGGCCAGAAGCCGCCGACGTGAAACCCCTTGATGAACGACGCGACGAACCAGAACAGCAGCCCGTTGATCACCAGGATGAAAAGCCCCAGCGTGAGGATCGTGATCGGCAGCGTGAGCAGCACAAGCAGAGGCCGGATTACCGCGTTGATGAGGCCGAGGACCAGCGCCACGACCATCGCGGTGAAAAAGCCGTCGATCCGGATCGAGGCGAACAGATAGGGCAGCGCAAGCAGCGAAGCCGCGTTGACGATCCAGACCAGCAGCAGTTTCATGCGGATCTCCGTTTACTCTTTCGCACCCATCGCGGTTGCCCGCAGTCGCGACATTTCCAGTGTTTCGTGCGACGTATCGGTGTTCCAGCCCTGCACGTGTTGCAGCACGAGATCGGCGAGCGCATGGATCCAGTCGTCGCGTTCGTTGAGGCACGGAATGTAGTGAAATTCGCCGCCGCCGGCCTGCAAGAATATCGTTTTCGCCTCGATCGCGATTTCTTCGAGCGTCTCGAGGCAGTCCGACGTGAATCCCGGGCAGACCACGTCGACGCGGCCGCGCCCGGCGCGTCCGAGGTCGGCCAGCACGTCGGCGGTGTACGGCTTCAGCCACTCCGTGCGTCCGAAGCGGGACTGGAACGTCACCTCGAATTCGCCGGCTTTCAACTGCAGCTGCTCGGTGACGAGCCGGGCGGTCTTGTGGCACTCGCAGTGGTACGGGTCGCCGCGATCGAGCGCGAAGCGCGGCACGCCGTGAAAACTCAGGACCAGGGTGTCCGGTTTTCCGTTGCGCGTCCAGTAGTCGCGGATGTTCTGGACCGTCGACCGGATGTAACCCTCGTGATCGTGAAAATGGCGCACCGCGCGAATCTCGGGCTGGTTGCGCATGCGGGCGAGCGCTGCGAACGCACTGTCGAACGCCGTTGCCGTCGTGCTTGCGGCGTATTGCGGATACAGCGGCAGCAGCAGGATGCGGTCGCAGCCCGCCGCCTTCATCGCATCGATTTTCGCGGGAATCGACGGCGCGCCGTAGCGCATCGCGTAGTCCACGAGCAGCGCCGGCTGCCCGCGTTCACCCAGATAGCCCTGCAGCAGCTTCGCCTGGCGCCCGGTGTGCACCTTGAGCGGCGAGCCTTCGCGCATCCACACCTGCGCGTAGCGATGGGCCGAGGCCCTGGGTCGCGTGGTCAGCACGAACGCGTTCAGGATCACCCACCAGACGGGGCGCGGAATCTCGACCACGCGGGGATCGGACAGGAATTCCCGCAGGTAGCGCCGCACCGCCGGTGTGGTCGGAGCCTCGGGTGTGCCGAGATTGATCAGCAGCACCCCGACGCGCGCCGCAGTGCCGTGCCGGTACGGTGCCTCGGGCGCGAACCGGCTCACGGTTGTGTCGCGCTCAGCGCTGGGCCAGGGCGCTGGACAGCAGTTTCGCCGTGATGTCGACGATCGGAATCACGCGCTCGTAGGCCATGCGCGTCGGTCCGATGACGCCGACGGTGCCGACCACCTTGCCGTCCACTTCGTACGGCGCGGTCACCACGCTGCATTCGTCGAGCGTCGTGATGCCCGACTCGCCGCCGATGAAAATCTGCACGCCGTGCGCGCGGCTCGATATGTCCAGCAGCTGCAACAGCACCGTCTTGCGTTCGAAGAGATCGAACAGCTTGCGCAGGCGCGCGACGTTCGAGGATAGTTCCTCGACGTTGAGCAGGTTGCCTTCGCCCGAGATGACCACTTCCTCCGAGGACTCGCTGACCGCCTGGCTGCCCGCGTCGATCGCCGCGGTCATGAGGCTCGTCATGCTTTCGCGCAGCTGCTTCAGTTCATCCTGGATGCGCGCGCGGATCTCGTCGAACGCGAGTCCCGCGTAATGCTGGTTGATGAAGTTGGCCGCCTCGACGAGTTCCGCGGGCGAATAGGATTTCTCGGTGACGATGATGCGGTTCTGCACGTCACCTTCGGGCGTCACGAGGATGAGCAGGATGCGCTTCTCCGACAGCCGCAGAAATTCGATGTGCCGGAAGCCGCTGCTGCGCCGCGGCGTCACGACCACGCCCGCGAACTGCGTGAGGCCGGAGAGCACCTGCGATGCGGACGTGACGAGCCGCTGCGTGTTCTCGGCGTGCAACTGCCCCTCGAGCTGATTGATTTCGACCGTGTCGAGGGGCTTGATGGTGAGCAGCGCATCGACGAAAAAGCGGTAACCGCGCGCCGTGGGCACGCGGCCGGCGGACGTGTGCGGGCTCGCGATGAAACCCATGTCCTCGAGGTCCGCCATCACGTTGCGTATGCTGGCCGGCGAGAGGTCGATCCCGGAATACTTCGACAGCGCCCGCGATCCCACCGGCTGCCCGTCGGCGATGTAACGCTCGACCAGCATCTTGAGCAGCATCTGCGCCCGTTCGTTGAGCGTCGGAAAATCGTTGGGCATGCGGATATTCTATGCCAACTGCAAAACCGGTGAACAGCGCGGGTCCCGGGCGTGCGACCGGCGGTCACGGGCCGATGCCTTTATGGTTTAATGCGGGCATGAAATCGTCATTCAGGACCGTCGCGCTGATCGGCAAGTTCAAGAGCCCGGAGATCGTCGATCCGCTGCTGAAACTCGCGCGTTTTCTGGAAAGCCGCGGCGTGGAGGTGCTGGTCGACAAGCTGAGCGGCGCGCACATCCCGAATTCCCCGTATCCGGTGCTGCGCCTGGAGGAGCTGGGCACGCGGGCGGATCTCGCCGTGGTCATCGGCGGGGACGGCACCATGCTCAACATCGCGCGCACGTTCGCGCCGTTCGATGTCGCGCTGGTCGGTATCAACCAGGGGCGCCTCGGATTCCTGACCGACATATCCGTCGAGACGATGTCCGACACCATCGGCGCGATCCTCGACGGGCAATTCGTCACCGAGGAGCGGATGCTGCTGCAGTCGGACATCTTCAGCGGCGCGGACAGGGCGTACGACACGCTCGCGTTCAACGACGCGGTGGTGAGCAAGGGCCCGGGCGGCGGCATGGTCGAGATCGAAGTGCGCATCGACGGCCAGTACATCTACACGCAGCGCTCCGACGGATTGATCGTCGCGACACCCACCGGGTCCACGGCGTACGCGCTGTCGTCCGGCGGCCCCATCGTGCATCCGGCGCTGAAGGTCATGACACTCGTGCCCGTGAGCCCGCACACGCTGTCGAACCGGCCGGTGGTCATCAGCAGCGATAGCGTGATCGAAATCGTCGTGCGCGAGGGCGATGCGGCGCGAGCCCATTTCGACAGCCATTCGCACTACGATCTGCGCGAGGGCGACCGGGTCGTCGTGCGTCGTTATCCCCATGAAATCAAGTTGCTGCATCCCGTCGGGCACAGCTACTTTCGCATGCTGCGCGAGAAGCTCAACTGGAACCGGAATTAGTGCGGCACGCGAGCGGCGCGGCGGAATGCGGTGGCGGCCATGTTGCGTAGTCTTTCGATTCGTGATTTCGTGATCGTCGACCGCCTCGATCTGGAGTTCGGGGCGGGCTTCACGGCGCTCACCGGCGAAACCGGGGCGGGCAAGTCGATCCTGATCGACGCGCTGATGCTCGCGCTGGGCGAGCGCGCCGATCCGCTGGCGGTCCGGCAGGGCGCGGAACGCGCCGAGGTCGCCGCGGAATTCGAGATCGGGCGGACGTCGGATATCGCGGCGTGGCTCGACGCGCAGGATCTCGCGGGCGACGATGCTGTCGTGCTCGTGCGGCGCGTGATCGAGGCGGGCGGGCGATCGCGCGGGTTCATCAACGGCCATGCGGCAACCGCGGGGCAGTTGAAGTCGGCCGGCGAATTCCTGCTCGATGTCCACGGGCAAAACCAGCATCAGTCGCTCGCGCGCGCCGCGACGCAGCGTGCGCTCGTCGATGCATTCGGCGGGCTCGCGGAGCGGGCGGCGCGCGTTGCGAACGCCTGGCGCGCGTGGCAGGCGCGGCGCGAGACGCGCATCGCGTTCGAGTCCGGCGCGGCGGCCTACGCGGCCGAGCGGGAGCGACTCGAATGGCAGGTGCGCGATCTCGAGGCGCTGCGTCCCGGTGCGGACGACTGGGCCGCGGTCACCGCGGAGCACGCGCGGCTCGCGCACGCGGCGAGCCTGATCGAGGCGGCGCAATTCGGCGTCGACACGCTGTCCGAGGGCGAGAACGCGACGCTCGCGCAGATCCATGGGGTAATGGCCCGACTGTCGAACCTGGTCGCGCACGACTCCCGGCTGCAGGAGGTCATCGACGTGCTGGATCCCGCGCGCATCCAGCTGCAGGAAGCGGTGTACGCGTTGCGCCGGTACGGCGAACGCACCGAACTCGATCCGCAGCGGTTGCGCGAAGTCGAGCAGCGGCTCGACGCGCTGCATTCGGCGGCGCGCAAGTACCGGGTGCCGCCTGACGAACTTGCCGCCGTGCTCGAGCGCGCATCGGCGCGGCTTGCGGAGCTCGCGACGACGGGCGACGCCGCGTCGCTGCTGAAGGCGGAGCAGGACGCGCACGCCGCGTGCGTCGCCGAGGCGAAGCAGCTCACGGCCGGCCGGCGCCGGGCGGTGCGGAAGTTTTCGGAGGCCGTCACCGCGGCCATGCAGGATCTCGCGTTGGCGGGCGGCACGTTCGAGGCGGTGCTCGAGCCCGTGAGCGACGTATCCGCGCACGGACTGGAGACCGTGTCGTTCCGTGTCTCGGCGCACAAGGGCATGCCGCCGCAGCCGCTCGCGCGCGTGGCTTCGGGCGGCGAACTGTCGCGTTTGTCGCTTGCCGTACAGACGGTGGCCAGCCAGGTCGCGCAGGTGCCGACGCTGATTTTCGACGAGGTGGACGCCGGCATCGGGGGGCGCGTGGCGGAAATCGTCGGCCGCATGCTGCGCACGCTGGGCAGGCGCCACCAGGTCATGTGCATCACGCACCTGCCGCAGGTCGCGGCGGCGGCCGATCAGCAGTGGCAGGTGGCCAAGTCGACCGTGAACGGCAGGACGCTGTCGACGCTGACCGTGCTCGATGCCGGAGCGCGCGTCGAGGAAGTCGCGCGCATGCTGGGCGGCGTGAAAATCACCGAAACGACACGCAGGCACGCGGCCGAGATGCTGGGCGCGAAACGGTAACTAATCGCAGGGGAAACGAAAAGGAGGGGTGGCATGCTGAAGCAGATGCGGGTCATTCAGGTAATGTTGTGCGCAATCGCCACGGGTTGCGCCATGGCGCAGGACTTTCCGTCGAAGCCGGTCACGTTCGTCGTGCCGTTTGCAGCGGGCAGCGCGACGGACGTGCTCGCGCGTTCGCTCGGACAGGGCATCACGGCGGAAACCATGCAGAACATCGTGTCGGACAACCGCCCCGGCGCGAACGGCATCATCGCCGCGCAGATCGTCGCCAAGGCCGCGCCCGACGGCTACACGGTGATCATCGCGACGAATACGACGCATGCGGCAAACGAGCACCTGTTCAAGAAGCTCCCGTACGATGCCGTGCGGGATTTCGCGCCGGTGACGACACTCGCGCGCGGCGGGCAGGTGATGGTGGTGAATCCACGCGTGCCGGTCAAAACGGTGAAAGAGTTCATCGCGCTCGCGAAGCGGCAGCCGGGCAAGCTCACGTTCGGCAGCGGCAGTTCGTCGAGCCGCGTGGCGTCCGAGTTGTTTCAGCAGATGGCGGGGCTGAAGCTCGTGCACGTGCCGTACAAGAGCAATCCGCAGGCCGTCAGCGATCTCGTCGGCGGGCATATCGACATGATGATCACCGATGTCGTGACGGGGCTGCCGCAGGTGCAGTCGGGCAAACTGCGCGCGCTCGGCGTATCGAGCCCGAAGCGGTTGCCCAATGCGCCGGAACTGCCGACGATCGACGAGGCCGGCGTGCAGGGCTACGAACTGACGTTCTGGTTTGCCGCGTACGCGCCCGCAAAAACGCCGCCCGCGGTCGTCGGGCGACTGCGCGACCTCTTTGTGAACGCAACGAAGGCGCCGCCCGCGCAGACCTTTTTCAGGAACACCGGCATCGAGCCGTACACGATGACCTCCGAGCAGCTCGCGAAATTCCAGGCGTCCGAGTCGGCGAAGTGGGCGAAAGTCATCCGGGCTGCGGGAATCGAGCCCGAGTGAGCAGAGGGAACTCGTTGTCCCGCAACGCAACATTTACATTTATTCACATTCCATATATATTGTAAATTATTGATTATAATGTATAAAATCTGATTAGTCAGGTTTGTTTGATTTTTGTGCAATGCGGGAGTAGCATGCACGATCTCTCGTTACCGGGAGATGAAATGTGAGTAACGACTCGCACCTTCAGCAGTCCCGCGCCGCCCTGACGCTTGCCGCCGTGGGCATCGTCTACGGCGACATCGGTACTAGCCCCCTCTACGCCGTCAAGGAAACCTTCGCGCCCGGCCACGGCATCCCCCTGAACACCAGCACCATCCTCGGCGGCATCTCGGCGATTTTCTGGGCACTGATGATCATCGTGTCGCTGAAGTACGTGACGCTTATCATGCGGGCGCACAACAAGGGCGAGGGCGGCATAATGGCTCTGCTCGCGCTGGCCTCGTCCTCGGTGAAGGACCACCCGCGCTGGCAC
>CAZMBS010000129.1:0-9282 GCA_964564295.1 uncultured Streptomycetaceae bacterium
TTCCTGCATTCCCATTCCTACACCGGCAATGCGCTCGCGTGCCGCGCGGCGCTCGCGACGCTCGACATATTCGAGCAGGACGGCGTGATCGCCGCGAATCGCGCGAAGGCCGCCCGCATCGACGACATGGCGCGGGCGCTCGCCGCGCATCCGCGCGTGAAGCATTTCCGGCACTGCGGCATGATCTGGGCATTTGACGTGGAGCCCGCCGGCGCCGAATTCGGCAAGGCATTTTTCACGCGCATGCTCGAACGCGAGGTGCTGTTGCGCCCGATCGGCAGCACCGTGTACTTCATGCCGCCCTATGTGATTACCGACGACGAGACCCGGCTGCTGATCGATCGCACGCTGGATGCCCTCTGACGCATGGGCGCCGCGCGCATCGTCATCGTATCGGGCGGACAGACCGGCGTGGATCGCGCCGCGCTCGATGCCGCGCTCGCGGCGGGAGCGCCCTGCGGCGGCTGGTGCCCCGAGGGACGCATCGCCGAAGACGGGCCGCTGCCCGCGCGATACCCGCTGCGCGAACGCATGGGCGGCGGCTACGTCGACCGCACGCGCGCCAACGTCATCGACAGCGACGGCACGATCATCATCTACGCCGGCGTTCTGGAAGGCGGAACCGCCCAGACGGTCGATTTCTGCGGCGCGCACGGCAAACCGTACCTGTTGATCGACAGCGCGCGCGATTCCGTCGCCGCGGGCGCCGCGATGATCGCCGCATTCGTCGTGAAGCGGGGACTGGTCACGCTGAACGTGGCCGGTCCGCGCGCGAGCAAGCGGCCGGAGATTTACCGGTACGCATACGCCGTGGTTAGCGCGTTTCTTGCCGCGGGCACGCGGCGCACGTCAACAGGACAGCCATGAATACGATAGTCGGCGCCGTTCGGCGCATGCGGTCATTGCGCGTTCCGGGCATCGTACTCGCGATGCTCGCGGGCGCGGCGCACGCGCAAAGCGAGGCGCCCCCGGCCGGCGCAACCCGATTGCCGCCGCCCGTCGCGCAAGCGCTGGCGAAGGCCGCGATCCCCGAGTCCGGCGTCGCCGTCTACGTGCACGAGATCGGCGCCGCGCAGCCGCTCGTCGCCGCAGGCAGCGCCCGGTCGCTCAATCCCGCGTCGACGATGAAACTCATCACGACCTTCGCGGGCCTCGAACTGCTGGGGCCGGCGTACACGTGGAACACGGAGTACCACGCGACGGGTCCGGTGTTGAACGAAGTCCTCAGCGGCGACCTCGTGATCCGCGGATACGGCGATCCCAAGCTCACGATCGAGAATTTCTGGCTGCAGTTGCGCGGCTTGCGCGGGCGCGGCGTGCGCGAAATCCGCGGCGATCTCGTGCTCGACCGCGGGCTGTTCACGAGCGAGGACTTCGACGCCGGGCGATTCGACGACCAGCCGACCCGGCCCTACAACACCGGGCCGGATGCGTTGCTGATCAACTTCAAGGCCGTGACGCTCACGTTTGCAGCGGATGCCGACGGACGCGGGGTGCGCATCGTCTCCGAGCCCGTGCTGCCGCAGGTGCAGATCGTCAACAACCTCTCGCTTTCCGAAGGAGCGTGCGGAGACTGGCTTGCGCGCATCAAGGTGGAAGCGCAGGGCACGGCCGATTCGGCGCGGCTCGCGTTCAGCGGAACGTACGCGCGCGATTGCGGCGAACGAACGCGCAGTTACAGCGTGCTGGGGCACCGGCAGTACATCGGCGCCGTGTTCGGCCAGTTGTGGCGCGAGCTCGGCGGCACCCACGCCGGCGGCGTGCGCGACGGCGCCGTGCCGGCGGGCGCGAAGCTCGTCAGCACCGGCAAATCGCAGTCCCTTTCCGAAATCGTGCGTGACATCAACAAGTTCAGCAACAACGTCATGGCGCGCCAGTTGTTCCTCACGCTGGGGACCGTCGGGGTCGGCGGTTCGGCAAGCGCCGAGAAGTCCGGTCGCGTGATCCGGCAGTGGCTCGCGCAGCGTGGATTGTCGTTTCCCGAGCTCGTGATGGAGAACGGGTCCGGGCTCTCCCGCATCGAGCGCATCAGCGCGGCGAACCTCGGGCAGCTGCTGTTGCATGCGTTCCGCAGCCCGGTGATGCCCGAACTTGCGGCATCGCTGCCGCTCGCGGCCGTCGATGGCACCATGCGCAAGCGCCTGCACGGCGCAGAAATCGCCGGGCAGGCGCACATCAAGACCGGTTCGCTCGCCGGCGTGCGCGCGATCGCCGGCTACGTGCTCGATGCGCGGGGCCGGCGCATGGTGGTCGTGTTCATCGCGAACCACGCGAACGCCGGCAACGCGCAGCCTGTGCAGGATGCGCTGTTGCGTTGGGTGCACGCCCGGCAGGGCGACGAGTGCTGCCGCGGAAGCCCCTGAGCGCGAGGCGTCGCGTTCGCGGGAGCAGCGCGGGTCCGGGTTGACTTCGGCGTTGCCGTATGTTCAACTCAAAGTGAACCTAGAGAGTCCGGAGCGAATCGCATCATGCATTTCACGATAAACGCGAAACAACTGCGCGCGTCGCTGCCGAAGCTGGTCGAGCGCGTGAGCCGGGGTGCGCGATTCACCGTGCTTTATCGCAGCCGCCGTGCATTCCAGATCGTGCCGATTGACGATGCGAGCCCTCCGCGCGGGGCGCTGCGGTCCGACCGGCTGTATCGCGCCAAGGCGGTGGGCCGGTCTACCGACGAACGGACTGCCGCCAACCACGACGCCGTGCTGTACGGTCGATGACCGGATTGTTCGTCGACACCGCGGGCTGGATGGCCTGCGCCGACGCGGCGGACCCCGTGCACGAGCCCGCCTGCGCGGCGCGCGATATCGCTCTGGAGCAAGGCGTGATTCTGGTGACGACGGATTACGTAATGGACGAAACCCTGACGCTGATTCGCATGCGCTTGGGACTGCGCGCTGCAAAAGCGTGGTGGAGCCAGGTCGAGGGCAGTTCGCGTGTGCGGTGGGAGTGGATCGGGCTCGAGCGCGCAGAAAAGGCGCGCAAGGCGTTTTTCCGTTTTCGCGACAAGAATTATTCCTTCACTGACTGCACGAGCTTCGTCGTAATGCAGGAATTGCGCCTCAAGCAGGCGCTGACAACCGACCACCATTTCCGCCAGATGGGGTTCCAGCTGTTACCGCGTTGAACGTGATCGTGCGGCGTGAATTGGCGCCGACGTTTATTGCGCGCGCCGGCTACAAGCCCAGTTCAGCCCACAACGCATCCACGCGTCGCCTGACCTCGTCGCTCATCGCGAGCGGCTCGCCCCACTTGCGGTCGGTCTCGGCGGGCCACTTGTTGGTGGCGTCGATGCCCATCTTGGAACCGAGCCCCGCGACGGGGCTCGCGAAATCGAGGGTGTCGATCGGAGTCGCGTCCGCGATGAGCGTGTCGCGGCGCGGATCGACGCGCGTCGAGAGCGCCCAGATCACTTCCTTCCATTCACGCACGTTCACGTCGTCGTCGGTGACGATGATGAACTTCGTGTACAGGAACTGGCGCAGGAACGACCAGATGCCGCACATCACGCGCTTCGCGTGTCCCGGATACTGTTTTTTCATGCTGACGCATGCAATGCGGTACGAGCAACCCTCCGGAGGGAGATGAAAGTCCGTGATTTCCGGAAACTGCCGGCGCAGCAGCGGCACGAATATCTCGTTCAGCGCGGCGCCGAGCACCGACGGTTCGTCGGGCGGCTTGCCGGTGTACGTCGAGTGATAGATCGGATTGTCGCGCGTCGTGATCCGCTCGATCGTGAACACCGGGAAGCGTTCGCGCTCGTTGTAGTACCCGGTATGGTCGCCGAACGGTCCCTCGACGGCGGTTTCACCCGGTTGCACGTATCCCTCGAGCACGATTTCGGCGCGCGCGGGAACCTGGAGATCGTGCGTGAGGCACTTCACGATTTCGGTTCTTGCCCCGCGCAACAGCCCCGCGAACTGGTATTCGCCGAGACTGTCGGGCACCGGCGTGACGGCGCCGAGTATCGTCGCCGGGTCCGCGCCCAGCGCGACCGCGACGGGAAACGGATCGCGCGGATGCGCGAGGCAGTGATCGCGATGATCGAGCGCGCCGCCGCGCGCGTTCAGCCAGCGCAGGATCACCTTGTTTCGCGCGATGACCTGCTGACGGTAGATGCCAAGATTCTGGCGAGCCTTGGCCGGGCCGCGCGTGACGGTGAGGCCCCAGGTGATCAGCGGGCCCGCATCCCCCGGCCAGCAGGTCTGAACCGGAAGCCGCGCGAGGTCGACTGCGGCGCCCTCCCACACGTTCGACTGACAGGGCGCGCCCGAAACCGCGCGCGGCGCCATCGACAGCAATTGCCCCACGAGCGGCAGCTTGTCCCACGCATCGCGCAGGCCCTTCGGCGGCTCGGGCGCCTTGAGCGTCGCGAGCAATTCGCCGAGCGCGCGCAGGTCGCCGACCGACTCCCGGCCCATCGCCCGCGCGACGCGCTCCGGCGTGCCGAAGAGATTGCCGAGCACCGGCATGTCGTGGCCCTTCGGCTTTTCGAACAGCAACGCAGGACCGCCCGCCTTCAGCACGCGATCGCAGATCTCCGTCATTTCGAGCCGCGGATCGACGGCGGCGGCGATGCGCTTCAGTTCGCCGCGCGCGTCGAGCCCGGACAGGAAATCGCGCAGATCGGTGTAACTCACGTCAGGGGAAAATGCGGATGCGGAAATGAAGGTCGAGCGCGAGCCCGACGAAAATGGCGAGGCCGACGTAGTTGTTGTTGAGGAACGCCTTGAAGCATTTCCCGCGGTCGCGATCCTGGATGAGCAGCACCTGCCGGCGCATCAGCCAGGCGGCGGCCGCAAGTCCCGTGTAATACAGCACGCCGAGGAACTGCCAGTACCCGATGACCGCCATCAGCACGAGAAAAATCGCGTGCGCGACAACAACCGCCGTCACGTCGTGATAGCCGAACAGGATTGCCGACGATTTGACACCCATGCGCATGTCGTCCTCGCGATCGACCATCGCATACTCGGTGTCGTAGGCGATCGCCCAGAACATGTTCGCGATCATCAGCACCCAGGCCACCGCGACGAGCTTGCCGTACTGCGCGGCAAAGGCCATCGGAATGGAGAATCCGAACGCGATGCCGAGCCAGGCCTGCGGCAGCCAGAACACGCGCTTCAGAAACGGGTATACCACGGCAAGCACGAGCGCGACGAACGACAGCATGACCGTCAGCTGGTTCAACTGCAGCACCAGGCCGAAAGCGCAAAGCGCCAGTACCGCGGCCACCGCGAGCGCCTCCCACGGCTTGATGCGTTTCGCCGCGAGCGGACGATCCTTCGTGCGCTCGACGTGCGGGTCGAGATCGCGGTGTGCGTAGTCGTTGATCGCGCAGCCCGCCGAGCGCATCAGCACGGTGCCGACGATGAATATCAGCAGAATGTCCGGATCGGGGAAACCGTATTTGGCGAGCCACAGCCCCCACATCGCCGGCCACAGCAGCAGCAACGTGCCGATCGGCTTGTCGAGCCGCGTGAGCTTTTCGTACGCGTCGAGCCGTTCCTTGAGCGTCATGGCGCGAGCTTCAGTATGCCGGGAAGAAACACTTCAGTCACCAGTATAGGCGAATTCCCGAGCACGAAAAGGGAGCGGCGCGCCCACAGCTCCGCGGGCCGCGTTCCGAGCACCGCGCACGCTTTCCGGTGGAGCCGGTGACCCGGGCCGAGCCGGCGGTAAAACAGCGGATAGCGGCTCACACGGTGATCCGCGAACAGTGCCGCGCCGAGCGGACGGTTGCCGAGTCCGACGAGGCCGCGCCAGGGTCCCCGCAGATCGCAGGCCCGCAGCACGCTGTGCGCGAATACGACCGGCGTGTGGCCGCACCGCAGCTGCACTTCGCGCACCATGGCCGCGGCGTGCGCCGGAACGACGAACCGTTCATCGTTGTGCACGCGCCGCCGGCCCTGGAATACGACATCGACACGCAGATCCTCGCAGCGCCGCACGAGGCGCGCTGTCAGCGAGCCGCGGTCGATCAGCCAGCGGTGGTAGGGCCCGGCGCCGACCGGGGCGCGCTGCCATTCACGGTCGCGAGGCACGGTGGTCATGGGTATCGCATGTCGCGGGACGATAATCGGGAAGCGTGCGCGGCTTCAGACGCGCAGGAGTTCCGACTTGCTGCCCATCCACCGTTCCAGGTGGCGGCGCGCGAATTCCGGGTGTTCGCGCAGCAGGGATTCCGCGAGGCCGCGCGCGGTGTCCAGCAGCGCGATGTCCTGCACCAGGTCGGCGAATCGAAGCATCGGCACGCCGCTTTGCCGCGCGCCGAGCAGCTCGCCCGGGCCGCGCAGGTTCAGGTCGTGTCGCGCGATCTCGAACCCGTCCGTGTTCTCGTATATGACTTTGAGCCGTTCGCGCGCGGTGGGCGTCAGCGGATTCTGGTACAGCAGTATGCACGTGCTGGAGCCCGCGCCCCGGCCCACGCGCCCGCGCAACTGGTGCAGCTGGGAGAGGCCCATGCGCTCGGCATTCTCGATCACCATCAGCGTCGCGTTGGGCACGTCGACGCCCACCTCGATCACCGTCGTCGCGACCAGAAGCTGGATCGTGCCGGCCTTGAATGCAGCCATGACCGCCGCCTTCTCGTCCGCTTTCATGCGTCCGTGAACGAGCCCCGACTGGAGTTCCGGAAACGTCTGTTGCAACGTCGCGTGCGTTTCCTGCGCCGCCTTGAGCTGGCGCTTTTCCGAATCCTCGACGAGGGGGCACACCCAGTACGCCTGGCTGCCGGCGACGCACGCGTCGCGGATACGATGTATGACCTCGTCGCGGCGCGACTCGGACACGAGCCGGGTCGCGACCGGCGAGCGGCCCGGCGGCATTTCGTCGATGACCGACACGTCGAGATCGGCGCAGTAGCTCATGGCAAGCGTGCGCGGTATCGGCGTCGCGCTCATCATGAGCTGGTGCGGCTGCACGTTGCGTCGGCTTTTCGACCCTTTCATGCGCAATGCCAGCCGCTGGTGCACGCCGAAGCGGTGCTGCTCGTCGATGATCGCAAGCCCGAGGTTGTTGAACTCGACCTCCGATTCGAACAACGCGTGCGTGCCGACCGCGACCATGGCGTGACCTCGAGATATGTCCGCAAGGGATTGTTTTTTAGCGGTTTTTGTCAGACCGCCCGACACCCACGCCAGCGGCACGCCGAGCGGCCCGAGCCAGCGCGCGAATTGCGCATGATGCTGTTCGGCCAGGATTTCCGTCGGCGCCATCAGTGCGACCTGATAGTCGTTTTCCACGCATTGCAGCGCGGCCAGCGCGGCAACAACGGTCTTGCCGCTGCCGACATCCCCCTGCAGCAGGCGCTGCATCGGGTACGGTTGCGACAGGTCGTGGCGGATTTCGGCGAGCGCCTTGTGCTGCGCGCGCGTCAGCGCGAACGGCAGCGTGTCCTGCAACGCGCGCCCGGCCTGACCGCGCGGGCGCAGCGCCGGCGCGCCCGCCGCTTTGCGGCGCCGGTAGTGCTGCCGCATCGACAACTGCTGCGCCAGCAGCTCGTCGAACTTGATGCGTTGCCACGCCGGATGCCGGCGCTGTTGCAGGTCGTCCCGGGAAACGTCCGGCGGCGGATTGTGCAACAGCTGCACCGCGTCGCGAAACGCGGGCAGGCGCAGCGCGACGCGCACGGCATCGGGCAACGTGTCCGCGAGGTCGCAGTCCGCAAGCGCGCGCCCGATAAGGCGACGCAACGCGTCCTGGTTCAGTCCCGCCGTGGTCGGGTAGACGGGCGTCAGCGACGGCGCGACGGGCGCGTCGCCGGAGACCACGCGATATCTCGGATGCACCATCTCCGGCCCGAAATGGCCGTCGCGGATCTCGCCGAACGCGCGCACGCGCGTGTCCGGCGCGAGCTGCTTCAACTGGCTCGTGTAGAAATTGAGGAAGCGCAGCGTCAGCACCCCGGTGCCGTCGCCGATATGGCACACGAGCTGGCGGCGCGGCCGGTACTTGACGTCGCACTCGACCACGCGCCCTTCGACGAGGACCGGTTGCCCCGGCGGCGCTGCGTTCAACGCATGGAGCCGCGTTTCATCGTCGTAACGCAGCGGCAGATGCAGAACCAGGTCGAACTGCGCGGCAATGCCGAGTTTCGCCAGCCGGTCGAGCGTCGGCTGGCGCAATCCCGTGAGCCACGGTTCGGGCTGGCGGCCGACGGCGCGCGGCGCAACCGCGCGCGTCATTCGATATTTAGAATCGCGTCGATCTCGATCAGCGCGTCGCGCGGCAGGGCCGAAACGCCGACAGCGGCGCGCGCCGGGTACGGCTCGTTGAAGTACGTCGCCATGATCTCGTTCACTTTCGCGAAGTTGCGGAGATCCGTGAGATAAACCGTGAGCTTCACCGCGTGATCGAGATTTCCGCCCGAGGCCTGCGCCACCGCCCTGAGGTTCTGGAACACCCGGTGAATCTGCGGCGCGATGCCCCCGGGAGTCAGTTGCTGGGTCGCCGGGTCGAGCGCAATCTGGCCGGCGAGGTATACCGTGTTGCCGCAACGCACGGCCTGCGAGTAGGTGCCGATGGCTTTCGGCGCGTCGTCGGTCTGGACAATCTGCTTGGGCATGGTGAAGTCCTTGTCGGATCGGATTCGGTGAGGTGCGCTATGATGGAACGGCTCACCGGACATTTCAACCGTTGGCCGCCTACGACGGCAGGTTCAGCACGTACTTCGCGAGAATATTGCGCTGGATTTCGTTCGATCCGCCGTAGATGGTGCCGGGCCGCGACGTATAGAACGGCGCCAGAAGGTCGATCGATTCTTCACCGATGGCGATCTCCCCCTCCATAGGCGCATATTCGCCCGCCGCTTCGAGCAGCAGTTCGGACAGGCGCTGATACGTCTCCATTGCCCAGATCTTGAGCATCGATACATCCTGGCCGAGGACTTCACCGCGTCGCACTTTTTCGACGTAGCGCCCGTAGAGCGCGCCCAGGTCCGCCATGTCGAGCTTCAACTGCG
This sequence comes from uncultured Streptomycetaceae bacterium, assembly GCA_964564295.1. Taxonomy (GTDB): domain Bacteria; phylum Pseudomonadota; class Gammaproteobacteria; order Burkholderiales; family SG8-41; genus CAZMBS01. The sequence goes on from CAZMBS010000129.1 coordinate 8,960, forward strand.
CGAACCGCTCCATGAAGGCCGGATCCGCCTCGAGATCGCGCGCACGCGCGAGCGCTTCGAGCTGCTCCAGCGCCTGCAGCGGGCGGCGCGGGCTGCCGATGTTGAGTCGCTCGTATCCGAGCAGCCCTTTCGCGATGGTCCAGCCCTTGTTCGGCTCGCCGACCAGGTTGTCGCGGTGCGTGCGCACGTTGTCGAAGAATACCTGGCAGAACTCCTCGTGCCCCGCGATGTTGCGTATGGTCCGCAGCGAAATGCCGGGGCTTTTCATGTCGACGAGCAGGAAACTGATGCCCTCCTGCCGCTTTTTCGCCTGCTTGTCGGTG
>CAZMBS010000130.1:0-9275 GCA_964564295.1 uncultured Streptomycetaceae bacterium
TTCTTGTCCCAGCGCACGGTGATGCCGTACTCCGCAACCCCGCCGAAACCCGCCATCACGCGTTCGTCCAGCGCGTCGTACAACTCGCGCACGTCGCGTACCGGTTTGAACGGTACGCGACGGCCGCGCGCATCGACGCCGGAAAATTCCGGCGGCAGCGGCTCGATCTTGAGCCCGTCGATCCCGACCACCGCATGGCCATCGTTCATCAGATAATGCGAGAGCGAAAATCCGGCCGGCCCCATGCCCGCCACCAGCACGCGCCTGCCGCTCGACGGCGCCGGAAACGGCCGCCGCAGGTTCAATGGATTCCAGCGCGTCAACAGGCTGTATATCTCGAAACCCCAGGGCAGCTCCAGCACATCCTTCAGCGTGCGCGTCTCGGCCTGCGGGATGTCGACCGGCTCCTGCTTCTGATAAATGCACGCCTTCACGCAGTCGTTGCAGATTCGGTGCCCGGTCGCCGCGGCCATCGGATTGTCGACGACGATGATCGCGAGGGCGCCGATTGCGTGCCCTTCGGTCTTGGCCTTGTGGAACTCCGAAATCTTCTCCTCGAGCGGACAACCGGCGAGCGTGACGCCGAACGGGCTCTTGCGAAACGATGCCGTTCCCCGTCCCGTCGCGCCTTTTTCGCGCAGTCCCCTGGAGCAGGAATCCTTGCCCTGCTCGTGGCACCAGATGCAGTAGTTCGCGTGGTCGAGCGCACCGGTGAGGTCAGTTCCGGAATCCGTCAGCTTGAAGCCGTCGCGTCGGCGCAGACGCGTCGCATCGAAACGAAAGGTGCTGTATCCGCCGGCCGTGTCCACGTTTGCCGGGACGAGATGCTGCGGATCGAGCTTGTGCGGCGCCTTGAACAAAACCCCCGTGCGATGTTTCGCCCGCCCCGGTTCCGTGTGCGCAGCCCAGGCGGCATATCGCAGCGCGATATCGAGCGCATCGGCGTGCGTCGCCTCGTCCCTCTGCCATTCGGTCACGGCGCTCGCGAACCCGATCTCGGTAAGCGGCCCACCCGACAGCGCCTCCAGCCTGGTTGCCAGCGCGTCACCATCGAAGCCGCCGGCTTCCGGGGCCTTGTATTTGTTCATCGCCTTGCGCTGCACGAACAGCCGCTTCACGGTGTAGAGCGGCGCAAGCGCGTGGTGGCGCGCGGTCAGCGCGGCGACCTCGGTTTCAATGCCGAACAGCTTCGCGACGAACGCATCGACGTGCGGCGTCAGCGCGAGCAGGAGTTCGGATTCCTCCTTCGGCGAAAGCACCTCCGGCCGGGTGCGGGAGCGTTCCAGTTCCTGCCGTAACGCGGCATCGTGCTGCGTCAGGTGATCGAGGAAAGCACCGTCCAGCTTGAGCAGGCCTTCACGGCAGTAAAGGTCGTCGAACGTGAGGCCGAATCCGGCCGTGGGGATCGTCACTACAGGCAATTCGGTCGCCGTTGCGGGCAAAGCGGGATTATAACAACCGCCTGAACGCCCATTTATCGCACCGGAAGCGCGGTGACGCGGAACGGTATCGCACGTCCGGGCACAGCGTTGGAATCCGCCGCGCGAGGCGCGCAAACCGCCGCCAGAACATCACGGCCCGGCGGACCATTATGCGATAATCCTTCGCTCTATCCATGCACGGCACCGGACGCTCATGAACGTCGCGCAGTGGCGTACTCCACACGTGGTGTTGGCCTGCAGCGGCGTCATATTGATGCTGTCGCTGGGAATACGCCACACGTTCGGTCTTTTCCTGCAGCCGATGACCATGGATCATGGATGGGGCCGGGAAACGTTCGCGTTTGCCATTGCAGCGCAAAATCTGATCTGGGGTCTCGGACAGCCCGTCGCCGGCGCCATCGCGGACCGATTCGGATCGGCACGCGTGATTGGCGTGGCGGCGGTTCTCTACGCGGTGGGACTCGCCATGATGGCCGGCGCGACCACGGCATCCGCCTTGAACATCAGCGCGGGACTGTTGATCGGTTTCGCGATGAGCGGTGCCGGATACGGCGTCGTGATGGGTGCCGTCGGGCGCGTGTTCCCCACCGCGCGGCGCGGCATGGCGCTCGGCATCGCGGCGGCCTGCGGATCGTTCGGCCAGTTCGCGACGTTGCCGTTCGCGCAGTCGCTGATTTCGGTGTCAGGCTGGGTCAACGCGCTGTGCGTGCTCGCCGCATGCGCGTTGTTGATCGTGCCGCTGGCCGCCGTGTATGCCGGCAACGGCGGGAACGCGTCTGCCCGATCGCAGACGTTCTCCGAAGCGTTGCGCGAGGCGGCGACGCATGGCGGCTTCTGGCTGCTGAGCCTCGGGATGTTCGTCTGCGGCCTTCGCACCACGTTTATCATGGTCCATCTGCCGGCCTACCTGCTCGACCAGGGTCTTACCGCGCGCGACGGCATGCTCGCACTCGCGCTGCTCGCGTTTTTCAACATCGTCGGCAGCTATTTCGCGGGCGTGCTGGGCGACCGTTACCGCAAGAAATACGTGCTCGCGCTGTACTATGGGTTACCGGCGATTGCAATCACCCTCTTCGTCATGCTGCCGCTGTCCACGACCAGCACGGTGTTCTTCGGAATCCTGATGGGATTGGGCTGGCTGGGCGCGCTGCCGCTCACCAACGCGCTGATCGCCCAGATTTTCGGTGTGCGCTACCTGGCAACCCTGATTTCCGTGCCGTTTCTGGCCCACCAGATCGGGGCTTTCCTCGGTGTGTGGTACGGCGGTTACGCTTTTGACGCGACCGGCACGTATGCGTCGCTGTGGATCATCGTTATCGGCCTCAGCATCGTCGCCGCGATCCTGTGCCTTCCGATAGACGAGCGGGAACTCGCCGGACAGCCCGCCAGCACGGCGGCGACATGACCCAGACGCAGAAAATTCTCGGTTGGACCCTGCTGGTCGCGCTGGCGGCGCTCGTCAGCTACTTCAGTTTTCGCGGATATTTGAGTCCCGACATGCTCTTTAATTTCGCCAACAGCGCTTATTGCTGAGCATCCGATTCACGCATGAATGCCATTCCCGACCTCGGCGACCTGCTCGCTTCCCTGATCGACGGCGTGCCGTGGCCCGCGCTGCTGGTCGACGACCCCGGCAACATCACGTTTGCCAATGCGGCGCTGCTGCGCGACAAAGGGGCCGCCGGCGCAATCGTCGGCCGGTCACTGGCGCAGGCTTTTCCGGGCGTTGCCGCCCGGCTCCGGGGAAATCCGCCCTGGCTGGAAACCCAGGATGTTGCGGGGCAGGACCCTGCGACCGGCGTTCCGGAGCGGATTTGCGTCCGGCGTCTCGCACTGGGTGCGTGCATCACGATTTTTTCGCGCACCGATGTGCCCGAAAGCACTGTTGACGGCGCGCAGGCCGCGCGACTTGCAGCCCTCGGATTCATGGTTGCGGGCGTGTGTCACGAAGTCGCCAATCCGTTGGCGGCGATACACTCGATGGTGCAATTGCTGCAGTCCGGTTCGCCGCTTTCTCCGGAGACGATCGAGCGTGGACTGGAAAACATCGCGAGCAACGTCAAGCGGGTGATCGGCATCACCGGCAAGCTCAATGCATTCTCCCGCGCAGGGGACGTCGAGAAAGCGCCTTTGCCGCTTGACCGGATTCTGGCATCCGCACAGCAAAACCTCGCCCTCCACCCGCTGTTCCGCAATGTCGACGTTCAGCGGGATGCCGCGGCCGACGCGTGGATTGCGGGAATTGACCATGAGATCGAACAGGTGTTTTCGAACATTTTTCTCAATGCAGCGCAGGCCATGAACGGCACCGGACGGCTCTTCATTTCCAGTTCCCGGTTGGCCGTGGACCGCATCGAAATTGCGATCCGGGATACGGGGCCGGGAATCGCGCCCGGCCACCTCCCGCATCTCATGGAACCCTTTTTCACGACACGACCGGTCGGTCAGGGCACCGGCCTCGGGCTGGCGATCAGCAACGAAATCGTGATCGAGCACGGCGGCAGCCTGCGTGCCGAAAACCATGCCTCCGGCGGTGCGTGCTTTTACGTTAACCTGCCGCTGAGCACACCCCATCGCTGACGGAGCAGTCATGCTGCGCAATGAACGCATTCTGGTTGTGGAGGACGACCCCGGGGTCGGGGAATCGGCCCGCTTGCTGCTCGAACAACTCGGCTACGAGGTCGAACTGGAAACCAACGGCAAGCGCGGGTGCGATCGCGCGCACTCCGCCGAATTCGATTTGCTCATCACCGACCAGCGCCTGCCCGATCGTGACGGGCTGTCGATCATCCGCAGCGTCCGGGAGTCCGGCACGGACCTGCCGATGATACTCATGACGAGCTTTTCCTCTCTCGACATGGCCATCGAGGCATTGCGGTGCGGCGCGGTCGACTATCTCATCAAGCCGTACAGCAACGACGATCTGCGTCACGCGGTCGAGCGCGCGCTCGGCGAGCGCCGCATGCGGCGTGAAAACGCACTGTTGCGCCGCCGACTCAGAAAGGCGTCCGGGGCCGGCCGGATGATCGGCGAGAGCCCGGGAATCAAGCGGGTCTGTGAACTGATCGCGAGAGTCGCACCCTCGGATGCCAATGTACTCATTCAGGGGGAAAGCGGCACCGGAAAGGAACTGGTGGCGCACGCCATACACGAGGCCAGCGCGCGGTCCGAAGGGCCCTTCGTTCCTATCAACTGCGGCGCGATCCCGGTGGACCTGCTGGAATCGGAACTGTTTGGACACGTGAAAGGCGCGTACACCGGCGCGATCGCGGCGACGGAGGGCCTGATTCAGGAGGCGCATGGCGGAACGCTGTTCCTCGACGAAATCGCCGAACTCGCGCCACAGTTGCAGGTCAAGCTGCTGCGCGTGATCCAGGACCGTCAGGTACGCGCGGTGGGCGCGCGCAACGCACGCCACGTCGATGTCCGGTTTCTCGCAGCCACCAACCGCGACCTGAAGCTCGCGCTGGCGCAAGGCTCGCTGCGCCCCGATCTGTTCTACCGGCTGAACGTGATCAACATCCACGTGCCGCCGTTACGTGAACGCGGTAAGGACGTTGAAATTCTGGCGCGGCATTTCATCGAGTTGCACAGCCGGCGCATGGGCAAGCGCATTCCCGCGATGCCCGAAGAACTCCGAAAGTTCCTCCACAGTTACCGCTGGCCCGGCAACGTGCGCGAGCTCGAAAACCTGATCGAGCGCTCGGTGATCCTGGCCGACCGGGACGTGCTGCCGAGCGGCGATTTCTCGGAGGCCGCCGAAACGGACCATGGCGCGGCCGGAGCCGGATTCCATGAGGAAATGCTCGACCAGGCTTTGTCGATAGAGCAGTACATCGAAGCGTTCGTGCGACGTTATCAGCACACGCACAGCGAAACCCGGCTCGCCCAGATGCTGGGCATCGGCCGCAAGGCGCTGTGGATGCGCCGCAATCGCTGGGGACTCCTGCGCGAGCCCGCGCGGTCCGCGCGCCGCGCCCCGTCGGACATTCATGCCACTGTTGGCGATGCCCGGGAGTCCTGATTGGCCGATTCAATTCGAAACGCGAGTCCGTTTCAAATGGAAACTGCGCAACAGTTCAAGTGCCCCGGCGGCGGTTATTTTCATTGAATCCAACGTCCCGGACCGAAATTGGATTGGCATGCGCTTTGCTTGATATGTTGATTTTCAGTTCACAAACTCCCAGGAGACTGCAATGGCGGAAGGTGTAGCGGAGAAGCGCAGGAAAGTCACGATCCCGATGCTCGTCGACAAGATGAAAAAAGGCGAGCCCATCGTGCAACTCGCGGTGTACGACTATGAAACGGCCATCATCGCCGATCGCGTGGGCATCGATATCCTGTGCGTGTCCGACACCGGCGGCATGGTGTTGTTCGGCCACGAAACTACGACCTCGGTGTCGTTCGAGGAAGTCATGTTCATGGCCCAGGCGGTGAAACGCGGATCGCAGTACGGTCTGCGCATGGTCGACATGCCGTACATGAGTTTTCATCTGTCGACGCAGCAGGCGGTGGACAATGCCGCCAAATACGTGTCGCAGGGTGGCGCGGAAGTCATGAAGTGCGAGGGCAACCAGCACCACGCGAAATGCATCGAGGCGATCGTCAAGGCCGGCATTCCTGTTCAGGGCCACATCGGCATCACGCCGATGCGCATGCCGCAACTGGGCGGATTCCAGGCACAGGGCAAAACAGCCGAGCGCGCCAAGGAACTGGTGGACGATGCCTGGGCCATGGTCGACGCCGGCTGCTTTTCGATCATGTGCGAGGTCACCACGTCCGAGGTCTGCGAGTATCTGGCGGAAACGCTGCCGGTGCCGGTCGTGAGCCTAGGCGCCGGCAATCGCGCGCACGGCGTGCATATCATCGGTTCCGATTTGTTCCACCTGTACGAAAAGCACGTGCCGCGGCATTCCAAGATTTACGTCGATCTCGTGCCCATCATCGAAAAGGGCCTGACCGACTACCGGGACGAGGTGCGCAAACGCATCTATCCCGGCAAGGAGCACACCGTCTTCATGAAGGAGGACGAGTTGAAGCGGTTCAAGGACACGGTGGGCTGGAAAAAATAGTTCGTTCGCTGCGGACTGCCAACGTGCATCGCTCCGGATCCGTCGCCATCCAGCCCGACGGCGCGGGAATACTGGCGCAGACGCCGTTTTTCGGCAAATTGTCGGAGCGGCAGGTCCTCCAGGTCTCGCAACTGGGACGTCTCGAGAACTACGGCCGGGACAGCCTGATTTACAACCTGGGCGAACCGGCCGACAACCTGTTCGTGCTCGTCGACGGCATGGTGCGATTTACGATAGGGCTCGGCAGCCGTCAGACCCGCGCCGGCCAGATCCTCCGGCGCGGCGAGGTGTTCGGCTGGGCCGCGCTGGTCGGCAACGCACCGCACCGGATCGCGAGTGCGCTCGCCATCACGCCGTGCGACGTCATTGCGATAAACGGCGCGCAACTGACGATCTTGATGGAGCAGGACCACAGCCTTGGTTACCGGATCATGCAGCAGCTCAATGTGCTCATTACCGGCAATCTGACCGCGTTTGCCTCGGGGTGACGTTTCGAAATCGCCGCGGACAACGCCGAGGGCAACCAGCAACGAACCGGCTGACGATGCGGCGGTATTTTGCTTGATCTGATCTGTCTGTTGTTGTCGGCATTGGTCGTGGGCACTCTGATCGGCACGGTCGGCATCGGTGGACTGCTGCTGATCCCCGCCCTGACCGCGTTTTCCGGCCTCGGCATCCATGCAGCCATGGCGACCGCGCTGTTCACGTTTGCCTTTACCGGAGCCGTCGGCACGTTCATGTACCAGCGCCGCGGCAGCATCGACTGGCGGCTGACGGTGCCGGTGTGCGTCGCCGCGCTGTTGTTCGCTTATCTGGGGGCCTGGGCCAACGCGTACTCACAACCCCGAACGCTCACGCTCGCGCTCGGTCTGGTCATACTGCTCGCCGGCGCGTACGCGCTGGCGAGGTGGCGCACCAAACCCGTGCCGGCGTTCCACGAGCGTCCGGCGGCACAGCGCACGCTGCTCGGCGGCATCGGCGCCGTGGCAGGCTTCGGTTCCGGGTACACGGGCGTCGGTGGCCCCGCAATCTCGGTCCCGATGATGGTGATGTTCGGTTTTCCCGCCCTGAGCGCGGTGGGCACGAGCCAGGTCATTCAAATCGTTGCCGCGACATCAGGCTCCCTGGCCAACGTTCATTATGGCTCAATCGATTTCCGCGTCGCGGCAATCGTGACGGGGGTGGAAATTGCCGGCGTGTACTTCGGCACGCGCATCGCACACGCGATCGATGCGCTGGCACTCAAGCGCATGGTCGCGGCCGTTTGCATCGTCGCAGGGGTCGTGCTGATGGCGCACGCGTGGTAGTCGCCGGCCATGGCCACCCTGCTCGACGACTACCTTGCCCAGCGCGCCCGCGCTTGCATCGAGGTCGTTCCCGGCGTTGCGGTGCCCGCCTGCTTCAGCGATCCGGTTGCGGAACATCTCGCCACACGTCGTGCCGCCGGAGTTTTTGATTTTTCCTTCATGGGGTGCCTGGAGGTGAGCGGCCCGGACGCCGTGGCGTACCTGCACCGCCTCCAGACACGCAGCCTGCACTCCTTGGCGCCCGGTCGCATCGTGTATACGTTGCTGCTTCGCGCGGATGGTTCCGTTCTGACCGACGCCACCGTGTGGCGACTCGGGGCAGACCGGTTCGCGCTATTCCTGGGACGTCGCGCCGATGTGGCTTATGCCAAGGCGACGGCAGCGGATCATCAGCTCGAACTGCGGGACCGATCCGACGACCACGCCGTGATTGCCGTGCAGGGTCCGCGCGCCTGGACCATCGTGCAACAATCGCTCACCGATGTACCGGCGGAACTTCCGTATTTCGGATTCTGTTCCGCCGTCTTTCATGCCGCTCCGTGCTGGCTCGCCCGCCTGGGCTACAGCGGCGAAAGCGGCTATGAAATCGTCGTTGCCGCGAAACACGCCGTTCGCCTCTGGCGTGCGCTGATGCGCGCCGGCAGCTCGTCGGGAATCACGGAGTGCGGATTCTCCGCCCTGAACTCGCTGCGCATCGAGGCCGGATACCTTCTGTTTGCGCAGGAACTCGCCGCACGACGAACGCCGCAGGAGCTGGGACTATTTCGGCTGATTTCGACATATGGCGTTGATTATATTGGTAAATTGTCACTTCGTGCGCGCGGCGCAGCGGCAGCGGAACGGCAGATCACGGGACTCGTGCCCATACTGTCTCCGCGCAATACTGCGATGACAACCGACAGCGCGCAGGCCGAGATGACCAGCACGACGTACTCGCCGATATTCGGGCGGATGCTGGGTATCGGATTCGTGCGCCGGTGTCATCGCCGGCCCGGCAATCTCGTCCGGCTTCCGGATGGGACGCGTGCGGTAACCGCGCGCCTGCCGTTCTACGATCCGTCAAAACACCTGGCGAGACGCAATCGCTAGCTGTCGCAGGCAGGTGTCGGTGATCAACGACTTGTGCGCTGCGCCTGCACGCGCTCGGCCGCCTTGACCGTGTTTGCGATCAACATGGCGACGGTCAGGGGGCCGACGCCGCCGGGCACCGGAGTAATCCAGCCGGCGCGTTCACGCACCGACGCGTAGTCCACGTCCCCGCAAATCCGTCCGTCCGGCAAGCGGTTGATTCCGACGTCGATCACGGCGGCGCCGGGTTTGACCATGTCCGCGGTGATCAAGTCCGGTCTGCCCACGGCGGCAACGAGCACGTCCGCGCTGCGCGTGAACCGGGAAAGATTCGCCGTTTTCGAGTTGCAAACCGTGACCGTGGCGCCGCGGGCGATGAGCAGCAA
>CAZMBS010000131.1:0-9225 GCA_964564295.1 uncultured Streptomycetaceae bacterium
TTACAACGCGTCGGATACGCGGCGCATCCTGCGCGCTCCGTCCTCTGAAATCGAGGCCCGGCTGGGCTATGTCGAATCAACCGAACTCATACACCGCGACAATCTCGTGCTCGTTTGACCACCGATCCGTGACATATTTCGCAACGCAGGGCTCGGGGAAACGCTATCATCCCCGGACGTCAATGCCCCGCAGGGAGCACGCCATGCGATTCGCCGCTTTGATCGTCCCGGCAGCCGCCATGTTCGCCGTTTCGTCGCACGCCGCGATGCCCAACATGAAGGAAGGCCTCTGGGAAATCACGGTCAAGATGGAAGTTCCGGGAATGCCCGCCAACGTGCCACCGCAGGCCGTAAAGCAATGCATCACGCAAAAAGACCTGCAGGATCCCCGCAAGACGATGCCGGGGGGCGACCCGAAGGACAATCGCTGCCAGGTGACCGACCACAAGATTCAGGGCAACACCGCGACCTGGAAAATGGCCTGCAAGGGGCCGGAAGAAATGAGCGGCAGCGGCACCATGACCTATGGTGGAACGTCGTACACCGGAACCAACACGATGACCATGAAACAGGGCGGTCAGGTGCGCACGATGAACATGCAGTATTCCGGCAAGCACATCGGGCCCTGCACCGCGCGCTAGTCCTTTGAAACGGGGTGGCGCAGGCGGTTCAGAATTTCCTGCGTATTGCGGGGCAGCTGCACGTTCACGCACAGGTACTCTTCGTACAGCGTGCCGTGGTGGCGCGACATGTCGTTCCTCACGATGAAACGCCATCTTGGATCGCGTGCCCGGGACCAGCTCCCGTCGCTGCGGCCGAACGCGTAAATTTTCTGCTCCCGCGTCTCGCACCGCATGCCTTCGAACGAGATATTGGTCGCGCCGCCGCCGGTGCGCACGACCAGCGTGTAGCGCACGACGCCGTCTTCGCCGATCGACAGCGATGCCGGGTCGATAAGGTACTGGTGCGGCGTAGCGGCCCCGCCCTCAAACCGCAACAAACCCGCGGGCTTGGGCGCGGGCGGCAGCTTCGCCTCGATTTCCTTCCACGCGACGCGTTCCTCGTCGAATTCGGAATCGAAAAACCGCCATTGCGCGAGCGCAGGCGCCGCCGGCGCGCTGGCGCAGATTCCCACCATCAGTCGTATGGCGGCGTCGCGAAACACGGAATGCACGGTGCGCAAGGCAGTCCGGCAGGCTACGCGAGCAGGTCTGCGCCGAGCGAAGCGGCAACCCCCGCATCGAGCCGCTCGACGCAGGCGCTGTATTCGGGATGCGTCACGCCGATCGAAACTGCCGTGCCCTGCTTGACCGCGCGCGCCATGGCGCGGTCCAGTTCGAAGCGCAGGAAATGCACCGCGGAAGTCTTTTGCGCGTTCTCGCGCTCGAGATCCTCGTCCGCGACGGCATAGACGCCGGAAAAACCTTCCACCTTGACCCAGACTTTGTCCTCGATGCCGATCAGGCGCGCGAGCATGCGGCTGCGCTCCTCGACATCGGGATACTCGATCATCATTGTCGCCTTCCAGTTGCTGCCGTCCGGAATGAGCGGATTGTAGGCCTCCAGTTCGTCGACGATGCCGGGCTCCTCGAAAATTTTCTCGGCGCGAAGCATCTCCTGTATCTGGTAACGGATCGTAAGCTCATCCTCGAACAGCAGCGTGATGTGCGGGCCGAGATGCACGATGCGTGACTTCTTGTGCGCGATTACCTTTGCGCGAAACGCGCTCCGCTCCCGGGCATAGGCTTCCAGTGACATCAGGCTCGCACGCGTGATTCGGGGCATGGCCGGCCTACAGTCCGTAGGCGATGCGGATCAGGGTCAACGGATGCTGCTTGACGGCACTGGTGTCACCCATGCCCTGCCGGATGTGCCGGCCCGCGATCGCGCAGTCCGAGCTGATGTAGTCGGGGCTCGACTCGGCCATCTGCCGGAATACCGGCCTGCCTATTTTCATCGATTGCGCGTAGTACTCGCTCTTCACGCCCCACGTGCCGTCGTGTCCGGCACAGCGCTCCACGGTGGTCACCGTGGTGCCGGGAATCTTCTCCAGAAGTTCCCGCGTCTTCTGCCCCATGTTCTGTACCCGCAGGTGGCACGGCACATGGTACGACACCTTGCCCAGCGGCCGGCCGAAGTCGGTTTTCAGCAACCCGTCCTTGTGCCGCAGTACGAGATACTCGAACGGGTCGTACATCGCCTCGGCAACGCATTTGACGTCCGGGTCGTCGGGATACATCAGCGGCAGTTCCTGCTTGAACATCAGCGTGCAGGACGGAACCGCCGTCAGCAACGCGTATCCGTCCCGCGCGAGTTTCGCCAGTACGGGGATGTTGAGCGCCTTGTTCTTCTCGACGGCCGCAAGATCGCCGAGTTCGAGCTTGGGCATGCCGCAGCAGGCTTCCTTTTCGACGAGGACCGCAGGCACCGCATTGTGCGCGAGGATGCGCAGCAGATCGTGACCGATGCCCGGCTCGTTGTAGTTCACGTAGCAGGTCGAGAACACCGCGACCTTGCCCGGCGTGCGCGCGCCGTCCCGAACCGGAAACGAGTCATCGGGCCGCGCGGTCGAGCGGAATTTCGCGCTGTCGTACTGCGGCAGCTCGCGCTCCCGGTGTATGCCGAGCACGCTGTCCATGGCCGCGCGCAGCGGCGCGCTGCGGTTGGCCGCATTCACGAATTGCGCGACCACGGGAATCGTCGCAAGTTTTCCCAGCGCATCGGTACTCGACAGCATCTTGTCGCGGAAGCGGGCGCCCCCCTGCCGGAACCTGACCGCCTTCGCACGCAGCATGAGGTGCGGAAAATCGACGTTCCACGCGTGCGGCGGCACGTACGGACACTTGGTCATGTAGCACATGTCGCACAGGTAGCACTGGTCGACGACTTTTCCGTAATCCGACTTCGCGACGCCGTCGACCTCCATGGTCTTGCTTTCGTCGATCAGGTCGAACAGCGTCGGAAACGCGGTGCACAGATTCACGCAGCGCCGGCAGCCGTGGCAGATGTCGAACACGCGCTCGAGCTCGCGTTCGAGTTTGGCCGCATCGTAAAAGTCCGGCGATTTCCAGTCGAGCGGATGCCGTGTCGGTGCCTCGAGGCTTCCTTCTCTGACGGTCATGTGTTGATGGAAACGGGTTGGAGCTTCGTCATGCTGTGGCACAAAAAAGGGTGAAGGATATCTCCCTCACCCTTGTACGGTGATCACGCCTGCCGGATCAGTCAGCCAGCGCGTCCAGGGCTTTCTGGAAACGATTCGCGTGCGACCGCTCGGCCTTCGCGAGGGTCTCGAACCAGTCGCTGATCTCGCCGAAGCCTTCGTCGCGCGCCGTCTTGGCCATGCCCGGGTACATGTCGGTGTACTCGTGCGTCTCACCCGCGATGGCCGCCTTCAGATTGTCGCGCGTGCGACCGATCGGCAAATCGGTTGCCGGATCGCCACACGTCTCCATGTATTCCAGGTGCCCGTGTGCATGGCCGGTCTCGCCTTCAGCCGTTGAACGGAAAACTGCAGCCACGTCGTTCTGACCCTCCACATCGGCTTTCGCTGCGAAATACAGATAGCGTCGATTCGCTTGCGACTCGCCGGCGAACGCCGCTTTCAGGTTGCCGTGTGTCTTCGACCCTTTCAATTGCATAAAACCTCCTTTTAATCAATGACTTGAATTGCAATCCTGGCCGCGCTTCGATGGTGGATCGCAACCGGATATCCGATGCGGAACAGATTTATTAGACAAACTCTAATCTGTGAACTCAGTATAAAGTCGGCGTTGCGGAGTGTCAACGCAGAAGCGGGTCGATTCAGTCGAGCCCGGCCGCCCCGGTGGGCTCCAGCGAACGCTCGCGACCGGCGCGCATGCCGCGCCCTCCGTTTCGGCCCAGGTATCGGGCCAGTTCGTTCAGCGCCCGGTGATAGACCTCGCGCTTGAACTCGACCACCGCGTCCATCGGCACCCAGTAATCGTGCCAGCGCCACGCGTCGAACTCGGGCTTTTCACTCGTGCGCAGACGCACATCGCAATCCCGTCCGACGAGCCGCAGCAGGAACCAGATTTGCTTCTGGCCGCGATAATTGCCGCGCCACTCGCGCTTGATCCATCGGTCCGGCACGTCGTAGCGCAACCAGTCGCGCGTGCGCCCCAGGATGCGCACGTGCTCTCGCAGCAGGCCCGTTTCCTCGGTCAGTTCGCGATACATGGCGACCTCCGGCGTCTCACCGGATTTGATGCCGCCCTGCGGGAACTGCCACGAATGTTCCCGGACCCGTTTGCCCCAGAAAACTTCGTTTCGGGCATTACAGATGACGATGCCGACATTGGGGCGATACCCGTCACGATCGATCACGTCGACCACCCCCGCAAATGACTCATTGGGCCGATTTTTTCATATCCGCCGGGGGAAGGAAAGGGCGCGCACGCTCAGATGTACAGCCATTCCGCGTCGTGACGATTCATCTTGCGCATGCCGGAGACAAAGCGGTCGAACTCGAGTTCGTATCGCGCCGAGAGCGCCGCCGCGCGTGCCTCGAGATCGCACCAGCGCACCGCGCCCGGCAGGTCCCGAAATGCAAACACGATCACGTTTCCCGGCTTTTCGGCCGGCAGGCACAACGTACCTTCGGAAAACACGCCCTCGATGCGGCGCAGAATGTCGTTGAACTGCCGGTCGCCACCCCAGAGATTCACGACGAGCATGCCCCCCGGAGAGAGGCGGGCCCGGCAATCCCGGTAAAACGCGCGGGTCGCCAGTTCCTCGACGTGCGATTCGGCGTCGTAACCGTCGACCATGATGAGATCGGCCGCGGCCGACTCGCGCGAGACGTATTCCGCGCCGTCGCCGATCACGACGGACAGCCGGTCGTCGTCGCCCGGAATATGGAAGCACTGCCTGGCAATATCCACCACGCGCGAATTGAGTTCCACGACGCGCGTGCGGACCCACGGCATGCGGTGATAGATGAACTTGACGAGCGATCCACCTCCGAGACCGATGAGCAGCACGCTGCAGGGCTGTTCCAGGAACAGCAGGAACGCCATCATGCTGCGCGTGTAGGAAAGCTCGAGATCGTTCGGGCGCGCGATGCGCATCGCGCTCTGCACCGTGTCGCTGCCGATATGCAGCGCGCGCACGCCGAACTTCTCGCTCACGTACACCGTTTCGGCGTCTTCCGCGGGCTTGCGGATGCGCCAGCGCGCCATGAATTTCATTTCGTTGTTTTTCCGGATGAATTCGGCGTCCGTTAGAATAGCGATTTTCGCCGACCGGGGATAGCCGTGCGCGTGTCGCAGTTCTTCATTTCAACCCTCAAGGAGGCGCCTTCCGAGGCGGAGGTCGTGAGCCACAAGCTCATGCTGCGCGCAGGCCTCATCAAGCGGTTGACGAGCGGCGTGTACACGTGGATGCCGCTGGGGCTGCGGGTGTTGCGCCGGGTCGAGAAAATCATACGCGACGAACTCGCCGCGAGCGGCGCCATCGAACTGCTGATGCCCGCGGTGCAGCCCGCGGAGTTGTGGCAGGAATCCCGGCGCTGGGAACAGTACGGGCCCGAGCTGCTGCGCGTGAAGGATCGCCACCAGCGCGATTTCTGCATCGGCCCCACGCACGAGGAAGTCGTTTGCGACGTGGTGCGCCGGGACGTGCGCAGCTATCGCCAGCTGCCGCTCACGCTGTATCAGATACAGACCAAATTCCGCGACGAGATCCGGCCGCGGTTCGGCGTGATGCGCGGTCGCGAGTTCGTCATGAAGGACGCGTATTCCTTTCACGCCGACAAGGCGAGCCTCGATGCGACGTACCGGGACATGCACGAATGCTATTCCCGCATATTCACCCGGCTGGGACTCCGGTTCCGCGCCGTTGCCGCCGATACCGGTACCATCGGCGGCACCGGTTCGCACGAGTTTCACGTGCTCGCCGACTCGGGCGAAGATGCGATCGCGTACTGCCCCGAATCGGATTACGCGGCCAACGTGGAACTGGCCGAGGCCGTCGCGCCGTCCACGCCGCGACCGGAGCCCGCGGAACCGCTGCGGAAAGTGCATACGCCCGGCGTCAGGACCATCGCCGACCTCTGCGCCCGCCTCGGCGTGCCGGCCGAGAAAACGGTGAAAGCCATCGTCGTCGATGGCGCTGAAGGCAGCCCGGTGCTGCTGATGTTGCGTGGCGATCACGAGCTGAATCCCGTCAAGGCCGGCAAGCTGCCTGCGCTTGCGCAACCCGTGGCATTCGCCAGCGCGGAATCGATCCGCGCGGCATTCGGCGCCGATCCGGGCTCGCTGGGACCGCTGGGATTCCGCGGCCCGGTGATCGCGGACCGCGCCGTCGCAGCGATGGCGGACTTCGTGATCGGCGCAAACGAGAACGACCACCATTACACGGGAGCCAACATTGCGCGCGATTTCCCGGAACCGCAAATCGCCGATCTGCGCAACGTGGTCGCGGGCGACGCGAGCCCGGACGACAAGGGACGCCTCGCAATACTGCGCGGCATCGAAGTCGGGCACATATTCCAGCTACGCACCAAATACTCCGCCACGATGAATCTCGGCTACCTCGACGAATCCGGAAAGTCGCAGTTGATGGAAATGGGCTGCTACGGCATCGGCGTCACGCGCGTGGTCGCCGCGGCGATCGAGCAGAATCACGACGAGCGCGGCATCGTGTTTCCACGCGCGATTGCGCCGTTCGACGTCGTGATCGTGCCGATCGGATACGGCAAGAGCGCGACTGTGCGCGAGACTGCCGGGCGGCTGCACGATGATCTCGCGGCCGCGGGCATGGACGTGTTGCTCTACGACCGGGACGAGCGTCCGGGCGTGATGTTTGCCGACGTCGAGTTGATCGGCATTCCTCTGCGAATCGTCGTCGGTGAACGCGGCCTCAAACAGGGACAGGTGGAGGTACAGGGGCGGCGCGAACCGACTGCCGCGCCGGTTGCATTGGCCGACGCGATTGCGGTGGTGTCGTCGAAGCTATGCGCAGGCTGATTGTCCGGGCCTGTGCGCTTGCCTGCCTGGCGGCGGCCACGATTCCCGCGCCGGCCCGGGCCGGCGCGCAGATTTACGAGCCGTTGTCGGCAAGCGTCCGGGCCGCGCTGAACAAGGCCATCGCCGATCTCGCGGTGCCGTACCTCGCGTTCGCGAACGAACTGGAAGCGCGTTCTTGGCTCGCCGCGATGTCGCACCGGCTCGCAAAGCGCATGCCGGACCGGGTTCAGCGCGAGGAGTTCCTGGTGACCGTGCACTACGAGGCGAAGCGCGCGGGTCTCGATCCGCAACTGGTGCTGGGCCTGATCCAGGTCGAGAGCGCGTTCCGGAAATACGCGGTATCGAAAGCCGGCGCGCGCGGCTACATGCAAGTCATGCCGTTCTGGAAGAAAGTGATCGGCGAGCCGGACCACAACCTGTTCCACCTGCGCATCAATCTGCGCTACGGATGCGTGATCCTGCGCCATTACCTCGACATCGAGAAGGGCGACCTGTACCGGGCGCTCGGGCGCTACAACGGCAGCCTCGGCAAACCGGAGTATCCGAACATGGTGGTGGCGGCGTGGCGCAATCACTGGCACTACACCACGCAGGCTTCGGGCAAGGACGGCGCTAACAGAAGCTGAACGCCCGCCTCACGCGGATGCGCGCGGCGCGGCGGCGGCGCTGCGAAACAGATCTTCCACCGAGGTTTGCAGCGTGTCCGACATTCTCGACGAAAGCTGCGCGGCGACGCCTTCGATTTCCGGAGCGGCAGGACAAGCCCCGCCCTCGAACACGAATCGCCGATACACTTCGTCCAGCGTGATGGACCCGGGATCCCGTGCCAGTATCCAGCCGCCGGAGGCCGTTCGGCTCGCCCAGGCAGCATCGGCCATCGATTCAAGCAACCCCTCGATACGTTCCATGTTCGCGCGCACAACCCGGTGAATCTGGGCGAGCGATACGGCCGCACCCTTTCCATGCGCCTGCCACAGTATCTTCAGTATCTGGAGCGCGCACTGGAAATC
This sequence comes from uncultured Streptomycetaceae bacterium, assembly GCA_964564295.1. Taxonomy (GTDB): domain Bacteria; phylum Pseudomonadota; class Gammaproteobacteria; order Burkholderiales; family SG8-41; genus CAZMBS01. Next base: position 7,997 of record CAZMBS010000131.1, read on the forward strand.
GGCGCCGGGCACCCGGCGGCTGTCCGTCGAGCGCTCGCGCCACTCCGGCAATACCGCGACGGCAACCGCGCCGAACAGCACCACGAGCCACGACAGATAGACCCATAACAAAAAAACCGGAATCGTCGCAAACGCGCCGTACACCATCTGGTAGGTCGGAAACTGAGTGACGTACCAGGCAAACGCCCGCTTCATGACCTCGAACATGATGCCGGCCAGCAACCCGCCGATCAGGGCGTCGCGCGCGGCGATGCGGCGGTTGGGCATCGCAAGGTATAACAACCCGAGCGCTGCCGCGGTCAGCAGTACCGGCGCTGTCTTCAGCAACGCCACGCCGGCGCCCGGAATGTCGCTGACAAGGCCAAGCGAGTGTGTGACGAGCCATGAGGTGGCCGAAATGCTCGCGCCCACGAGTACGGGGCCCACGGTGAGCAGCATCCAGTAGACGATCACGCGCTGCAGCAACGGCCGCGGCCGACGCACGCGCCAGATTTCGTTGAACGCCCGGTCGATGGTCAGCATCAGCGTGAGCGCCGTGACGCCCAGAAACACGATGCCGACCGCGGTCAGCTTCGCCGCATTGGCGGCAAACTGGTCGGCATACGCCGTCACCGCTTCGGCAGACTCCGGCAGCATGTTCTGCAGCACATGGGATTCGAGCGCGTCGGTAAGCGTGGCAAACACGGGGAACGCGGAAATAAGCGTCAGCGCCACCGTGATCAGCGGCACAATCGACAACAGCGTCGTGAAAGTAAGGCTCGCGGCAGTCTGCATGCAGCGGTCGTCGTCGAACCGCAGCACCACCGCACGCGCATATGCCGCCAGCCGCGAAATCGTCAGGGTCATCGTCCGCACCGGGAACCGCCGTCGTATCATACCCCGCGGAACCGGCGGACGGAGGCAGCGATCATGCGCGATATTCTGGTGCTCTATTACAGCCATCACGGCGCGGTGGGCGAAATGGCGCGCCTCGTTTGCCGCGGCATCGAACAGGTGGACGGCATGCAAGCGCGGCTGCGTACGGTGCCGCGCGTGCGCCCGGTGACGAACGTCGCCGAGCCGGCGGTGCCGGAGTCCGGCGCGCCGTATGCGGAACTGCGCGACCTGGAAGAATGCAGCGGCCTCGCGCTGGGCTCCCCCACGCGTTTCGGCAACATGGCGGCGCCACTCAAGTTTTTCCTGGATTCGACCGCCGTACTGTGGCAAAGCGGCGCACTTGCCGGGAAGCC
>CAZMBS010000132.1:0-9188 GCA_964564295.1 uncultured Streptomycetaceae bacterium
AAAAACTTCGGCATGGGCCCGAAAATGAACGGCTACATCGCGATGCAGGCGCTCGGCCTCGGGCTCGTCTGCGAATCGATGCCGTTTCTCGCGTACCGCGCGGCGATCGGCTGCGGCGTGCGCGTGATGACGGATTGCATCAACGTCACCGAACTTTGCGACACCGGCGACGAACTCGAAGTCGACTTCCGCAACGGCTTTTTCATCAACCACACACGCGACGTCCGGCGCGAGTGTCCGCCGGTGCCCGACGCGCTGCTGGACATGGTCGAACTCGGCGGCAACGCCGGCTGGCTCAAGCACTGGCACGAGACGCGCCGATCCGCCGCGGCGACGTGATTTCCCCCGACCCTCAACGACGCTGTCTGCATCCTTATGAAATTACATAACCTGTTGTTTATATTTATATTTATTTCGTTCATACCGGCGGCGTTCGCGCAGCCCGCGAGCGATCTGGAGCAATGCCGCACGATCATCGCCAATCCCGAACTCGCGATCCGCCACTGCACGCGCGCCATCGAATCGGGAAAGCTGGCGCAGCGCGATCTGGCGCTCGCCTACTATTACCGCGGTCTGGAGAAATCGTCGCGCAATGACCACGATGGCGCGATCGCGGATTACGACGCCGCGCTCAAGGCCGATCCGAAGTACATCGAGGTCCGTTACGGACGCGGCGTGGCGCTCGCGCACAAGGGTGAATCCGCGCGCGCCATCGCCGATTTCGACGCGTTTCTGAAAACCAACCCCAAGCATGCCGACGCGCTGCATTCGCGCGGAACCGAACACATGGTCGGCGGCGACTACAAGCGCGCCGTTGCCGATTTCGACGCCGCGCTGCGCGCGAATCCGAAGGGCGTCGACGTGTATTTCGCGCGCGGCCGCGCCCATTTCTACGCCGGCGACTATCCACGCGCGATAGACGACTTCGCGAAAGCGCACCAGGTGGAACCGGGCGATTACACCGCGCTGTGGCTTTTTCTCGCGCGCGGGCACGGCGGGGACGCCAATGCCGGCACGCTGCTCGACCGCGACACGCGCGCGACGCGGGATCCCAACTGGCCGCGCGGCATCATTTCGCTGTACATGGGCCAGGAGGAGCCGGATCGCGCGCTCAAGCTCGCGGAAGCGGATCTGCCTGCGAAACGCGCGGAACACCTGTGCGAGGCGCGCTTCTACGTCGCGCACTGGCATCTGCTGCGCAAGGCGGTTGATCCGGCGCGCGCGCTGCTGGAGGAAGCGCAGCGCTCGTGCCCGAGAACCGTCATCGAATACGAAGGCACGCTCGCCACGCTGCGGCGGCTGAAGGCGCAGTAGCCGTGCCCGCGGCGCCGGCGCATCGCAACGCGCTAGGACAACCCGTCGGACCGGCGTTGCCGGACTGGAAACCCGTCCCGCGCCCGCCGCGCGAGGCCATGCAGGGCCGCTACTGCCGCGTCGAGCCGGTCGATCCCGCGCGGCATGCGCAGGACCTGTTTCACGCAAACCGGGCGGACCCGAGCGGCAGAAACTTTACCTACCTGTTCTCCGGGCCATTCGACACGTTCGACGCGTATCGCGCGTGGCTCGCAGGTGCTGCCCCCGGCGACGACCCGCTGTTTCACGCAATCGTCGACCGGGAAACCGGCAAGGCCGCCGGCGTTGCGACGTACATGCGCATCGATGTCCAACACGGCGTGATCGAGGTCGGCAACATCAATTACGCACCGGCGCTGCAGCGCCGGCGCGCCGCCACCGAGGCGATGTACCTGATGATGCAGCGTGTGTTTGCGCTGGGCTACCGGCGCTACGAGTGGAAATGCGACGCGCTCAATGCGCCCTCGCGCGCCGCCGCGAAACGGCTGGGCTTCTCCTACGAGGGTCTGTTTCGCCAGGCCGTTGTCTACAAGGGCAGAAGCCGCGATACCGCCTGGTACTCGATCATCGACTCGGAATGGCCGGAACTCGATCATGCCTATCAACGCTGGCTCGACCCGTCGAACTTCGACGCCGACGGCGTTCAGCGCGTGCGGCTTTCCGAATTGACGGCGCCGCTGCTGGCAAGACGGGGCTAGCGCCCGACGGCGCGGGTCAGCTTCCGGGAGCCTTCGCGAGGCCGAGATCGACGAGGATCTGCCGGACCTGGCCGTACTGTCCGTCGAGATACTTGCGCAGTTCGGCCGCGGACAAGTACCCGTTCACCAGGTACTGCGCCTGCATTTCCCGGTTCCAGTCGTCGGAACGGGCGAGCCGCTGGAAAGCATTGTCCCAATAAGCGGCTTGTGCCGCGGTGAGATCTTTCGGCGCCATGACCATGCGCCAGTTGTTCGCGACGACCGGGTAGCCGAGTTCGGTCATCGTCGGCACTGTTGCGAACTGCCCGCCGATACGCTGCGGCGCGGCAAACGCGAGCACGCGCGTGCGGCCGCCGCCGAAATGCGGCGCGATGCCGCCGACCGAACCGGCGGTCATTCCCGCATGCCCTCCCATGACCGCCACCGTCGCCTCGTTGTTGCCGGAAAAAATCACGAACTTCGCCTTCCGCAGATCGATGCCCGCCGCCTTGAGCAGCAGGCTCGCCGCAATGTGGTTCGCGCCGCCGGCGTTGCTCGACACCGCGATCGCGAATGCGCCCGGGTCGGCCTTCAACGCGTTCACGAGGTCCGCAAGCGACTGGTACGGCGAGTCCGCGCGCACGCTGTAACCGATCCACTCGCTCGCAAGCAGCGACACCGGCGTGAAATCGGTGTAGGTGAGCGCGCTTTTGCCGAGGATGTGGTTTACGACGATGTTGTACGACGTGATCATCAGGTGATGCGGATCGCCGCGCCGCTGGTTCATGTACGACCAGAGTATCGTGCCGCCGCCGCCGGGGCGCGTCACGACCGAGGACGTGAATTGCAGTTCCTTTTGCGCGGACCACAGCCGCTGGATCATGCGCGCGAGCCGGTCCGGGCCCGTGCCCGTGGTCGACGCGACCAGAATTTCGACGTTGCGCTCGGGACTCCATTGCTGCGCGACGGCCGGCAGCGACGCGCCGATCAACGCGAACACGGCGAACAGCGTGCGACAGGTCATCCCCGACTCCTCCACGGCATTTCGCGATTCGGCATTTTCCACGTTTCGCGCGCAAAAGAAAGATGCTGGTGCACCACACGGTACGCGATAATCGGCCCGGAATGTAAGGTCCAACATGTATCTGCCGTCCCACTTTGCGGAAAACCGGCCCGACGCGCTGCACCGGTTGATCCACGATCATCCGCTCGCGACGCTGGTGAGCCTGACGGCCGGTGGTGGGCTCAACGCGGAACACGTGCCGCTCGAAATCGATCCCGCGCCCGCCCCGTTCGGAACGCTGCGGGGCCATTTCGCGCGCGCGAATCCGGTGTGGCGCGAATTTTCCGCGGAAACCGGCGTGCTGGCCGTGTTCCAGGGCCCGCAGACTTTCGTGACGCCGTCGTGGTATGCGTCGAAGCGCGAACACGGCAAGGTCGTGCCGACGTGGAACTACATGGTCGTCCACGCGCACGGCAGCATACGCGTGATCGACGACCCGGAATGGTTGCGCGCGTTCCTGACGAAGCTCGTCGCGCATCATGAATCCGCGCGCCCCGACCCGTGGAAAATCACCGACGCCCCGGACGACTTCATCGAACGCCAGCTCGCTGCCATCGTCGGATTCGAAATTGCGATCACGCGACTCGAGGGCAAGTGGAAAGTCAGCCAGAACCGGCTTCCCGCCGACCGCGCCGGCGTCGCGGCGGGTCTGCGCGCGACTGGAGACCCCGGTGCGCAAGCAATGGCGGACGCGGTCGAACGTGCGGCGAAAACGTAAACGGAACCGGAAAGGATCCATGCCAATGAGCACCGATACACCGAAATCCGGGGCAGGCGAAGTCTGCAAGATCACGCACATCGCGCTCAAGGTGGACGACGTGGCCCGCGCCTCGGCGTTCTGGCAAGACGTGTTCGGCTTCAAGCTGACCTCGTCGTTCTACCAGCGCGATCACCTGTCGGTGCATCTCACCGACGGCACGATCGATCTCGCGCTCGTGCACTTCGGCGACGCCACGACCGAATCGGCGCGCGCGGCGGGCAGCGGCCCGTGCATCCACCACTTCGGCATCGACGTTCCGGCAACGGAGATGCCCCGTTACACCGAAGCATTGCGCGTCCGGGGATGCCAGTTCGTCAGCGATCCCGGCGCGCGCACGGTGAAATTCCGGGCGCCCGGCGGCGGCGGCCTTGCCGAAATCGCGCCGGCGGGCTGGCATTTCCGCAAGACGGAGCACGGATAGTCGTACCCGTCGGCACGAATAGTCCACATCATGCGCAAACCATGGCTTGAATGTTTGTGAGCAGCGCCCTATAGTCCGACCTCCCCGCGTACGACCCGCTGTGGAACGTTAGTCCGCATGATGATCACCGAACACGAGGCGAAGCAGCTGCTTCGGGCGGCCGGCATCGCCGCGCCCGAAGGCACGCTGATCCGCCCCGGCAGTACGGCAATTCAGCGCGCTGCACGACGCGTTCCCGCATGGCCCGTCATGGTGAAGGCGCAGGTGCGCAGCGGCGGTCGCGGAAAACAGGGCGGCGTCGTGCGCGCGAACAACGCGGCCGGGTTAAAGACCGCGGCGAAGCGCCTGTTCGCAACGCATATTGGCGACGAAACGCCCGCGGTGCTGCTTGCCGACCCCTGGCAGGACATCGATCGCGAACTCTATCTGTCCGTCACGGTCGACGGCGCGGCGGAAGGCTACGTCGTGCTCTACTCGCCCGACGGCGGCGTGGACATCGAATCCGGGAAACCGCCCGTCCGCTATCCGGTCGGCGCGCCCTGGCGCTTCCGCGCGCACGCGCTGCGAGGGGTCCTCGCGCCGGTCGAACGCGACTTTCAGCTGCGCGAACGCGTGATCGCGCTGGCGCAGCGCCTCCTCGATCTGGCGGTTGCGCGCGACTGCACGACGATCGAAATCAATCCGCTCGCGCGCCTGAAGAGCGGCGAACTGATCGCGCTCGATGCCAAGGTCGTGTACGACGAATGGGCGCATTTCCGCAATGCCGACATCGCCGCGCAGCGCGCGGGCGTTCGCAGCCGCGCGGACCGGTGGCTGCGCGCGTGCCTCGACATGCAGCACATGTACGTGAAGCTCGACGGCAATATCGGCCTCATCTCCGGCGGGGCGGGCATGACGATGGCGGCGATGGACCTGATTCACCGGTACGGCGGCCGGCCGGCGTGTTTTTTCGACTGCAGCCCGGGCCCCACGTCGGCGCGCGGCTACCGGCCGGCCATCGCGCTGCTCGACCACGATCCGTCGGTCAAGGTGATCCTCGTGAGCGTGTTCGGCGGCGGCACGCAGATGCAGCGCGTGGCGAACGCGATGAAGGAAAACATGGCGGCACGCAAGAGCCGCAAACCCGTGGTCTACCGACTTGACGGCACGCACGTCGACCAGGTCCCCGGCATCCTCGCCACCTTCGGCGCGAAGAATCACGACACGCTCGAAACCGCGGTGCGGGAAGCGGTGCGGCTCGCGGGGCGTGCATGAGCATCCTGCTCGATCGCGCGAACCGCATCGTGGTGCTGGGCGTCACCGGTGCGATGGGAACGTTTTTCGTGACCGACGCGGGGCGTTACGGCAGCAACGTGGTGGCCGGCGTATCGCCCGGCCGCGGCGGCGCCGCGGTAGAGAACGTGCCGGTGTTCGAAAGCGTCGCGGCGGCGGCGCGGGAAACCGGCGCGGATACCGCCATGGTGTTCGTGCCGCCGGCGCTCGTGCGCGGCGCCGCGATCGAGGCGATCGACGGCGGCTGCAGGCTCGTCGTGGCCACCGCCGACGAAATGCCGGTGCGGGACGCGATCGAGGTGCGCGCCGCCGCGAAGGCGAACGGCGCGCGGTTCGTCGGCCCCAATACGCCGGGCCTGATTTCACCCGGCAAGGCGAAGATGGGTTTCATGCCGTCCTTCTGCTTCACGCAGGGCCACATGGGCGTGATTTCGCGCAGCGGCTCGTTGTCGTACGAATCGTGCAAGCGGCTCACGCTCGCAGGCATCGGACAGAGCACCTGCATCGGCATCGGCGGCGACCCCGTGAAGGGCACAACTGCTGCGGAAGCGCTGGAACTTTTTCATGCCGATCCGGAAACCCGGGCGGTCACGTACCTGGGCGAAATCGGCGGCTCGGAGGAAGCCGCGGTCGCCGACTATGCGAAGCGTCCGGGCGCCAAACCCGTCGCCGCGCTGATCGTCGGCGCCGTGGCCCCGCCGGGCAAGAAAATGGGCCATGCGGCGGCACTCGTCGGCAGCCGGGCGGACAGCCATGCCGCGAAGACGCGTATGCTGGCGAAAGCCGGCGTGCACGTCGCGAGGGGCATCACGGACCTCGTCGCACAGGCACGCGCGGCGCTTGCCCGCGCATGAGCGTAGCGTGGAAAATGCGTGCCCTGTCTCCAATCGGTGCCAACTTGACGGAGTTTTCGACCATGCATACCCCGTTTGCGGTCACGATCATCGCGCTTGCGGCCGGCAGTCTCGGCACAGCAACCGCGCAGGCGGCGGCGCCGCGCTTTCCCGCCAAGCCGATCCGTATCATCGTCGGGTTTCCGCCCGCGGGTGCCGCGGACATCTTCGCGCGCATCGTGGGGCAGCGCCTGTCCGAGGCGTGGGGACAACCGGTGATCGTCGACAACCGGCCCGGGGCCGGCAGCACGCTCGGTTCCGAAATCGCGTCGCAGTCGACTCCCGACGGCCATACGCTGCTCGCGGTTTCGGCGAGCTACGCGACGAGCGCGGGCCTCTATAAAAAGCTGAAATTCGACCCGGTGCGCTCGTTCGCGCCGCTCACGATGCTCGCGGCGAATCCCAACGTGCTGGTGGCGCATCCGTCGGTGGCCTTCAAGACGGCGCGCGAGCTCATTGCCGCCGCGAAGACGAGCCCCGGCAAGTTCACGATGGGTTCCGCGGGCACCGGCAGCATCACGCATCTCACCGGAGAACTCTTCACGCACATGGCCGGCATCACGGTCACGCACGTGCCGTACAAGGGTGGCGGCCCGAACCTCACGGCGCTGCTGGGCGGTGAAATCCAGCTCACGGTGCTCTCGGTGCCGGCGTCGATCGGCATGGTCAAGACGAACCGCCTGCGTGCGCTCGGCGTGACCTCGGCCCGCCGCTCGCCCGCGCTGCCCGACGTGCCGACGATCGCCGAGTCCGGCGTGCCGGGATACGAGGCCGTGAACTGGTACGGCATGCTCGCGCCCGCGGCAACTCCGGCAGCGACGGTCGCCACGCTCAACGCGAAAATCGTGGAGATATTGCGCATGCCGGATGTCGCCGACGCGATTGCCAAGCAGGGCGCGGATCCGCAACCCACCACGCCGGACGCCTTCGGCGCCTATCTGAAAACCGAACTCGCGAAGTGGGCGAAGGTCATCGCCGCCGCCCGCGTAACCGCGGAATAGGCCGCCCCGGCCCCCGCGAAAACCCCAGGAGCACGCCGTGAACACTCCCACTGAAATCGGCATTTCCGACGAAGCACCGGAAGGCAAGATCAACGAAGCCTCGATGGCGGCCGCGCGCGAACTCATCGGCTGCAAGCTGCGGCCCGAGCAGTACCTGCGCGACGCAAGCCTCGACACCATCACCATATTCGCGAACGGCGTCGGCGACCTCAATCCGCTGTTCCGCGACCAGGAATACGCGCGCTGGACCCGCTTCGGCGGCCTCATCGCGCACCCGTGTTTTCCATGGACCCATCATTGGCCCGGCCGCTCGTACTGGGGCCTGCCCGGCGTGCACGGCTTCGGCGTCGCCATCGACTGCGAGTACTTTCGCAACGTGCGTCCGGGCGACCGCATCAGCATCTGGAACCGCGTGCTCGACATTCACGAGAAGCCCTCCCGGTTCTCCGGCAAGATGGCGATGCAATACCTCGAATCCACCTACATCAATCAGCGCGACGAAGTGATCTGCCGCGCGCTCGGCCTCACGGCGCGACACGAACGCAAGGCCTCGCGCGACAAGGGCAAGTACAAGGAAGTGAAAACCCACGTCTACGCGCCCGAAGAGCGCGCGCGCATCGACGAGATGGTGCTGACCGAGCCGGACCGCATCCGCGGCCAGAGAACCCGGCACTGGGAGGACGTGAACGTCGGCGATGCGATCGACGAAATCGCGCGTGGCCCGCTGTCGAGCTCCGACACCATGGCCTTCGTGATCGCCTCGGGACGCGGCGCGGCGCACGGCGTGCTGCTGCGGCACGCCGCGAAACACCCCAAGCACTACATCCGCAACCAGAAAACGGGCGGCGGCATCGAGTACACGGGCATCGGCCACCATCGCGAGGACTTCGCGAGGGAGGTCGGCGTGCCCGGCATGTACGATTATCTTCCGCAGCGCGCATGCTGGTTCGCGACGGCGATCACCAACTGGATGGGCGACGACGCGGTGCTGAAACGCCTGCGCATGGAAGCGCGGCTCTTCAACTGCCAGGGCGACACGACGTTCATCACCGGAAAAATCGTGAAGAAGTACGTGAAGGACCGCTGCGCGCTGGTCGACATCGAGATGCGCGGCGTCAACCAGCGCGGCGACCTGTCTTCGCCCGGTTTCGCGACCGTCATGCTGCCGTCGAAGGACATCACGACGAAAATCCCGCTCGACGGGGCGGTGTGCGACCTCGAACTGCCCCCGGTCCGGTAACCGCACGGAGAAACGACATGGCTGCCACGATGTTCCTGGTGCTCGACATGATCAACGACCTCGTGCACGAGGGTGGACCCAACGGCAGCAAGGGATACGGCCCCATCCTTGCCCGCCGCAAGGTGATCGACAATACCGCGGTCGCGATCGCGAAAGCGCGCGCGGCGGGCGTGAAAATCGGCTACGTGCGCGTCGGTTTCTCGCCGGATTACCGCGAGGTCGCCGCGAACAGCGGCATCTTCATGGGCGTCAAGAAGGCGGGACTGTTCCGGCTCGGCACCTGGGGCACCGAAGTGCATCCGAAACTCGCGCCACAGCCGGACGACTACGATATCGTGAAACACCGCGTGAGCCCGTTTTACGCGACCACGCTCGGCCCGATACTCGGCGCGAACCGCATCACGAAGCTCGTACTGTGCGGCGTGTCCACGAGCGGCGCGGTGCTGTCGGCCGCCAAGGACGGCCACGACCGCGACTACGACATCGTGATCCTCGACGACTGCAGCGC
>CAZMBS010000133.1:0-9186 GCA_964564295.1 uncultured Streptomycetaceae bacterium
TCGTGGAAGGCCATCCTGCGAACAGCGTGCTGCTGACCGGCGCGCGCGGCACCGGAAAATCCTCCCTCATCAAGGCGCTGCTCGACAAGTACGCCGCGAAGGGGCTGCGGCTCATCGAGGTGGAAAAACAGGATCTCGTGGATCTGCCCGAAATCGTCGAGACGATCGCGGTGCGGCCCGAGCGCTTCATCGTGTATTGCGACGACCTGTCGTTCGAGGCGGACGAGCCCGGCTACAAGGCGCTGAAGGTCGTGCTCGACGGGTCGATCGCCGAAGCGAGCGAGAACTGCCTGATTTACGCGACCTCCAACCGGCGGCATCTCATGCCCGAGTACATGCACGAAAACCTCGAATACAAACACGTCGGCGAGGAAATTCATCCCGGCGAGACTTCCGAGGAGAAAGTCTCGCTGTCGGAACGCTTCGGCCTGTGGGCGTCGTTTTATCCGTTCGACCAGGACGACTATCTCCATATCGTGCGCGTCTGGCTCGCGCACTACAAGGTTGCCGGGGCACGCGCGCCGGATGTCGAGCATGCGGCGCTGCAGTGGGCCCTCGCGCGCGGTTCCCGCAGCGGCCGCGTGGCATGGCAGTTTGCCCGCGACTGGACGGGCAAGCAGAGGCTCAAGGCGGACGGCGGACGGCGCAAGTGATCCCGGCGCCGAACCGGCCACGCGCGACCACCGCCGGTCGCGTCGAAGTCGTCGCGGCCGTCATCCAGCGCGGCGACGGCCGGTTTCTGCTGGCGCAACGTCCCCCGGGCAAGGTCTACGCGGGTTATTGGGAATTTCCGGGCGGCAAGGTCGAGCCCGGCGAATCACCCGCGGGCGCGATAGGGCGCGAACTGGCGGAAGAACTTGGCATCACCGTCGAACAGACGTGGCCCTGGATCACGCGCGACTACGATTACGCCCATGCCGCCGTCCGGCTGCGGTTTCACCGCGTCACGCGCTGGCGCGGCGAGTTGCACGGGCGAGAATCACAGCAGTTCGCATGGCAATCGATCGATGCCATCACGGTCTCGCCGCTGCTGCCCGCGAACGGCCCCGTGTTGCGCGCGCTCGCTTTGCCGGCGCGTCTCGGCATTACGCACGCAGAGGCCGGCCCGGCCGACGCGTTTCTCGACCGGGTACGCGGCGCGCTCGCGCGGGGACTGAAGTTCATCCAGGTTCGCGAGCCCGCGCTCACGGCGGATGCGCGAGCCGAGTTTGCTCTGCGCGTACTCGAACTGGCGCGCGAAACCGGTGCCCGCGTAACGCTGAACGACGATCCTGCGGTTGCGGAACGCATCGGCGCGCACGGTGTGCATCTGTCCTCAACGCGCTTGCTGCGCCTGCACGAGCGGCCTGCGCTCGATCTCGTGGGCGCCTCCTGCCACGACGCAACGGAGCTGCAGCACGCGATCCGACTCGGGCTGGATTACATCGTGTTGGGGCCCGTGCGCCCGACGCCCAGTCACCCCGGCGCGCCGGTGCTCGGATGGGATCGATTCGCCGCGCTGATTGCGGGCTGTCCCCTGCCGGTATACGCGCTGGGCGGCCTGCAACCGGAGGACGAGACTCGCGCATGGGCTGCCGGCGCGCACGGCATTGCGATGATGCGCGGAGCCTGGCTCGACTGACGCGGGTCGTTACGAAGCGGAATCGCGGCGCGGCAAGTCGATGCGGCGGCGCTACGCGGGGCGCGCCGGCTGATCGGGCGCGTCGTCTTCCGGATCGTCTTTTTCCTCGACCACGGGAATCCGGTAGGACTCGGTCGCCCACGCGCCGAGATCGATCATCTTGCAGCGTTCGGAGCAGAAAGGGCGCAGCGGGAACGACGCGTCCCACGATACGGCGCTGCCGCAGGTCGGGCAGTTGACGATCCGGGGTTTCACCGCGCGTTCAGAGATTGCAGAATGTCAGCTCGAACTCGATATCCGTCTCGGCAGTCTTGGGGCGCTGAAACCCCTCCTGCGTCGTGAAGCGGATGTTGAGCGCGTACTTGTTCGCGCTGATTTCCGGCACGCACGGGTACTTGCGATCGAGGCGGATGCGCAGCATCTGCGCGACGCGCCCCGCCATCATCTGCTGGTACACGCCGCGAAACGCCGTCTGCGGCGTCGTCTTGCCGCTCTCGCGCAGCAGCCGCAGCACGATTGCGATGCCGTCGCGTATCGGCAGAAACGGCGCGAGCCAGTGCTGCAGGTCCTGCCGGCGCTGCTCCACACCCTGTTGCAGCCAGTAATGGTACGACGGCAGATCAAACTCGCAGACGCCGCCCGGGATGCTCGTGCGCTGCTTGATGCCCATGAGCCATTCGTTCTCGCGCAGTTCCTGGCCGATTTTCCCCGAGGCCTGAAAGAGCCGCGACGACGCCTGGTCGATCTGCCACAACACGTTGTCGAGCGCCTCCTCCGAAATTTCGGGATTGTCGCGCAGCGCCTCGAGCGTCTGTTTCTGGCGCTCGAGTTCCTGCAGCAGATCCGACTTCAGGTCGGCGCGGCTCGATACTTCGAGAATCTCGAATATCGACAGGAGCGCCATGTGGTGCTCGACGGCGTCACTTTTGCCCAGGAAGAAATCCACGCGCTCGTAGAGATCCTCGAGCCGCAGCAGCGTGCGCACGCGCTCGCTCAAGGGATACTCGTAACTGATCACGGCGGGTTCCGTCAGGGCGGCGGCTCGGTTTGGCGGCAAGTATTCACCAAAACCCGAAAAAAATAAAGGGCTTATAGACGATTTCGCCCCCGGCACGGACCGCGTTCAGGGGGCCTGCGCGAGCGCGAGATATTGCCGGTGCAGGTCGGCAACGCGGGCCTGCAATGCCGCGGTATCGCCGTCGTTGTGGATGACGTCGTCCGCGCGCGCGAGCCGCTCCGCGCGCGGCAGTTGCGCGGCCATGATGGCCCGCACTTCAGCTTCCGTAATGCGGCTGCGCCGGACGGTCCGCTCGACTTGCAGCGACTCGGCGCAGTCCACCACCAGCACGCGCCGGATCAACTCGCGGTAGGCGCCCGTCTCCAGCAGCAGCGGCACCACCAGCAGCACGTACGGCGCGCGCGCCTCCGCGAGGCACCGGCGCGATTCCCGGCCGATCAACGGATGCAGGATGGCCTCGAGCTGCCGCCGCGCGAGGGCCTCGGCAAACACGCGGCTGCGCATGCGCGCCCGGTCGAGTGCGCCGTCCGCAGCGACATACTCCGGTCCGAACTGATCCCGGATCGACGGCATGGCCGCGCCGCCGGCCGCGGTGAGTTCGCGCGAGATCGCATCCGTATCGATGACGCCGGCGCCGAGCGCCGAAAAACAATCGGCGGCACTCGACTTGCCGGAGCCGATGCCGCCGGTGAGCCCGATGCAATACGGCATGCGCTAGAAGAGGTCCAGATACCGTCGCGTCAATGCGTCGCCGTGGAACAGCGCGATCATGACGGCGATGGCGAGATAGGGGCCGAACGGTATCGGGGTGTTGCGGCCGTGGCGAGCGAACACGATCATGCCGATGCCGATCGCGGCGCCCACGAACGACGACAGCAGGATCACGAGCGGCAGCATTTTCCAGCCGAGCCAGGCGCCGATCGCCGCAAGGAGCTTGAAGTCGCCATAACCCATGCCCTCCTTGCCGGTCGCGAGCTTGAACACCCAGTACACGGCCCACAGCGAAAGATAACCTGCGATGGCGCCGATCACGGCGGAAGGCAGGCTCGTGTACACGCCGAAGAGATTCAGCGCGAGTCCGGCCCACAGCAGCGGCAGCGTGATGTCGTCGGGCAGCAGGAAGGTATCGAGATCGATGCCCGTGAGCGCGATCATGCACCAGAGGTACACCAGCGCGCCGGCAGCGGCGAGCGTGAATCCGAAGCGCCAGGCCGCGTATCCGGCGAGTATGCCGCTCGCGAGTTCGACCAAAGGATAGCGTGGGGAGATCGGCGCGCGGCACGCGGCGCATTTCCCGCGCAACGCGAGGTAGCTCAGCACCGGCACGTTTTCCATCGCCCGGATGGCATGCCCGCACGCGGGACAGCGCGACCGCGGCACCACCAGATTGAACGGTTCCGCGGGCGCCGCCGCCTCACCGGCGAGTTCCGCGCATTCCGCGCGCCAGCCGCGCTCCATCATCTTCGGAAGGCGGTGAATGACGACGTTGAGAAAGCTGCCGACGACGAGGCCGAGCAGCACGCAACCCGTGCTGAACAGCCAGGGGGTGCTTTGAAACGCCTGCAGCAGCGACATCAAGGATTCCGATGCGCGGGTTCAGCACCAGGCCGGGATCCGGGGATCCGGCCCGCCGAACCCTGTTTCCCGGGACCCGCGGCTAGACCGCCTGCCCCATCTTGAAGATCGGCAGATACATCGCGATGACGAGGCCGCCGATCAGCGTGCCCAGCACCACCATGATCATCGGCTCCATGAGGCTCGACAGCGCATCCACCGCGTCGTCGACCTCGGCTTCGAAGAAGTCCGCGACCTTCGAGAGCATCGCATCGAGCGAGCCGGCCTCTTCGCCGATCGACACCATCTGGATCACCATGCTCGGAAATATGGTGGTCCCCTGCATGGACGACGTGAGGCTCGATCCCGTGGAAACCTCGCCCTGGATCTTCTTGGTTGCGATGTAGTACTCGTAATTGCCCGACGCGCCGGCAACGGAATCGAGCGCCTCGACGAGCGGCACACCCGCCGCGAACATCGTGGACAGCGTGCGCGTCCAGCGCGCGATGCACGACTTGCGCACGAGGTCGCCGAACACCGGAACCCGCAGCAGCACGCGATCCATGATGGTCTGCATTTTCACGGAGCGCTTCCAGAGCCAGAAGAACCCGTAGAAAAAGGCGCCGATGCCACCGAAGATGGCCCACCAGTACTGCACGAAAAAGTCCGATATCGCCATGACGAGCAGCGTGGGGCCCGGCAGGTCCGCGCCGAAGCTCGCGAACACCTGCTTGAACGCCGGAATCACGAATATCATGATGACGGCCGTGATGACGAATGCCACCACGATGATCGCGAGCGGGTAGAACAGCGCGGACTTGATCTTGCTCTTGATCGCGAGGATTTTTTCCTTGTAGGTCGCGAGCCGGTCGAGCAGGCTGTCGAGTATCCCCGCCTGCTCGCCCGCGCCGATCAGGTTGCAGAACAGCGCGTCGAAATACAACGGATGCTTTTCGAACGCCTGTTTCAGGCTCGACCCCGTTTCCACCTCGGACTTGATGTCGTACAGCAACTTCGCGACCGCCGCGTTGCTGTGGCCCTTGCCGACGATGTCGAACGCCTGCAGCAGCGGCACGCCCGATTTCATCATCGTCGCGAGCTGGCGCGTGAACAGCGTAATGTCCTTATCCGAAATGGACCCGCCGCCCATGCGCTGCTTCTTGACGCCGGTGACCTTGATGCCCTGCCGGCGCAGCGTCGCACTGACCTGCGCTTCGCCTGCGGCGCGGATTTCACCACGGACCGTCTTGCCGGATTTGTCCGTGCCGGTCCACGAGAAATTGAATTCCTTGACGTCCGGCTTCTTCGCAGTCGCAGCGGCAGTGGCCATGAGAACCCCCGAATGCCTTATCCAGCGTATGACGAGGCAACACCCACCTCAGGAAGCAGCAATCGCCAAAGGCGGCAGCAATCGCCTTGGACTTTGGTTGCCTGAAGGTATTTGCCTAATTGAACCAATGAGTTAGCTTATATTCTTGATAATAATGCCCGTGTCCGCCCGCTTTGTAAAGCCTAGTTTTTCCCGGGCGCGCCGGGCGCGCTTTCCGGTGTCACTCGGGCGGCCGGGAAAACACGGACGGACTTGATGATCCGGTCCTGGGTTTGCACGATTTCGAGGGGGTGGCCGCCGATCTTGACACTCGTGCCGGCCTCCGGAATGTCCTGCAGATGTTCGAGGATCAGACCGTTGAGCGTCTTTGGTCCGTCGAGCGGAAAATCGAACCCCAGCTTGCGGTTCAGGCTGCGCAGCAGCGTGCCGCCCTCGACGACGTAGCTGCCGTCCGGCTGCCGGAAAAACCTTCCCTGCTGCAGCGGCGACTGGGTGGTGAATTCGCCGACGATTTCCTCCAGGATGTCCTCGAGCGTCACGAGTCCCATCAGTTCGCCGTACTCGTCGACCACGAGGCTCAGGCGGTCCTGATGTTCCTGGAAACTCTGCAGCTGCGAAAAAAGCGGCGTGCCCGAGGGCACGTAGTACGGCGTGCGCACGAGTTCCATCAGGCCGTCCTTGCTGAGTTCGCCCTGCCGCATGAGGTTCAGCGCATGGCGCACGCGCAGCGTGCCGAGGACTTCGTCGGGCCGCCCGCGGTACACCAGCACGCGGCGATGGATCGACGTCGACAGTTGCGCGGTGATGTCCTCCAGCTCCGCGTCGAGATCGACGCCCTCGAACTGGCTCCGGGGCACCATGACGTCGTCGACGGTGATCGCCTCGAGATCGAAGAGATTGAGCAGGATGGTCGCATGTTTTTTCGGCAGCACGTTCGACGATTCGAGCACGATGGTGCGGATCTCGTCGACCGACAGCGCCTGCGAGTCTTCGTTCGTGCCGTGCCGCCCGAGGAGCGTCAGCACGGGCTTCAGCAGCGCGTCGGTCGATGCGGACAGGAGGTGCACGAACGGCGCGGACACGATGGCGAGCATCCGCATCGGCCAGGCTGCGAGCCGCGCGATGCCCTCGGCGTTGTGCTGCCCGAGCCGCTTGGGCACGAGTTCGCCGACCACGATCGACACGTAGGTGATCGACAAGACCACCACGCCCGTTGCCGCGATGCCGCTCGGCTTCGACTCGAGCCCGAAGGACTGGAACCAGATCGCCAGCGGCGCCGCGAGGGCGGCTTCGCCGACGATGCCGGAGAGGATGCCGATCGACGTGATGCCGATCTGGATCGTGGACAGGAACCGCGTGGGTTCGGCGCTCAGCCGCAGCGCCGCCGCCGCCAGCGCGTCGCCGCCGCGCGCGAGGGAGGTCAGGCGCGACTTGCGCGAAGTGAGCAGCGCCACTTCGGACATCGCAAACAGACCGTTCACGAGGATCAGTCCGACGAGCAGAAAGATTTCCATGGCATCACCTTGGGAATGCACCGCAAGCCGCGGCGCGAGCGCTCATGCGCGGCCGAGAACGACTTCGAGTACGAATTTGCTGCCGATGTACGCGAGCACCAGCATCAGGAACCCGGCGAGCGTCCAGCGCACCGCGGTGCGTCCGCGCCAGCCGTAGACGTGCCGCCCCGCGAGCAGCGCCGCGAAGATGAGCCAGGACAGAATGCCGAACACGGTCTTGTGATTGAATTTCGCCGCGCGGCCGAGGAGTTCCTCGGAGAACACCATGCCGCTCGCGAGCGTCGCCGACAGCAGGATGAAACCCGCCCAGATGATGCGGAACAGCAGCGCCTCCATCGCGAGCAGCGGCGGCAGTCCCCGCAGCAGCGGCGGCAGCGCGCCGCCGTGCAGCCGCCGCTCCAGCAACGCCATGAGCAGCACGTGGAGCGACGCAATGGTGAGCAGGCTGTAGGCCAGCATCGCGATCGTGAGGTGCAGCCGGAACGCGAGCATGTCCGTGTTGGGCAGCGGACGCGCTTCGGGCAGCACGCCGGACACCAGCACGGCGGCCCCGGCCACCGGCAGCACGAGCGCCTGAACGCCGTCGAGCCGGTAGAAAAAGCTGCCGGCCCAGTACACCAGCACCGTGAGCCATACGATGAGCGAAATCGCGTTGCCGACGCCGAGCCGCATGCCTTGCGCATCGAACACGACGTGCATCAGCAGCAGCGCGTGCAGCGCGAGCGGCGCAAGCACGCCATGATGTTCGAGGGCGCCGCCGCGCGGCTCCACCGCGGCGCCGGGGCTTTGCGCCGCCGGCATCCAGTGTGTTCGCCAGAAGTACACGGCGAGCGCGCCGTACAGAATTGCGGTGACGAGATACGGTAAAATCCCGGACATCTTCCGCGAGTGTACACCATCCCATGTTCGATAATCTGACGCAGCGCCTCGCGCGCGTCGTCAAGACGCTGCGCGGCGAAGCGCGGCTGACCGAGGCCAACGTGCAGGATGCGTTGCGCGAAGTGCGCATGGCGCTGCTCGAGGCCGATGTCGCGTTGCCGGTGGTGCGCGACTTCGTCGCGCGCGTGCGCGACAAGGCGCTCGGGCAGGAAGTCATCGGCAGCCTCACGCCCGGACAGGCGCTGATCGGCGTGGTGCATCGCGAACTGATCGCGCTGATGGGCGATGCAAACGATGCGCTGAATCTCGCGACGCAGCCGCCGGCCGTGGTGCTCATGGCGGGCCTGCAGGGATCCGGCAAGACGACGACATCGGGCAAGCTCGCGCGCTGGCTGCGCGAGAACGCGAAAAAGAAAGTGCTGCTCGCGAGCTGCGACGTGTACCGGCCCGCCGCGATCGAACAGCTGCGCCTGCTCGCGCAGCAGTCGGGCGCCGAATTTTTCCCGTCCAGCGGCACCGACAAACCGGTCGACATCGCGCGCGCGGCGCTGGATCACGCGCGGCGGCACTATTGCGACGTGCTGATCGTCGACACGGCGGGCCGTCTCGCGATCGACGACGCGATGATGCGGGAAATCCGCGACCTGCACACGGCGCTGAACCCGATCGAAACGCTGTTCGTGGTCGACGCGATGCAGGGGCAGGATGCGGTCAACGTCGCGAAGGCGTTTTCGGACGCGCTGCCGCTCACGGGCGTGGTGCTCACCAAGCTCGACGGCGATGCGCGCGGCGGCGCGGCGCTGTCGGTGCGCAGCATCACCGGGAAACCCATCAAGTTCGCGGGCGTCGGCGAGAAACTCGCGGGCCTCGAGCCGTTTCACCCCGACCGCATGGCCTCGCGCATCCTCGGCATGGGCGACGTGGTGTCGTTGATCGAAGACGTGCAGAAAAACGTCGACCGCGTCGAAGCCGAAAAATTCGCGAAGAAGGTGAAGTCCGGCAAGAGCTTCGACCTCGAGGACTACAGGCAGCAGATCGCGCAGATGCGCAAGATGGGCGGGTTGAGCGCGATGATGGACAAGCTTCCCGGTGACCTCGCGCGCATGGCGGCGAGCGCGCCGCAGGCGGGCGAGAAGGAAATCCGCCACATCGAGGGCATCATCAATTCGATGACGCCGAAAGAGCGCGCCTTCCCCGATCTCATCAAGGCCTCGCGCAAGCGCCGCATCGCCGCCGGCGCCGGCGTCACGGTTCAGGAAGTGAACCGCAT
>CAZMBS010000134.1:0-9155 GCA_964564295.1 uncultured Streptomycetaceae bacterium
ATCGACGTTCAGTAGCGCGGACCGACACCTTCGATGACACCGGTGAACAACGGCGAGCGCTCGAGTCCCTGGCGGATGATCGCGTGCGTTTCCGCATTGGTGTGCGTGATCCAGCACGGCAGCTGCTCGGGATGTTGCGCGGAATTTCCGAGAAACGAAAACACCGGGACGGGCGTATCCCCCGGTTGTTTCTGCATCACGGAGAAATCGATGGTCCTGCCATCGATGCGCGGCGGCGTTCCGGTTTTCAGACGCCCCACCGGCAGCTTCAATTCACGCAGCCGGGCCGCGAGACTGACCGACGCGGGATCTCCGGCGCGACCGGCCGGATATTGATTGAGCCCCACATGCACGAGGCCCGCGAGAAACGTTCCGGCCGTGAGCACCACGGCGCGAGCTTCAAATCGTATGCCGAGTTGCGTGACGACGCCCGTGACGCGGTTCCCCTGCAGCGTCAAATCGTCGACGGCCTGCTGGAAGATGCGCAGATTCGGATGATTCTCGAGCCGCGTTCGGATCGCGTGTTTGTACAACAGCCGGTCGGCCTGTGCTCGCGTTGCGCGCACCGCCGGCCCTTTGCGCGAATTCAGGATTCGAAACTGGATACCGGCCTCGTCGGCCGCCGCCGCCATCACGCCGCCAAGGGCGTCGATTTCCTTGACCAGATGACCCTTGCCGATACCGCCAATGGAAGGGTTGCACGACATTTGACCCAGCGTCTCGACATTATGTGTCAGTAGCAGCGTGGCGCAGCCGGCTCGAGCGCTGGCGAGCGCCGCCTCGGTGCCGGCATGTCCGCCGCCAACTACAATAACATCATATTTATCAATGACTTGCATACTTTATTGCATGCGATGGGCCGCACATGATAACGCATTTCCGCGGCAAATAGAATAATGGGATAAATGTTTCACGTGGAACATATTATTGGCAGTGGCCCGGGAAACATCCGAACGCACATCGGCGACAATGTTCCACGTGAAACAGTGCCCGGCCAGCGTCACTGAGCGCACCTTCTACCGATCACTCCGGAATCGATTACTTGCCTATACAAAACCGGGAAAATATGTCCCCAAGCAAATCATCTGCGACCACCTTGCCGGTGATGGTCCCGAGCGCGTCGTGCGCGAGCCGAAGTTCTTCGGCGAGCAGTTCCAGGGCTGACAATTGCCGCGCAGCAGCGGCCAGATGCGTCTCGGCGAGGCGCATTGCTTCCAGGTGTCGAGCCCTGGCCAGATAGGTTCCTTCCGTCCCCTGCCAGCCTGCTTCCCTGGCTATTGCCTTGCGCAACAGTTCCACCCCAGCCCCGGTCTTCGCGGACATCCAGACCGTGGAAACTCGATCCAGCAACTCCAGTCTTGCCGGCAACCACGCAGCATCCACCTTGTTTACCACGCGAACCCGGGAAATCCGCGGCGGCAATTGCGCAAATGCGGCTCTGTCCGCGTCGGTTTCCCCTGCGGTTGCATCGATCATTTCGATGATCAGATCGGCATTTGCTGCCTCTGACCGCGCTCTCGAAATGCCGATCTGCTCGACGGTATCCCCGGACTCGCGCAGGCCCGCTGTATCCACGACATGAATAGGCAGACCCTCGATTTCAATTTGCTCGCGTATGGCGTCCCTGGTCGTCCCAGGAACGTCCGTAACGATTGCAAGGTCGCGCCCAGAAAGTGCATTGAGCAGGCTCGACTTGCCTACATTCGGTCTGCCCGCAATTACCACGCGCAGCCCCTCCCGCAGCATGCTTCCCTGGCGTGACGCGTCCAAGACCCGCGCGAGGTTCGCACTGATCTCGGACAGCCGTCCAGCCGCGTCTTGCTGCTTCAGAAAGTCGATCTCCTCGTCCGGAAAGTCCAGCGTCGCTTCAACCAACGCTCGGAGTTCGCGAACAGAACTTGTAAGTATTTGAATTTGTTTCGAAAACTCTCCATCCAGCGTACGTACAGCACAGCGCGCGGCGGCGGTAGTAGCGGCCTCGATGAGATCTATGACGCCTTCGGCCTGTGCCAGGTCGAGCTTCCCATTGAGAAAGGCGCGCCGCGTGAACTCTCCCGGCTGTGCGAGCCTCGCGCCCAACTCCAGACAGCGCGAGAGCAGCATATGCAACACCACCATTCCGCCGTGGCCCTGAAGTTCCAGAATTTCTTCGCCGGTGTACGAATGCGGAGCCTGAAAGTAAAGCGCAACCCCGTTATCGATGGTCGCGCCGCCGCCATCACGAAATTTCGCGAGCGTCGCGCGACGCGGCACGAGCGGTCCGCCAACGATGCCCCGGATCAATGGATCGAGACTCGCACCCGAAACGCGGACGATCCCGATACCGCCCCGTCCGGGCGCCGTGGCTACTGCTGCTATGACATCGCCTGTCGACATCGGCGGCGAGTATACCGCCGCCCTATCCACGCAACGACAGCGCGCAACGATTGCGCGCGACGTGATGCTACGGTTTTGTCGCCTTCGGCCCGAGACTCGCGCGTTCCAGCACGCGATTGATGTGCCATTGCTGCGCAATGGACAGAATGTTGTTCACCAGCCAGTACAGCACGAGGCCCGCAGGAAAGAAAAAGAAAAACACGCTGAACACGATCGGCATGATTTTCATGACTTTCGCCTGCACGGGATCCGGCGGCTCCGGATTGAGCTTGGTCTGTATGATCATGGTCGCGCCCATCAGCACCGGCAGCACGTACCAGGGATCGATATTCGACAGATCATCGATCCACAACATGAACGGCGCATGCCGCAATTCCACGCTCGCGAGCAGCACCCAGTACAGCGCGATGAACACCGGAATCTGCACGACGATGGGCAGGCATCCGCCCAGCGGATTGATCTTCTCCGTCTTGTAGAGTTCCATCATGGCCTGCTGCATACGCTGCCGGTCATCGCCGAACTGCTCCTTCATGCGTTGCAACTTCGGCGCCACGACTCGCATTTTCGCCATCGACCGGTAACTGGCCTCGGACAGCGGATAAAACAGCAACTTGATGATCACCGTCAGCAGGATGATCGCGATGCCCCAGTTCCCCACCCACTGGTACAGCCACTTCAACACCCAGAATAACGGCACCGCGATCACCGTAAGCCAGCCGTAGTCGACCACGAGGTCGAGCCCCGGCGCGAGCTTCGCGAGCTTGTCCTGATCCTGCGGTCCCGCGTAGAGCGGCATCGATACCGAACCCGCCTTCCCCGGTTCGATCGCGTTCGCGGGAACGATCACGCCGGCGCTGTAGAGCCCGCCCTCGAGGCGCTTCGTATAAAACTCACGGCTGACGTTGCCGGCCGGCAACCACGCGCTGAAAAAATAGTGCTGCAACATCGAAATCCAGCCGTCCGTCGCCGATTTCGGATACGGCGTCTTGTTCTTGTCGATGTCCGTAAAGGCAAGTTTCTGAAACTTGTCCCTGTCCGTGTACACCGCGACGCCCGTGAACGTCGGCAGCATCGCCGAATCACCCTCGGGCGGTTTGGTGTCCCGGACGAGCTGGAAATAGCCATGCGGCTGGACGGCCGACGTGCCTTGATTGCTGATCTCGAACGCGACATCGACCACGTAGCTTCCGCGTTTGAAGCGGTAGACCTTGGCGACTTTGACGTCCCCCATGTCCTGCGCGTCGAGTCGCACCTCCAGCGCGTCGCTGCCATCCGCGAGCCTGAACTCCGACGCCGATGCCGCATACGGCGTTCGGTGATTCGGCAACTGATTTCCGATCAGTCCCGCCTGCGCGATGTACGTGTGATCGGGCGCGTTCTGGAACAGTACGAACGGCTTGGACTTGTCGAGCGTGCCGCGGTGTTCCTTGAACTCCAGACGCCGCAGATCGCCGCCTATCGTGGATATTTCCGCGCGCACGAGATCCGTCTCGACGCGCAGCACGCGCCCCCGCGCCGCGCTGGCGCCGCCATCTGGTGGTGCAGCCGGCCTTGCGGTTGTCGGCGCTGGAACCGGCACTGCGGCCCGGGTCGGCTCCGGAACCGGGGACGACGCAGCCGGCTCGCTTTTCACGCCCGGCGTCGGCACCGACGAAGCGCTTGCGGGCGCCGGCGGACGCTGATCCTTCTGCCAGGCATCCAGCAGCAGAAAAATCGAAAACGAGAACACGAAGAACAGGATGAGCCGCTGCGATTCCATCTTGGCTGTTACCGCCCTTGTAACGTTTCTAGCTCCGATCCGGCCCGGAACTCACCGCCGAGAACAGCTTCCGGAGTTCTTCCCGCAGCACCTCGTTCGGCACTCCGCGCAGATTCGAGCGCAGCTGAACCACAAAATCAATGCAGGGCAACTCCGGATAAAGAATTCGGAACGTATCCCGCGCAAGGCGCTTGCATCGGTTACGATCCACGGCACGCGGCGCCGCCTTGCGGCTTGCGATCAGCCCCAGTCGGGCGGTGTCCCGCCCGTTTTCCCGACCTCTTACGCTGAAATTCCGGCTGCTCTTGCGCCGTCCGTTTAACAGCACCTGCTCGAATTCTTCCCGCCGCGTTAGACGCGCGAGCGCCATCGGATGCGGCCGGCTCGTGTGCGCTCCGGATCAGACCCCGAGTCTGGCGCGCCCCTTGGCGCGACGGGCACGGATGACCGCCCGGCCGCTGCGGGTTTTCATGCGAACGCGAAATCCATGGGTACGGCTGCGCCGGGTTTTGGAAGGTTGATAAGTTCTCTTCATGACTATCCTGCCTCGTCGCCGCTGAAAAAGGGCGCTATTACACCGCGTATCCCTCTGACCTGTCAAATAAATCCGGCCGCTACACGCCCTATCGCCGCATGCTCGCCGGACTTGTGGATAACTCGCCCCAAAGCGCGTAAAATCGACCTGTTTTTCCCTCGGAAACCGTGGCCCAAACGCCCACACGGACAAAGAACGCAATGAACGGTTTCTGGCAACTTTGCCTTGCCCGCTTCGAGCAGGAACTCCCGGCGCAGCAATTCGTAACGTGGATCAGGCCACTGGAGTGCAGTGTTGTCGGCGACAACCTCACGCTCACCGCCCCGAATCGGTTCGTTCTGCAATGGGTGCGAGACCGATTTTACGACCGGATCGTCGAACTCGCCCGGGAATATTTCGGCCGCGCGACCGATGTGCATCTCGCATTGGGAGCGTCGGAGGCGCCTGCTGCGCCACCAGCGCCATCGCCACCGGCGATTCTGCCCGATGCGGTTCGGACGCCGGCCGCACCCAAGCCCGCTGTCCGGGAGTTGTCGCGCCTGAATCCTGCGTTTACGTTCGACTCCTTTGTCACCGGCAAGGCAAACGACCTTGCCCGGGCGGCAGCCATGCAGGTCGCGGAACGTTCGGGAGCCGCCTACAACCCGTTGTTCATCTACGGCGGCGTCGGCCTCGGAAAAACGCACCTCATCCATGCCATCGGCAACCATCTGCACACGCTCGCGCCGGAAAGCAAAATTCGTTACATCCATGCCGAGCAGTACGTTTCCGATGTTGTGCGCGCGTATCAGCACAAGGCGTTCGACGAGTTCAAGCGTTACTATCATTCCCTCGATCTGCTCCTGATCGACGATATCCAGTTTTTCAGCGGCAAGAACCGCACGCAGGAGGAGTTTTTTTACGCTTTCAATGCGCTGATCGAGGCCCACCGCCAGGTGGTGATCACGTGTGATACGTATCCGCGGGACATCTCCGGCATGGAGTTGCGCCTGACTTCCCGGTTCGGCTGGGGCCTCACGGTGGCCATCGATCCCCCCGAGCTGGAAATGCGTGTGGCCATTTTATTGAAGAAAGCCGAAATGGAAGGACTTGCTCTGGACGAACACGTCGCCTTTTTTCTGGCGCGCAACGTTCAGTCGAACGTACGCGAACTGGAAGGGGCGCTCAAACGCGTCGTGGCGTTTGCCCGGTTCGCCGCCAAGGAAATTTCCGTCGAATTGTGCCGCGAAGCCCTGCGTGACCTGCTGGCCGCGCAAAGCCGGCAGGTCTCCATCGAAAACATCCAGAAAACCGTCGCGGATTATTACAAGATCAAAGTCTCCGAGATGTACTCCAAGAAACGGAGCCGCAACGTTGCGCGCCCGCGCCAGGTGGCAATGGCGCTCGCAAAGGAACTCACGCAACACAGCCTGCCGGACATCGGCGAGGCTTTCGGAGGCCGCGATCACACGACCGTGCTCCATGCCTGCCGGAAAATTGCGCTGTTGCGTTCGACCAGCACGGACATGACGCGCGACATCAGTTCCCTGTTGAAAGTGCTGCGCGGTTGACAACGCAGGGACGAAATGTGCATGACTCAAGAAACGCGCCGTATCGCCCGATTCATCCACAATCGATCCACCGGCTATCCGTATGTGGTCAACATCGATCACCGACCGGAATCGCTTTAGCACCCGCGACTTGCGGGGTTTTCAACAGCGGTGGGCGACCTTAGTTATTACTATTACTTCGAAGTTACACTTTTAACATCATGAAACTCGCTCAAGCCGAAAGAGATGCAATACTGAAACCGTTGCAGGCGGTAACCGGTATCGTCGAAAAACGGCACACGCTGCCGATTCTTTCCAATGTCATGGTAGAGCGGCGCGGCGAGCGTCTGAATCTGATCGCGACCGACCTGGAGATCCAGATTTCGACCTTCTGCGAGGCCGGAAAAAAGGGTGGCGAAGATACAAGTCTTACCGTTTCGGCACGAAAGCTGCAGGATATTCTGCGGGCGCTGCCGGAGCAGACCGAAGTCGTGCTCGACGTGCAGAGCAACCGCTTGCAGGTCAAGGCGGGAAAAAGCCGGTTCAACCTTCAAACCCTGCCCGCGAACGACTTTCCGGCGCTTGCCGATCCCGGAGCGCCGCTGGCGAGCGAACGCTTGTCGCAGAAGAGCCTGAAGGGCCTTCTGCATCTGGTGCAGTATGCAATGGCGCAGCAGGATATTCGGTATTACCTCAACGGCTTGTTGCTGGTATTCGAAGGCAAGTTCCTGAAAGTCGTGGCGACCGACGGGCATCGATTGAGTTTTGCAAGCGGCGCGCTCGAGGCGAGCCACGAGAAACGGGAAGTGATATTGCCGCGCAAGGCGGTCGTGGAACTGTGCCGGCAACTGGGTGAAACCGATGACCCGGTTTCCATCGAGATATTCGCAAGCCAGGTCCGGTTCCGTTTTTCGGGAATAGAACTCGTGACCAAGATCATCGACGGAAAATTTCCCGATTACGGACGCGTCATACCGACCAATTACCAGAAACAGATCTCGCTGAACCGCCTTGCGTTGTTGCAGTCGCTGCAACGCGCGGCGATCCTGTCGAACGAAAAATTTCGCGGCGTGCGCTGGATGCTGACCGCAAACAGCCTGCGCATTTCCTGCACGAACAACGAGCAGGAAGAAGCACAGGAAGAGATGGAAATCGCCTACAGCGGAGAAGCACTGGACGTCGGCTTCAACATTACCTATCTGCTCGACGTGTTGAACAACGTGCAAAGCGAAAATGTCCTGTGCGGGTTCGGCGACGCGAACAGCAGCATGCTGGTGTCGTTGCCCGACAACGCCGAGTTTCGGTATGTCGTGATGCCGATGCGAATTTGACACACCGGAAGACTGAAAAAGGGTATTCAGCTCAATGAGTGAAAAGGAACAGAATCAGAACGGCGCCGAAGACTACGATGCAAGCAGCATCCGCGTTCTGAAGGGCCTGGAAGCCGTGCGCAAGCGCCCCGGCATGTATATCGGCGACACCAGTGATGGTACGGGGCTGCATCACATGGTGTTCGAGGTTGTCGATAACGCGATCGACGAGGCATTGGCCGGATTCTGCAACGAAGTCGCGGTCACGATCCATCCGGACAATTCGATCAGCGTGGTCGACAACGGTCGCGGGATTCCCACCGAAATTCACCCCGACGACGAAGGCGGGCGTTCGACTGCGGAAGTGGTGATGACCGAGCTGCACGCCGGTGGAAAATTCGACAATAATTCCTACAAGGTTTCCGGGGGCCTGCACGGCGTGGGCGTCTCGGTGGTCAACGCATTGTCGGAATGGCTGCGTTTGACGATCAAGCGCGACGGCAAGGCCCACGCGATGGAATTTCGCATGGGGGAATCGGTGGCACCGCTCAAGGCGATCGGCAAGACCGAGCGCCGCGGCACCGAGGTGCACTTCATGGCCAGCGCGGAGATTTTCGGCCACGTGGAGTTTCATTACGAGATCCTGGCGAAGCGGCTGCGGGAGCTTTCGTTCCTGAATCACGGCGTGAAAATCACGCTGGTCGACCAGCGCAACGGCAAAGAGGAAAAATTTGCGTTCAGCGGGGGCGTGAAGGGGTTCGTGGAGTACATGAACCGCAGCAAGACGGTGCTGCATCCGACCATTTTTTACGCGATCGGCGAAAAAGACGGCATGTCCGTCGAGCTGGCGATGCAGTGGAACGATTCGTATCAGGAATCGATGCAGTGTTTCACCAACAACATACCGCAGCGGGATGGCGGCACCCATCTGACGGGGCTGCGCGCGGCCATGACGCGCACGCTGAACTCCTACATCGAGTCCAACGAACTCGCGAAGAAAGCCAAGGTCGAGACCACCGGCGACGACATGAAGGAAGGGCTCACGGCAGTGCTGTCCGTGAAAATTCCGGAGCCGAAATTCTCATCGCAAACCAAGGACAAGCTGGTGTCGTCGGAAGTGCGGCCGGTCGTGGAAGAAATCGCCGCGCAGAAGCTGATGGAGTTTCTGCTGGAGAAACCCGCGGACGCGAAAGTGATCTGCGGGAAGATCATCGACGCGGCCCGGGCGCGCGAAGCAGCCCGCAAGGCGCGGGAATTGACGCGCCGTAAGGGCGTGCTGGATTCGTTCGGCCTTTCGGGAAAACTCGCGGATTGCCAGGAGAAGGATCCGGCGCTGTGCGAACTGTACATCGTCGAGGGGGACTCGGCCGGCGGCTCGGCGAAGCAGGGTCGCGACCGGAAGTTTCAGGCGATACTGCCGCTGCGAGGCAAGATTCTCAACGTCGAGAAAGCGCGGCTCGACAAGGTGCTCTCGTCGCAGGAAATCGCAACGCTCATCAGCGTGCTCGGCACCGGGATCGGCGAGGGCGAATTCACACCCGAGAAGCTGCGCTATCACCGCATCATCATCATGACGGATGCGGACGTCGACGGCTCCCATATCCGCACGCTGCTGCTCACGTTCTTTTACCGCCAGATGCCGGCGT
>CAZMBS010000135.1:0-9155 GCA_964564295.1 uncultured Streptomycetaceae bacterium
CTGCCCGGTCTTGCGACCGAGGTGGCCGGCGGCGATCATGCGTTTCACCAGCGCGGGCACGGCCGCGCGCGGATCGTGGGTCGAGGAGTGCAGGGCCTCGGCGACCAGCAGGTGGGTGTCGAGCCCGACGAGGTCCAGCAGTTCCAGCGGCCCCATCGCGTAGCCCAGGCCGGTCTTGACGGCGCGGTCGATGTCGGCCGGCGATGCGATGCCGGCTTCGACCATGCGGATGGCGTCGTTGTTGAACGGCACGAGAAAATAGTTGAGGATGAATCCCGGGCTGTCCTTCGTCTTCACCGGATTCTGGCCGAGCGCCCCGCAGAAATCCCATGCGCGCTGAAACGACGCGGCGCTCGTGCGCAGTCCGGGTGACATCTCCACGAGCTTCATGAGCTGCGCGGGCAGGCAGAAATGCATGCCCACGAACCGGTCGTCGCGCCCCGAACCCGCGGCGATTTCGGTGATCGACAGGGTCGACGTGTTGGATGCGAACAGCGTGTGCGCAGGGCAGACCTTGTCGAGTTCACCCAGCAACGCATGTTTCACGCGGAGATCCTCGAACACCGCCTCGATCACGATGTCGCAGGCCGCCATGTCCGCGATGCGCGTCGTGCCGGTAAGGCTCGCGAGCATGCCGTCCACCTGCTGCCGCGTGAGTTTCCCGCGCTCGACCGATTTCGCGAAGAAGCCCTCCGTCTGCTGCCGCGCGCGATCGAGCGCCTGCTGCCGCGTGTCGTAGACGATCGTGCGGAAACCCGCGCGCGCGGCGACGATCGCGATGCCCGCGCCCATCGTGCCGCTGCCGGCGACGCCCACGGTCCGGATCCCGGGCATGCCTTCGGTCATTTGTTCATGAAACTGCGGCCGATGAACTGCCGGTGTATCTGGTTGGTGCCTTCCCAGATCTGCGTGATCTTGGCATCGCGCATGAGCCGCTCGACGCGGGTGTCCTTGATGTAGCCGTAGCCGCCGTGGAGCTGCACGGCGTCCGTCGCGATGCGCATCGCGAGATCGGATGCGCGCATTTTCAGCATGGAGGCCTCGATGCCGAAATCCGTCGCGCCGGAATCGACGAGCCGCGCGACGTGCCACAACCACGCCTCGCATTGCGCGAGCTCGGTCGCCAGGTCGGCGAGCATGAACTGGATGCCCTGGAATTCGACGATGCGCCGTCCCGACTGCCGGCGCGCGTTGATGTAGGCCGTCGCGTCCTCGAACGCCGCGCGCGCGATGCCGAGCGCGTGCGCGGCCACGCTCGGGCGCGAGCGGTTGAGCGACGCGAGCAATATGCCGAGCCCGTCGCCCGGATCGCCGAGCAGGTTGCCGCGCGGCACGCGGCAGTTTTCGAACGCGAGCGCCGCGGTGCTGGACGCGCGCAGGCCCATCTTGTCCTCTTCGCGGCCGATCGCGAGCCCCGGCGTGCCTTTTTCGACCACCAGCGCGGAAATCGCGCGCTTCGCGTCGGCAATTCCGCTCCATTTTCCGAACACCAGGTACAGATCGGCGTGTGCGCCGTTGGTGATGAACGTCTTCGCGCCGTTCACGACGACATGGTCGCCGTCCGGGCGAAACGCGGTCGTCATGCCGGTCGCGTCGGACCCCGCCATCGGCTCGGTGATGACGAGCGACGCGAGCCCGCCCCTGACCATGACCGGCAGCAGACGCTGAAGCTGCGCGTCGGTGCCGAAATCGATCAGCGGTTTCGTCGCGTGAAAATTGGTCGCCCAGATGACGCCGGTCGACGCGCACGCCTTGCTCAACTCCCGCACGCACGCGAGGTAGGCCGCGTACGACAGCGGGGCACCGCCATGTTGCTCCGGGATGAAGACCCCGTTTAGTCCTAATGCGTTGATTTTATTTATGTTTTCGACAGGAAACGCCGAAGTTCTATCGTGCTCGGCGGCGCGCGGCGCAATGTGGTCGCGCGCGAGCGCACGCACCGCGTCGATCAGCATGCGCTCCTCGGCGGAGAACGCAACGCTCGCGTCGATGCGGTCGAAGACGTTCATGTCAGTGCGCGATGCCTTGCCCGCCGTCGAGATAGATCGTCTCGCCGTTCAGGAACGCAATGTCCTCGCCGTAGATAGCCGCGACAAGTTTCGCGACATCGTCCGCGCTGCCGTGTCTGCCGCCGGGTATGCGTTTCGCGAGGTAGTCCCGCAGCGGGCCGCCCTGCATGGCGTCGCGGTTCAGATCGGTTTCGATATAACCGGGCGCGACATCGAGCACGCGTATTCCCTTGTCGGCCCACTCGACGGCGAGACAGCGCGTCAGCGCGCCGACCGCGGCCTTGGAGGCGCAGTAGGCGGCATTGCGCTTCACGCCGATCCGGTCGAAAAACGAGCCGATGTTCACGATGATGCCGCCCCCGGAGGCCGCGAGGTGCGGATAGGCCTCGCGACACGCGGCAAACACCGCGGTCGCGTTGGTCGCCATGACCTTGTCCCAGGTTGCGGTCGGCAGTTCGTGGCTCTTGCCATCGAGATGGATGCCTGCGTTGTTGACCAGCCCATGCAGGCCACCCGCCCGTTCTACGACGGTCGCGAGCGCGCGCCGGACGCTCCCCTCGTCGGTCACGTCACACGCGATACCGACGAGATTCCGCGCGAGGTCGTCCGGCGCCCGGGGGCCGGCGCCGCTGCGCGTGAGGCAGGCGACGGAATGCCCGCGGCGCGCCAGTTCGAGCGCGATGGTGGCGCCGATGCCGCGGCTTGCGCCGGTGACCGCAATCGCGCGTGGTGTCGGCAACTCACTCGTCCCGGAACGCCGGTTTGCGCTTGTCGATGAACGCCTGCATGCCTTCGGCCGCATCCCGCGTCTGAAATGCGAGGGTCGCCAAATCGGCTTCGGTCCTGAGGCCCTCCGGCAGCGGCACGTCGGGCGCGCGCGTGACCGCCGCG
Source organism: uncultured Streptomycetaceae bacterium (assembly GCA_964564295.1). Taxonomy (GTDB): domain Bacteria; phylum Pseudomonadota; class Gammaproteobacteria; order Burkholderiales; family SG8-41; genus CAZMBS01. The sequence continues at coordinate 2,901 of CAZMBS010000135.1, forward strand.
CGGGCGAGCCCCAGCACCGGCAGGCTGAATCCTGCGAATTCGCGCGCAAACGCGACGCCCGCCGCGACCGCGTCGCCGTCGACCAGCCGGTTCACGAGCCCGATGCGATGCGCTTCTTCGGCATCCACGGTGCGCCCGGTCATGATCATTTCGAGCGCGCGCGCCTCGCCCACCGCGCGCGGCAGCCGCTGCGTGCCGCCGTACCCGGGGATCAGACCGAGCTTGATTTCGGGCAACCCCATTTTCGCATTGCGCGTCGCAAGCCGGAACGTGCAGGCGAGCGCGAGTTCGAGCCCGCCGCCAAACGCATACCCGTTGATGACCGCTACCGAAGGCACGCGCAGCTGGTCGAGCTTTGCAAACACCAACTGTCCGAGTTCCGCGCCTTCCTGCTGCGCCAGTATCGAACGCCCGGTGAGTTCCTTGATGTCGGCCCCGGCGCAGAACGCCCTCGCGCCCTCCCCCGTGATGATGAGCCCGCGCGCATCGCCCGCCGCCACGGCGTCGAACGCGCGCCCGAGTTCGCGGATCAGCGCGAACGACAACGCGTTCAGCGCATCCGGCCGATTGAGCCGGATGAGCGCGAATTCCTCGATGCGTGTCAGTTCAATCGCCAATCGCATTTCCCGGTGATGTGGGCGCCTTCCACCGCACGGCATGCGGCCGGATGCGCCCGGAACTCGCCCATTCCACGAGTTCCCTCTTGAGTATTTTACCGCTCGCAGTCAGCGGAAACGCCGCAAGGCTCGCGAAATACTCCGGCATGTCGTAGCGGGACAACCCCATCGCATGAAGATGCGCGAGCAGTTCCGCGCCGTCCACGATCGCGCCTTCGCGCGGCACGACCGCGAGGCACGCGCGCTCGCCGAGGCGTTGATCCGGCACCGGAAACGCCGCGGCCTTCAGCACCGCGGGGTGTTTGAGCGCAAGATTCTCGATGTGCGAGGGATGGATGTTGTGTCCGCCGCGGATGATGAGGTCTTTCTTGCGACCGACGATCTGCAGATTGCCGCTGGCGTCCATGCGGCCCAGGTCTCCGCTCATGAACCAGCCGTCGGCGTTGAACGACCCTTCCGTTGCCCCCTGATTGTCGAAGTACCCCAGCATCAGCAACGCGCCTCGCGTGCCGATTTCACCGATCGCGCCGGCCTCGCACACCTCGCGGTCCGGGTTTTCCTGGTCCCACAGCTTCGTTTCGTAGCCGTGACACGCGCGCCCGCAGGTGGTGGTGATGACCTCCACGGAGTCGTCCGGCATCGTGTATTGATGCGAGCCGTTTTCGGTCATGCCGTAAATGTTCTGCGGCTTGATGCCCATGTCGAGAAACGCACGCGCCGTTTCCGGCGGAATGGCCGAGCCCGCCATGTAAAAGATGTTCACACCGCCGATTCCGGTCATGCCGCGCTGTTTCGCGTCGGCCAGTATGTCGATCGCATGCGTGGGCACGCCCATCACGTAGGTTGCGCCGGTTTCGATCAGACGATCGAGCGCTTTCACGCCGGGGCCCGGATCGTTCACGACCAGCTCGAAGCCCGCGCACAGGCTCTGCGCGATCGCCACCGTCGCGATGTGGTGCGACAACGGGCTCATCGAATACAGTATCGTCGCGCCGTCGTGATGCCAGTCGTGCACCATCGCGCGGCCGTTCGCGAGCAGCGTATTGTCGGAATGCAGCACGCCCTTCGGCATGCCCGTGGTGCCGGACGTAAAAGCAAGATAGACGATCTTGTCGGGATCGCTTTCCGGCGGCGGCCCGGACACCATCGCGTTCGCGTCCATCGCGGGAAAATCACGCGTGCCCGCGCGATAGACGCGTTTCAGTCCCGCCAGGGGTTTGACCGCCTCGAACAGGTCCGTCTTTCCGGCGTCCGCCCCGTATCCGGGCTGCGCAAACAGCGCCGCGGTCTGGATGCGCGCGAGCAACGCGACGATGTCGTCGACGGTATAGTTCTGGTGCAACGACGGATTGCACACGTATCCGTTGCGCGAGCACGCGAGAAACACCACCACCGCTTCGACGCGATTGGGCAGCCACACCGAAACACGCTGGCCGCGCCGGACGCCCGCGGCATGCAAGTCCGCCGCCAGCACATCCACCCAGTGCAGCAGCTGCGCCCACGTCAGTCGATGCCGGCTGTCGCGCAGCGCGAATGCGAGCGGACGCGCTGCGGCGTGCCGCGCGAGCAGCGAGTACATCGTATCCTCGCGCCACCAGCCGGCCGCGTAGTAGCGTTTGGCGGTACCGGGGTTGTGTAGCGTGAGCAGCATGCCTGCTGCTAATGCCCGAATGTGTCGGGATCGGGTTTGCGCTTGCCTCGAAACGCCTCGCCGAGCTCCTGCGACTCTTCGGTGTCGAGGTAGAGCCGCAACAGCAGGTCGTGGGAGACGCGCGCGAGCCCGCCGACGCCGCCGTGCCGCGCGGTGAACGCCGCCTTGAGCGAGGCCAGTGCGAACGGGCCGCGCTCCGAAATCTCGAGCGCGAGTCCGCGCGTCTCCTCCCGCAGTCTGTCGTCCGGCACGACCCTGTTGATGAGGCCGATCGCGAGCGCCTCGCGTGCGGTGAGCCGGGGATTCGCGAACCACAGTTCCTTCGCCTTTTTCTTGCCGACGAGGTCTTCGAGGTACCAGGTACCGTACCCCGCGTCGAAACTCCCCATCATCGGGCCCACCTGGCGAAACACGGCGGACTCCTTCGCGACCGTGAGGTCGCACATGACCTGCAGCACCTGGCCGCCGCCGACGGCGTAGCCGTTCACCATCGCGATGACCGGCTTCTGAAGGCGCTCGATGCTTTCGTAAATTTCGAGCGTCGGCAGCATGCCGGCGTAGAGCGTGGTTTCCTCCATGCCTTCCTTGCGCCCGCCGATGCAAAAGAACCGGTCTCCGGCGCCCGTGACGACCAGCACGCGCGTGCGGGTTTCGCGCCGCACGTCGTTGATGCAGTCCCGTATTTCGTGGCACATCGCGGGCGTGAACATGTTGCCGTCGTCGGGCCGGTTGAGCGTGAGCCACCCGATCGGGCCGTCCTCTTCGTACAGGATCGTTTCGAACGCCATCGCTATTCCCTTCAAATCACGTTGCGGTCCCGGAGTTGCGCGATCGCGGACGCGTCGAAACCGGCCCAACCGGCCAGCACTTCGCCGGTATGTTCTCCGAGCTTCGGCGGCGGCGACCGCCAGGTGGCGGCCGACCCGTCAACGCCTATCCCCAGTCCCACCTGCGGGATGCGGCGAGCGCCCGCGTGCGCGGTATACAGCAGGCCGCGCGCGATCAGTTCCGGATCGGCGGCCACCTCGTCGATGCGGTTCACCGGCCCGGCGGGCACCTTGGCGGCGGCCAACAACTTGAGCCAATGCTCGCGCGGCTGCGTGCGCAGCACGTGCTGAACCGCCGCGACGACCTCGCCGCGCGCGGCGCGGCGCAGCGTGTTCGTCGCATATCGCGGATCCTCGCCGGTCTCCGGACGGCCCACGGCCTGCCAGAATCGTTTCCAGATGCCGTCGTTGCCGAGACCGAGCGTGATCGGATGGTCTGCCGTGTCGAAGGTCTGGTAGACGGAGATCACGCTGTCTTTCGCGCCGGTGCGCCGGGGCACTTCTCCCGACCCGAGATACGGCACGATGCGCGGCGACATGAAGCGCGTCATGCTGTCCACCATCGCGATGTCGATCTGATGTCCGTTGCCCGTGCGCGCGCGATCGAACAGCGCCGCCACGGTCGCGAACGCGGCATCCATGCCGGCGATGAGGTCCGCCGCCGGCGTCCCCACTTTCTGCGGAGGGCTGTCCGCTTCGCCCGTGAGATCCATGACCCCGCCGTAGCCCTCCGCGATCAGGTCGTAGCACGGAAAATCCCTGCGCGACCCCGTGAGTCCGAATCCGGTCAGCGACACGTGCACGAGATCGGAACGCAGCGCGGCGAGCGTCGCGCGATCCACGCCCAGCTTCTGCTGCACGCGCGCGACGAGATTCACGATGACCACGTCGGCCTTGCGCACGAGCGCGTGCAGCACCGCGCGTCCGTCCGCACCGCTGTAGTCGAGCGTGACCGAACGCTTGTTGCGGTTGACCGACAGAAACCACAGCGATTCGCCGTCGAGAAACGGCGGGCCCCAGGCGCGGCAGTCGTCGCCGTGCCCCGGCCGTTCGATCTTGACGACGTCGGCACCCATGTCCGCGAGCAGCAGCGTCGCGTACGGGCCGGCAATCGAGGTCGTCAAGTCCAACACCTTGATTCCGTTCAACAATCCGGAACCGGCCGGCAATCCGGGCGCCGGCAACGTATCGAGCGGCAACATGATGTGAATGACGCGCGAGCCCGCGATCTAGCGTCTGCGCAGCGCTTCCACCGCGTCGAGGGTCTTGTCGTAGGCCGCGCGCGCGGCGGCTTCCCGCGCCTTGGCGGCCTGCAGCGACTTGTCCGCTGCGGAAACGCGGCCTTTCGCCTGCGTGGGATCGGGCTCGCCCGCGCGCGCCGCATCCTGCGCGGCCCACACTTCCTGCTCGGCGAGCTTCAACTGGTATTGGGCTTCACGCAGTTCCCGGAACGCCGCGCTCGCGCGCATCTGGGCGCGCTGCAGCGTCGCCTCCCGGTCTTCGCCCGCATCCTGCACCGGGACCGGCTTCTGCTGCGCGACGACCGCAATCGGCAGCAGCAGGGCGACCGCAACGAGTAGCGCTTTCACGGCAGCAATACGGTCGATCCCGTCGTCTTGCGCGCCTCGAGATCGCGATGCGCCTGCGCGGCTTCGCGCAGCGGATACGTCTGGTTGATCGCGATCTTGACGACCTTCTTTTTCACCACCGCGAAAAGTTCGCGCGCCGCCGCGTCGAGGTCCTCGCGCGTGGCGGTGTAGTTGACGAGCGTCGGGCGCGTCAGAAACAGCGAGCCCTTCTGCGCGAGGATGCCGATGTTGACCGGCGGCACCGCGCCCGATGCGTTGCCGAAGCTCACCATCACGCCGAGCGGCGCGAGGCAGTCGAGCGACTCGGCAAAGGTGTCCTTGCCGATGCCGTCGTAGACGACGGGCACGCCGCGGCCCTTGGTGATGTCCTTCACGCGCTGCGAAATTTTTTCCCGCGCCGCGACGATCACGTGCTTGCAGCCGGCCCGCTTCGCCAGCGCGACCTTTTCGTCGCTGCCGACCGTGCCGATGACCGTGGCGCCGAGGTATTTCGACCACTGGCACAGTATCTGCCCGACGCCCCCCGCGGCGGCGTGGACCAGTATGGTGTCGCCCTTCCGGACCCGGTAGGTGCGGCGGCACAGATACCACGAGGTCATGCCCTTCAGCATCATCGCGGCGGCGGTCCGGTCTTCGATGCCGGCCGGAATTTTCACGAGCCGCGCGGCGGGCCGCAACAGTACTTCCGCGTACGCGCCTATGGGTTGCGCGTAGGCGACGCGGTCACCTGTCTTGAAGCCCTTCACCTTCGGCCCGACGGCTTCGATCACGCCCGCGCCTTCGGATCCCAGCGTCAGCGGCAGCGGCAGCGGATACAGCCCGCTGCGGTGATAGGTATCGATGTAATTGAGTCCGACGGCGGTGTTGCGCACACGGACTTCGCCGGGCCCCGGGTCTCCGACCTGGACTTCTTCCCACTGCAGTTGTTCGGGACCGCCGTTCTGGTGAATGCGGATGGCGCGTGGCATGACTACACTCCTTGTCGTGCAATTCTCGGGAACGCAGATTAGACCACAGATTTCGCGGGCTCGAACACCCCGCCACCGTCATGTCACGCGCGTGGCGAACGTGACGATCAATCCGGCCAGCGCGCTCGCGCCCACCACGGTCATGATGCCCGCCTTGTAGCGGTACATGGCCACGAGCGCCGCGACGCCGATGACCGCGGACACCGCGTCGAAGGGCCCGTCGAACCCCTTGGGCCACAGCACGTGGTAGGCGAAGAACACGGCGAGGTTGACGATCACGCCGACGACGGCGGCGGTGATGCCCGTCAGCGGGGCGGTAAAGCTCAGGTTGCCGTGCGTCGTTTCGACGAACGGCGCACCCATGAAAATGAACAGGAACGACGGCAGGAACGTGAATATCGTCGCGACGATCGCGCCGGCCGCGCCGGCGTAAAAAAGCGCTTCGGGACCAAACAGTTCCTTCGTCCAGCCGCCGACGAATCCGACGAACGCGACCACCATGATGAGCGGTCCCGGCGTGGTTTCGCCCAGTGCAAGGCCGTCGATCATCTGCGTCGCGGTAAGCCATTGATAATGCTCGACGGCGCCCTGATACACGTACGG
>CAZMBS010000136.1:0-4073 GCA_964564295.1 uncultured Streptomycetaceae bacterium
GCCGCGGTCGGCAACCAGAACCACATCGCGATGGCGATGGTGGCGAAAAGCGCGGGCGCGGATCCGCGCCGGCTGCGGACCGTCATTTTCAAGTCGGGCGGCGAAACCGAAACGGCGCTGCTCGGCGGCCATGTCGACATCGGCATGACGTCGGCGGCCGCCTTTACGCAACACCTGCGCGCCGGCACGCTGCGGTTGATCGCGGTGGCGGCGCCCCGGCGTCTTGAAGGTGATTTCGCGGCGGTGCCGACCTGGCGCGAACTCGGCGCCGACAGTGTGGGCGGCAACTGGTACGCGGCGGTCGGGCCGCGCAACATGGGCCGGGCGCCGCTGCAGTACTGGGAGCAGGCGATCGCCGCCGTCACGCGGCACGCCGACTGGCGCAGCTATGCAGGCGCCGCGGGCATGGCCGGTGAGTCGCTCGGCAGCGAAGCCACGCGCGCGTTTTTCGAGTCCGAGCATGCGAATCTGAAACGCGTGCTGACGGAACTTGGACTCGTAAAGTAGCGCGGCATGACGGCCGTGCCGTTGCGGATCGCGTTTCTGTCGCGTACCGAAATCAACATCCGATTCTTGACCGAGGGATTGCCGGGCCACGTGGTGATCCCCTGCCGCAGCCGGGACGAACTCCTGGAGACGCTGCCCGGCGTGGAGGTTCTGGTGGTGCAGAACCAGGGCTTCGCGCGTCACACGGTCGACGCGGAGTGCCTGCGCGTTGCCCCTCGGCTGCAGCTGATCCAGCACCACGGCGTCGCGCACGATGCGACCGACGTGCGCGCGGCCGCGCAGCGCGGAATTCCTGTCGCGGTGGTGCAGGGTCAGAACGGCCGCTCCGTGGCCGAGCACGCATTTTTCCTGATCCTCGCGCTGGCGCGCCGCGCGCGCGCCGCGCAACGTCTCGTGGACGCGGGGCGCATGGGCGAACTCGAGTGCGACGAACTCGCCGGGCGAACGTTGTGCATCGTCGGGCTCGGCACGATCGGCAAAATGATCGCGGCGATGGCGAAAGGCTTCTCGATGCGGGTTATCGCGGTGCGGCGTGACCCGCGACGGGAAGCGGCCGCAGCGGCGGGTGTGGATGCGGTGCATGGTGTTGAGGCGTTGCCGCACGCGCTGGGGCTCGCGGATGTGGTGGTGCTTGCATTGCCGCTCAACGACGACACGATCGGCATCATCGGGGAGCGTGCGTTTGCCGCGATGAAACCCGGCGCGATTCTCGTCAACGTGTCGCGCGGGCCGCATGTCGGGCGCGCGGCGCTCGAAGCCGCGCTGCGCGACGGGCGGCTGTCGGGATTCGCGACGGATGCGTACTGGAGCGAGCCGGCGGACCCGGCGGACCCGCTGCTGCGCGATGCGCGCGTGCTCGTCACGCCGCATTCCGGCGGAAAATCGATCGAGGCGATCCGGCGCACCGTGCAGGCCGTACGCGACAATATCGGGCGCCTTGCGCGCGGCGAGGCGCTCTTGGGTGTCGTGAATGCCGCGGAACTTCCGGACAAGGAGACCTGAGCATGTCGGGTGACCCGTCTTTGCAGCACATGGCTTTTCCTTTCGTGCGCATCGCGCCGCGCCCGTCGAAGCCGCGATCGGCGGGACTCACGAGTTTTGCCGATCGCGGCATGGGTCTCAATCAGATCGCGGACCTCATCGACACGGCGGGAGAGTTCATCGATCTCGCCAAGCTCGCGGTCGGCATGTACCGGTTGCAGAAGCCGGACTTTCTGCGACGCAAAATCGCGGTCTACCATCGTGAGGGAATACGCGTGTTTCTGGCCGGAGACGTGTCGGAAATGGCGTTCATGCAGGGCGTGTCCGGAAAGTTCTACAAGGAAATCAAGCGTCTGGGTGCGGATGGCGTCGAGATATCCAGCGCGCAGATCGCGATGTCGCTGCACGACAAATGCGAACTGATCCGGATGGCGCAGGGCGAGGGCTTGCTCGCCATACCGGAGGCCGGGCAGAAGGACGAGGACGACTGGACGCTGAGCGAAGCCAACGTCGTCCGGCAGATCGAGTCGTTCCACCGGGCCGGTGCGTGGAAGGTCCTGTTTCAGGACGAAGGCGTCAGCCGCGACTTCAGGACGCTGAAGAGCGATTTCATCCTGAACATCGTGTCGCGCTTCGACGTTCAGGATTTCCTGTTCCAGCTGAAGAACACCGATTCCCAGGCCTGGTTCGTCGGCACGTTCGGCAACGCCGTGAACCTCGACGTGGACTACCAGCAGGTGCTCGAAGTCGAGCTCATGCGGCGCGGCATCCGCAAGCGCGGCCTGTTCGGCCTGCTGGGCAGCCTACCGGGAAAGCCCAAGTAGTCCCGCCGCGTTTTTCCACAGGATGCGTTCGCGCGTCTCGTCATCAAACGGCAGTCGCTGGAACCATTCGGCGTACTCCCTGACCGGGGCGAGCGGGTAGCAGCTTGCGTACAGGAAGCGTTCCGACAGAAACCCTCGTGCGGCCTTGAGGTATTCGTCCATGCCGGGCGCTTCATGCAGATACATGTCGGGCGAGATGTAGACGTTTTCGCGCCGGAATGCGACGTGCAGAATTTCATGCACCCACGGCCAGCCGCCATGAGAAATCACGATCCGGAGTTCCGGAAAGTCCGCCGCGACGCGATCCGCGTGCACCGGAAACGAATAGCTGATGTCGGGTCCCGCGTTGCCGCCACTCATCAGGATGATCGGGATGCCGCGATCCTCGCAGTGCGCATAGATTGGGTACAGCCGGCGATCGTCGGGGTAGACCGGCACGGGGTACGCGCCGGGTTCGATATTGATGCCCTTGAGTCCGGCGGCCATCGCCGCATCGATCTGGCGAATGGCCGCTTTGCGATCCGCCGGGTTCACGGCGCCGATGCCGGCGAACCGACCCGGGTGTTCGCGCACGATGTCCGCGACATCCTCGTTGCTGACCGAGCCGAAAAAGTCCGACACGCGCGCGGTCACGACGCCGAGTGCGATGCCCGCGGCGTCCATTTCCCGCAGCAGCAGGTCCATGGAGCGGGCCTCGGCGGACGGCGCGGGTTCGAGCCCCAGTTGCCGCGTGAACCGATTCCGGCGTTCGCCCTGCGTGTACATGATCATGTCGAGAAAACCCTTCGCGGGCGGGCGGATGCGGAAATCGATGATGTTCACGTTGGTACTCCGGATGATGTTCGGGCACGACGCGCAATCCGATGCGCGATGCGGCGCGCCCGTTGCAGGCATTGTCGCATTCCGACGGCAACGCAGACAACGCGACGCCGGCGGCATAACCGTGCCGGGCGCGCCGCGGCGCAACGATCGGCCGGCGCGGTAAGATAGCGCCTTGCGGTGGATCGTCCGGCCCGATGCACGGGAGCGGCGAGTGCCGTCACTCCGCGGCGCGCGCCGCCATCTTCCGGGAGAAATTCGGGTGTCGAAAGTCGCATTCATCGGTATCGGCGCCATGGGCGAGCCCATGGCCGCAAACCTGCTCAAGAACGGCCACGCGGTCACCATACTCAGGAGCCGCCGCGCCGGCGTGACGGAACGCCTGCAGGGCGCCGGCGCCACGGTGGCGTCCACGCCGGGCGAGGCCGCGCGCGGCTGCGAATTCGTGATTCTGAGCCTGCCGACCTCGCGTGAAGTCGAAACGGTGCTGCTGGGGCAGGACGGCGCCGCCCATGCCGCCGCGCCGGGGGCGACGGTGATCGACTGCACGACCGGCAACCCGCCGGACACGGCGCGGCTCGTGGCGGCGCTGCGCGCGAAACAACTGGGATTCGTGGCGGCCGGGATGACGCGCGGCGTTGCCGGAGCGAAACAGGGCAAGCTCGCGTTTTTCATCGGTGGCGACGCCGCGCCCGTCGAGCAGGCAAAAGCCGTGCTGCGCGCGACCGGAGACACGTTCATCGATTTTCCCACGGCGGTCGCGGCGCACACCGCGAAACTCGTGAGCAACGTGCTGAGTTACGCCACGGTCGCGCTCGTCAACGAGGCGCTCATGCTCGGCGCGAAAGGCGGCGTCGACCTGAAAACATTGCATGCCGCGCTCATGGAAGGCGCGCCGAGCAAGGCGCTGGAAGCGTTCGGGCCGCGCATCGTCGCGCGCGA
>CAZMBS010000136.1:4173-9008 GCA_964564295.1 uncultured Streptomycetaceae bacterium
ATGGGGCGTTATTCGGGCCTCTACGGTTCGGTGCCGAACCAGGACGTCGCCGACATCGTGAAGGCGCATCCGAAGCGCTTCGTCGGCGTTGCCTCCATCGATCCCGCGAATCGCCGCGAGGCGATCCGGCAACTCGAGCAGGCGCATGCAATGGGCCTGATCGGACTCAATCTCGAGCCCGGCGGTTATCCGCAGCCGATGTGCGCCGACGACCGAAGGCTGTATCCGATTTACGCATACTGTGAGGACCGCAACATTCCGGTCGTGATCATGGGCGGCGGCAGTGCAGGCCCGGATCTGTCGTACACGGTGCCGGTGCACATCGACCGGGTCGCGGGCGATTTTCCGGGGATGAAGATCGCCGTTTCCCACGGCGGCTGGCCGTGGGTGCACGAGATTCTGCACGTTGCGTTCCGGCGCGAGAACGTCTATCTCTCGCCGGATCAGTACCTCGCGGGCATGCCGGGCTCCGACGATTACATCCGCGCCGCGAACGGGTATCTGTCCGAGCGCTTCCTGTACGGCAGCTCGTACCCGTTTACGTGTGTGAAGGGCTATCTGGAATGGTTCCGGAAGCTGCCGCTGCGGCCCGAGGTCATGGACCGCCTGTTGTACCGGAACGCCGCGGAATTTCTCGGGATCACGCTGTAGCCTAGGCCGTTAACCGGCCGGAACGGTCTGCTGCATGGAAGGCCGCTTCGCGAACGTGGCGAACCACTCGGCGAGCGGCGGATGCCGCGTGCGCCAGTCGAGTTCCGGAATGCGAAAGTCGAGATAGCCCAGCGCGCAGCCCGCCGCGATGCCGCCGATCGTCAGTTGCCCGGCGAGCGCCGTGGATTCTCGTTCCAGCGCAGCGAGCGCGCTCGAGATCTTGTATATCTGCCCGTCGCGCCAGGCTTCCCATTGTTTTTCCGGCGGACGCAACGCGCGCTCCATGCGGCACAGCACCGCGGAATCCATGACACCGTCGCAAAGCGCCTGCTGTCGCAGCGCCGTCCAGCGCGCGGCGCCGGACGGAAAGAACGGTCGTCCGGCGTGCAACGTATCGAGGTACTCGCAGATCACGCACGAATCGTAGAGCGCCGTGCCGTCGTCGAGCACAAGCGCGGGCACCTTGACGAGCGGATTCTCGCGCGCGACTTCCGGATTGGGATTCACCGGCGATACCGTCACCGGTTGCAGTTCGATCCTGCCGTCGAGGCCGCACTCGAATGCGAGCACGCGCACCTTGCGCACGAACGGTGAAGCCGGAGAGTGGATGAGTTTCATGGAATTCCCCAACAGTTGCGCCGGGACGTGCGATGCGGCGTCAATCGGCCGTCGCGCCGGAGGCCTTGACGATGACGGCCCATTTCGCGATTTCCGCGCGCGTATAACGCGCGAACTCCTCCGGGCTCGTGCCCGACGGCTCCGCACCGAGGGTGCCCAGCCGCTGCAGCACCTCGGGCGCCTTGAGCAACTGGACGATCGCGCCGTGCAGGCGCTTCACGACGGCATCGGGCGTTCCGGCCGGTGCATACACGCCGTACCAGGACGTGAGTTCGTAGCCGGCAAGGCCGGATTCCTGCACGGTGGGTGTATCCGGAAGCACGGGCGAACGCGCTGCCGTTGTCACCGCGATCGGGCGCAGCTTCCCGGCCCTGACCATCGTAATGGCCGTCGGCACGCCCATCGACGCCAACTGCAGGTGCCCGGCCACGAGGTCGACGACGACCGGGCCAGCACCCTTGTACGGTATGAACACCGTCCTGACTTTTCCGAGCACGTTGATGAGTTCGATGGCCAGATGGTTGGGGGAACCCGGATTCGCGCCGAAATTGAGCTGGCCGGGTCGCGACCGCGCGAGCGCGACCAGTTCCCTGATCGAGTGCACCGGCAGCGACGGGTGCACGGTGACTACGCTGGGAAAGCTCGCGAGCATGGAAACCGGAGCGAGGTCGCGCGCGAGATCGTAGGCGAGCTTCCGGTAAAGCGTCATGCCGATCGCGTGCGGAATTCCGGCGGTGAGAAGCGTGTAGCCGTCCGCGGGCGCCTTCACGACGAATTCGGCCCCGATGTGACCGCCGCCGCCGCTGCGGTTTTCCACCACGACCGGCTGCCCGAAGCGCTCGTTGAACTTCTGCGCGGTCAACCGGGTAATGATGTCGGTGCCGCCGCCCGGGGCAAACGGAACGATCATGCGAATCGCCTTTGCCGGATACTCCTGCGCGATCGCGGGCAAGGACGACAGCAGCGGCAGCACCGCTGCAATGCTGATGACCCTCATGAAAGCCTCCCGCGGATGGTGGCGGCGCCGTGCGATGCGTGCTACCGGTTCACGACATTGTACAGCGGCTCACCTTGCACGAGCCGGTCGATGTTTTCGCGCACCGCAGCGGACATGCGGTCGATCGTCTCCGCGGATTCGGCGCCGATGTGCGGCGTCACGAACACGCGCGGATCCTGCAGCAGCGGGTCGGCGGGATCGGCGGGCTCCTTCCAGTATACGTCGGCGCCGTAACCTGCGATGCGGCGGTCCGCCAGCGCGCGATCGAGTGCCGCGCGGTCGACGTGCGGGCCGCGCGACACGTTGATGAGGTACGCGGTGGGTTTCATGGCCGCGAATTCGCGCTCGCCCATCAGATCGAACGTATCCTGCGTGAGCGGCAACGCGAGCACGACGTAATCCGACAGTGCCAGCGCGTCGTGAAGCCGGTCGATCGTGTAGACGGCATCCATGCCCGCCGCGAGCGCGTCCTCGGTCACGGCACGCTTACGCACGCCGAGCACGCGCATGTCGAATCCCTTCACCATGCGCGTCAACGCCTTGCCGATCTTGCCGGTGCCGACGATGCAGACCGTTTTGCCCGCGAGATCGCTGCACAGCACGTGTCCCTGCAGGCCGGCGCGCAGCGCGCGCTGCGTGTCGTGCGCTTTTTTCGCGAGCGACATCATGATGTGGAACGTCGTTTCGGCGACGGAGGCGCTGTTGGAGCCGGTCGTGACGGCCACCGGAATGCCGAGTTTCGCGGCCGCGGTCGCATCCGTCGCGTCGTACGACACGCCGTGATGCTGCACGAGCTTCAACTGCTTCGCCGTGGCAAGCAGTTCGGCGCTGATGATGTGGAACGGAAAACCCTTATTCTGCGTGACGAGAATATCGGCCGTCGGCAGCGCGCGGGCAAGTTCGTCGCGATTCGCGCACACGGTCACGGGCAGATACGGCTTCAGCGCGTTTTCGAGCGATGCGACGCTCACGGGTGCACTGCACAGGATCGCGATGTTCAACGGGATTCTCCTTCAAGGCAATGGAATCGCTCGCGGCAGGACGCTAGAGCAGCATTCTGCCGCCGTTCACGAATCCCGTTCGCGGCGGCCAGACAGGGCACAACGCCTCGACCGCCGCCATCAGTTCGTCGAGCGTTCGGTAGGGGTCTTCCTCGCCGCGCAGGGGCGCGCTGATGTCCCCGTCGGCGGCGAATGGCGGGTCAGCGGGTTTCACGAACGAGTTCATCAAGCAGCGCCGCGTTTTCGAAAATGCGAAAGTACCCGCGTACTTGCTCGATGTCCAGCGTAGCGCGATTGGCCCGCAGGAGCGCACGGATGTCCTCCAGATCCTGCGTGCGGCGCGGACCACTTTGTGCGAGGCCAGGGCGAGCCCGCCGATCAGCGCAGTGCGTGCGCCGAGTGCGTTCAACGCAGCGGTGAACCCCGCAATCTGCCTGCCGAGGCTGGATACCCGGGGGCATCGTGTCGGTTCTATCTCAAGATTTCCGGGCCTTTTCCAACGCGCGGGCATCCAGTTTCCGGTGGGCTCGGAACATTCGAGTTCGCGCATCATGTCCGCGCGCGAGACGGCCGTGCGCCGGCGGCGCAGAAGGTGGTGCAGCTTGTAGATATGGTCGAGCTTGTCCATCGCTCTCCCGCGGACGCCGAGCGCCCGGTGTTGCCTGCCGCCTACTTCGCCGCCCCGGTTCGATCCGCGGCCCGGTTCGCCGCGAACTTTTCGGACAACTCGCGCATCTGCTCCTGCGCGAGAATGATTTCGCGCAGCGAGAGCCGGGACCATTGCCGTAGTTGCTCGCGGCGTGAGCCTTCCCACGTCGTTACGCTCCAGTCGAACCCATCCAGATCGGGGTTATCGGTTGCCATCAGTCTTGTGCAGTATCCGCAATTCTTCGATATCGAGCTTGTCCACCGTGCGCCCGGCGCGTTCCTTCATGCGTATCAACGCGTCGATGGATACGAAATGTACCGCAGTAGCGCCCAGGGGCTTGATCAGCGACCGCTTGAATTCTTCTTCAAAATCAAACGATTCCGTGACGAACATGTCCACCGGGGTTTCACGGTGCGCGTCGCTCCAGAATTGAAGCACCTGCATGCCTTTGTCACGGATCCAACCCTGTCGTTGTCGCGCATCCGCGAACTGCGAAGCGGTGATCGGTACCATGGGGCGATAGCCCATCCACATCCTTGGTGAGCTGCAGGTAACCGTAGGCGTTGACGGCGAGCCCTCCGGCGACGAGGTAGCGCACGCCGGCGGCGTCGAACTCTGCGACGATCGCTTCGAAACTCGCGAGTTTCATGATGCCGCCATTATGCGACGAAGCGCGGCAACGGACACTATCCCGCGAAAAACTCCTTGACCTTGTCCATCCAGGACTTCGCGCGCGGGTTGTGGCTGCCGGAGTCCTTGGCGTTGATGGCCTCGAGTTCGATCAGCAGTTCGCGCTGGCGGGCGGTGAGATTGACCGGCGTTTCGACGACGACGTGGCACATCAGGTCGCCGTGCGTGCTGGAGCGCACGCCCTTGATGCCCTTGCCGCGCAGGCGAAACACCTTGCCGCTCTGGGTCT
>CAZMBS010000137.1:0-8808 GCA_964564295.1 uncultured Streptomycetaceae bacterium
GGCAACGTCCGCGACGCACCGGCCCCCGTTCGATCCCATCAAGAATATCGTGGCGCTGGCCGAGTTCGGGATTACGCCTTTTGTGCTGACGATCCATCCTTCGCTGCCTCCGAAGACCGCGAAGGAACTGGTCGCGCTCGCGCGCGCGAAACCCGGCGCGCTGACCTACGCTTCGAGCGGCATGGGCGGCCTCACGCATCTGGCCACCGAACTCATGCTGAGCATGGCCAAGATCAAGATGGTGCACGTCCCGTACAAAAGCACCGGTGCGGCGATGACCGACCTGCTGTCCGGTCAGGCCCCGATCATCGTCGGCAGCCTGCTGCCGGTGGTGCCGCATCTCGGCACCGGCAAGCTGCGCGCGCTCGCGGTAACCACCGAAAAACGCTGGCACTCGCTGCCGAACATACCGACCCTCAACGAAACGCTGCCCGGCTACGAAGTGGAACTGTGGTTCGGCGCAATGACGCCGCGCGGCACGCCGCAACCGGTCATCGACCGGCTCAATGCGGCGATCAATACGGCCATGCAGTCCGCGGACATGAAGAAAAATCTCGAATCGCAGGGCATGATCCCGACCGGCGGCGCGCCGCAGAAGTTCCAGGCCCGCATCAACAAGGAATACGACCGCTGGGTCAAGCTGATCAACACCGCCGGCATCAAGCCCGAGTAATCGCTTCGGAGAACAGCATATGCGCAACACCGTTCGCCTCGCTGCCGCGACCCTCGCGGCAGTCGGGACGCTCGCCATCGCACCCGCGCCGGCCCAGATCTGGGGCCCGCGCACACTGGAGGAATTGAAGGTCGAAACCCAGCGACGCGCGGACCGCAATCTGCCGCCGATCGCGGGAATCAAACCGGAGGACGCCCGGGAAGCGCTCGCGCGCATCAACACGCTCGAGCGCGAAGACTGGGCCGCGGCATGGATGGCGAATGGCGAACGCTACATGGCGCAGGCCAAGTCGGCAGCCACGCCGAAGGAAGCACAGGAAGCGTATTACCACGCGTGGCACAACTTCAGCACCGGGCGCTGGCCGACGGAGCGGCTCTCCCCCGGAAAAATGAAGGCCTATCAGCGCTCGCTCGACGCGTTCCATGCGTACGGGCGGCTGTTGTCGCCGCCGATCGAAATCGTGCGCATCCCGTTCGAAGGCAGGGAGATCGTCGCGTACCTGCGGCTGCCCGCGGGCGTGCGCCCGGCGCCGATCGTGTTCGGCATCAACGGACTCGATTCGCGCAAGGAGGACGTGATCGCGCGTATCGACGCCTATCTCCAGAACGGCATCGGCGTGTTCGCGATGGACATGCCGGGCACGGGCCAGGCACCGGTCCTGATCGATGTCGGTTCCGAACGCATCTTTTCGGCTGCACTGGACTACCTGCAGACGCGCGGCGACGTCGATGCGAAACGCATCGTCGTGCAGGGCCGCAGCTGGAGCGGCTACTGGGCGGCGATCATGGCCTACACTGAGAAGGACCGCATCCGCGGCGCGGTCGTGCACGGGGTCGGCATACACGGCTTCTTCCAGCCGGAGTGGCAGAAAAAGTCGTTTTCAACGCGCGAGTACCTGTTCGACATCTTCCCGGCACGGTCCGCGGTGTACGGCACCCGCACCGAGGAGGAATACCTGGCTTACGGACCGCGGCTGTCGCTGTTCACGCGCGGCTTCCTCGACAAGCCCGCGGCACCGATGCTGCTTGTGAACGGAGAACGCGACAGCCAGCAGCCGATCGCTGACCTGTACCTGATGATGAAGCACGGCGATCCGAAGGATACGTGGGTCAATCCTGCCGGCGGGCACATGGGGCGCTCGGCAGACTGGTCGAGCCCGCGCATCGCGCGGGAAGTGGTGCTGCCATGGATCGTGCGCAAACTCGGTGAACCTGCCCGGGTCGCGCAGAAATGATCACATGCCGCCGGTCATCGGCACGAAGCGCACGGCAAGTACTTGGCGCGGCGTGACCTTGCCGTCGATTGACTTGGAGTACACGTACAGTGTCTGCGCGCCGTCCCGCTCGCCGATGGGAATGACGAGACGCCCGCCGGGCTTCAGCTGATCCAGCAGCGCCGTCGGCAGTTCGCGCGCGGCGGCAGTAACCATGATGGCGTCAAACGGCGCCTCCGAAGGCCAGCCGCGATGGCCGTCGCCAATGCGAACGCGCACGTTGCCGTAACCCAGCGTTTTCAGCCGCGCGGCGGCTTCACGCCCGAGCGCCTCGACGATCTCGATCGTGAATACGGCTTGCGACAGTTCCGCGAGCACGGCTGCCTGGTAACCCGACCCGGTGCCGATTTCCAGCACCCTGTCGGACGGAACGAGGTCCATGAGATCGGACATCAGGGCGACGATATAGGGCTGTGAAATCGTCTGCCCGAGACCGATCGCGAGCGGCCGGTTGTCGTACGAATTGCGTTCGGCGGCTGCGGGGACGAACCGGTGTCGCGGCACTTTTTCCATCGCCGCCATCACGCGCGGATGGAACACGGCGCGGCCGGTCTGCGCGCCGGTGTCGCGCGCCATGCGCGCGATCTCATCCACCATGCGGCGGTGCTCGGCAGTGAACGGGCCGGACTCCGCGGACATCGCTCCCCCCGTCAGCAACAAGAGCGCCGGCAGCAGCACGCGCCGGCAGCGGACAAAGAAAAAGGGCATACCCCTGCGAGTATGCCCTTCGGTCGAAGACCCGCGCAACCGGGCCGCGAATCCGCTTATGCGATCAGCCCTTGAGACACGAGCTCATGAACTTCTTGCGGTCGTCGCCCTTGAGTTTCTTCTCGCCGGCTTCCTTGTTGCACGACTTCATTTTTCCTGCTGCGCGGTTTTCTTCGCCGCGTCCTCGCCCTTCAGGCACGAGCTCATGAATTTCTTGCGATCGTCGCCTTTCTTGTCGCCGGCCTTGTCGTTACAGGCCTTCATGCGTTCCTGCTGCTTCTTCTGCTTCTCGGTGGGCTCTTTCTTGGCTTTTTCGGCCTTCTTCTCGTCGCTCTTGCCTTTGGCCTCGGATTTCGCCGGTGCCGCCTTTTTCTCGTCCGCCTTCTTCGCCGCTGCCGGCGCCGCCTTTTTCTCTTCGCCCTTCTTGTCCTGCGCGAAGGCCGGTGCTGCCGCCAGCATCAGACATACTGCCGCCGCAATCAGTTGTTTCATGTCATTTCCTTAAAAAATTGTTTTAAGTCAAGGTGTTCCGACTGGAACATCCCCCCACCGGAAACACCCGGCCGGAACTATAACGCATGCCGCGTCACGAACGATGACACAGGCCGAACGCCGACGCCAGCAGCCGGTACGACTGCATGCGACTGTCATAGTCGCCGGTGATGGTGATCGCCATCAGTTCATCGGCCTCGAATTGCGCCTGCAATTGCAGCAACCGGTCGCGCACCGAATCCGGCGTGCCGACCACGAGCCGGCGCCGATGATGGGCGATGCGTTGCCGGTCCGCTGCCGTGTAAGGATACGCCTCGGCTTCGGCACGGCTGGGAACGGGCACATTGACACCATGGTCCATGTTGAGCCGCCGCAGGCTGATGCTCGCCGACAACCGCTCGGCCTCCTCGGCCGTTTCCGCGCAGATGACTGCGACGCACAGCAGCGCGTTGGGCTTCGGTCCGCGCGCCGACGGCTGATACCTGCGCTTGTAATCGCGCATCACGGCGTCGCCGCCTTCCGCGCTGATGAAATGGGCGAACGCGAAGTTCAACCCCAGCTCCGCGGCAAGCGCGCCGCTGTAATCCGACGAACCGAGCAGCCACACCGGCGGCGCCGTCGGACCCGCCGGATTCGCCTTGACCGCCGCGAACGGATGATCGGCCGGCAACGCATCGTCCAGATAGGCGACCAGATACTGCACCTGCTGCGGAAACTCTTCCGCGCCGTGGTAGCGGCCTTCGCCCATCGCGAGCGCCGTCATGCGGTCGCCGCCCGGCGCGCGGCCGATACCGAGATCGATACGTCCCGGATACAGCGCCTCGAGCATGCGGAACTGCTCCGCGATCTTGTAGGGGCTGTAATACGGCAGCAACACGCCGCCGGTGCCGACCCGGATCGAGGTTGTTTCGGCCGCGACGCGCGCGACGAGAATCTCGGGACAGGGATCGGCCAGCGCGGCGATCGAATGGTGTTCGGCCAGCCAGTAGCGGTGGAAACCGAGCCGTTCCGCTTCTTTCGCGAGCCGGATGGTCTCGTGCACAGCCTGCGCCGCCGTATGGCCGCTGATGATCGGCGACTGGTCCAGCACGCCTATCCGGATATCCGCCATGCGGCGCTCAGCGCTCGGAGCCCTTGATGAATTCGTCGAGAACGGCGCACCATGCGGCCGCGAGATTGCGACGGTTGTAGCCGCCCCCGCCACAGCCCATGATGCGGCCGCGGCACAGATCGTTCGCGAGCGCGCACAGCCGCCGGGCGGCATGGCGATGCGCCTCGGGGGAGTACTGCAGATGCGCGAGCGGATCGCCCGCCACGCTGTCGGCACCGCATTGAAACACGATGAATTCCGGCTTGTGCTCGCGCAGGTGCTGCTCGACGCGCTCCCACTCCGCCATGAAGCGGGTGTCTCCGGCGCCGGGTTCCATCGGGATGTTGAGTTTCGTGCCCGCCGCGGCGCCCTTGCCGCGTTCCGACGCATCGCCCGTGCCCGGATACAGAAAGCGGCCGTCCTCGTGTATGTCCGCGTAGATGAGGTCCGCGTCGTCCTCGTACGGGTAAAAGAGCCCGTCGCCGTGATGCACGTCGATATCCACGTACGCGACCCGTTTTACACCGTATTGGCCGCGCAGCGTGTCGATCACCACCCCGCAATCGTTGAACACGCAAAAACCCGCTGCAGCAGAACGGCGCGCGTGATGCAGTCCTCCGATCGGCTGGAACGTGCGATAACAATCGCCACGCATGACGCGGTCGAGCCCCTCGAGCGCCGCGCCGACCACATGGGCGGTTGCCTCGTAGACACCGGGATACGCCGGCGTATCACCGTAATCGATCGAACCGTGCCCGATGCGCGAGAGTTCGTCGACGCGCGAAACGAGATCATCCGTATGAAAGCGGCGAATCTCGTCGGCGCCGGCCGCCCGCGCATCGCACAGCGCCACGCGCCGATCGAGGCCGAGTTTCGTCGCTTCGGTCCAGAAGGCCGCCTGGCGGTCCGGCCCGAACGGATGCCCGTCCGGAAAGCCGTAACGGCCCATTGCCTCACTCACGTATAACGCGACCTCGTTTTTCACCCTGGCACCCTTTGCGGCCAAACGGCTTCAGTTCGCCCTGGCTCCCACGGCCTTGATGACCTTGGCCCAGCGCGCGATGTCGGCCTGAATGAGCCTTGCGTACTCGGCCGGCGTGTTCGCGCCGATTTCCGCGCCCTGCTGCGCGAGCGTCTGTTTCACATCCGGCTGCTGCAGCGTTCGCACGGTTTCCGCGTGCAGCTTGTCCACGATGGCCCTGGATGTTCCCGCCGGCGCGAACATGCCGAACCAGGAACCGGAGTCGAACCCCGGCAGCGCCTGCTCCGCGATGGTCGGCATCTCGGGCAGCGCGCTCGAGCGTTTTGCCGTCGTCACCGCGATGGCGCGCACGCGGCCACCCTTGATGAAGGGCAACGCGGAATTCATGTTGTCCGCCATGAACTGCACCTGTCCGCCGGCGACCGCCTGCATCGCGGGCGCGCCGCCCTGATACGGCACGTGAACCATGTCCGCTCCCGCCATCATTTTCATGAGTTCCATGCCGAGATGCCCGGGCGTGCCCTGCCCCGCCGATCCGAAATTGATGGCACCCGGCTTCGCTTTCGCGAGCGCGATCAACTCCTTGATGTTGTTCGCGGGCACCGACGGGTGCACGACGACCACCTGCGGCACCACGGCGACGAGCGTGATCGGCGCGAAGTCTTTCAGCGCGTCGTACGCGAGATTCGGAAACAGGCTCGGCGCGATTGCGTGCGTCGCGTTGGTCCCCATGAGCAGCGTATAGCCGTCGGGAGTGGATTTCGCGACGATGCCCGCCCCCAGCGTGCCGCCCGCGCCCGGGCGATTGTCGATGATGACGTTCTGCCCCCACACCTCGGACAGCCGCTTGCCCGTCACCCGCGCGAGGATGTCGGTCGCGCCGCCGGGCGGGAACGGCACCACCATCCGAATCGGGCGGACAGGGTAGTCGACGATTGCGCCCGGAGCCGGCGCGACGAACCCCGCGCCGACCGCAAGCACCGCTGCCAATTGCCGCATAACGTGCATCATGCCTTTCTCCAATCGGGACGGCGGATCATGCGATGCGCAGCATGCGCGCCGCATTGCCGCCGAGTATCAGATCGCGGTCACCCGCGGGAACGTCGGACAGCCGATCGACGACCGCCGCCGGCTGCTCGTAACCCATGTCGAAACAATAATCGCTGCCGAGCACCACGCGATCCGCGCCGACGAAGCGGATCAGGTTCCTGAGTATCGTGTCGTTGTGACTGATCGTGTCGTAACTGAACCGCCGCAGGTAACTCGTCGGCGGCGCCTGCATGTGTTTCAGTTCCGGGCGCACGCGCGTGCCGTGATCCCAGCGGCCGACGAGCGCCGGGAACGTGCCGCCCGCGTGCGGCAGCATGACGTGCAGCTTCGGAAACCGGTCCAGAACGCCGCCGAACACGAGATGCGCCGCCGCGATGCCGGAATCGTAGGGATTGCCCAAAAGGTTGATCAGATAGTATTTCCGGAACCGCGGTCCGCCGATCGGGTCCATCGGATGCAGGTAGATCGGCCAGCCGAGTTCCTCGCACCTGGCGTACACCGGAAAAAACGAGGGGTCGTCGAGCTCCTTGTCGAGCACGTGCGTGCCCATGTAGAGGCCGCGCAAGCCGGGCAGCCGCCCCGCGCGCTCGATTTCCCGCAACGCGAGATCGGGCGCCTGCATCGGCAGCATCGCCATGCCGACGAAACGCGCGGGATGCTTCACGTGCGCCGCCGACGCAGCGTCGTTGTACACCTGCGACAGCGCGAGTCCGAAATCGCCCGGAGCGAAATACACCATCGGGCTCGTCAGCGACAGCGCGTGCACGTCCACACCCTGCCGGTCCATGCTTGCGAGGCGCCGGTCGAGGTCGACGAACTCTCCCGAGAACGGGCACGTGAGCCCGCCGCCGCGAAACACGATGCCGTCGCCCTTGCGCTCGATCGTCGCGCCGACGCGGCTCCCGTCTTTTTCGACCAGCCGCACCCACTCCTCGGGATACCAATGCGCGTGCGTATCGACAACCGGTCCTGCCACTCTGCGTCGGTCCATGGTCAGACTCCGAGCATGCGTGCGGCCGTGCCGCCGAGGATCAGATCCCGGTCGCCGACCGGCAGGTCGGAGAGCTCCTCGATCTCGCACACCGGCTCGACGCAACCCATGTCCGCCGGGTGATCGCTGCCGAGCACGACGCGGTCCGCGCCCACCTGCCGGATCAGCTGGCGGATGATCTCCGCGCGATGGCCGATCGTGTCGTAGTGAAACCGCCGCCGGTACTCCCACGGCGAGCGCTTCATGTGCGCGACCTCCTTGCGCACGGTGGCGCCGTGCGCCATGCGGCCCAGCAGCCAAGGGAAGGTGCCGCCCGCGTGCGGCAGCATGACTTCCAGACGCGGAAACTCATCCATGACG
The DNA here is from genome assembly GCA_964564295.1 of uncultured Streptomycetaceae bacterium. GTDB lineage: Bacteria > Pseudomonadota > Gammaproteobacteria > Burkholderiales > SG8-41 > CAZMBS01. The sequence goes on from CAZMBS010000137.1 coordinate 7,620, forward strand.
CCGCCGAACATCAGCGACGCCGCGGCGATGCCGGTTTCGTACGGGTTGCCGAGAAAATTCTGCAGATAGTAGCGCGGCATGCGGTCGCGACCGAGCGGGTTCAGCGAATGCAGGAATATCGGCCAGCCGAGCGCCTCGCATTTGGCATACACCGGCCAGAACTCCTTCTCGTCGAGGTTCTTGCCGTTCACGTGCGTGCCGAGATACGCGCCGCGGATGCCGGGCAGCTTGGCCACGCGCTCGAGTTCGCGCACCGCAAGCTCCGGTGCCTGCATCGGCAGCGAGGCCATGCCGACGAAGCGGCCGGGATACCTGTGGAACACGCGCGACAGATTGTCGTTGTAGCACTGCGACAGCGCGAGCCCGAACGCCGGCGGGGCCCAGTACACCATGGGCTGCGTGAGCGACAGCGCCTGCACGTCCACGCCCTGCCCGTTCATCTTCTCGAGCCGGATTTCGGGATCGATGTAATGCGGCTTGAAATCCGACCGGATGCCGGGCACCCGGAACGTGACGTTGCCCTGCGCGTTGCGGCCCGTCTCCGCGCCGTTCGCGGGCCCGTCTTTCAGCAGAAGTTCCACCCACTCCGTCGGAAACCAGTGTGCGTGCGTGTCGATGACCGGACCGCCGGTCGGCCTGCGGTTAGGCGTTGTCTTTGTCCCCACGTTGCTGCTCATGTGCTCCTTCGCTCCCTTTTGTCACCGTTTGCGTCAAAACAAGCTGCGCTGCCCGTCCGGGCGCGGCGCATGAAACTGCGTCGTATCGAGCCGCGCATTGCGCAGCATGCGATCGTTGTGAAACCCCAGCCGCCGGCATGCGATTTCGAATCGTTTCGCCAGCAGGTCGGCGAACTCGCCCTCGCCGCGCATGCGCCGGCCGAAGGCCGGATCGTTGTCCCGGCCGCCGCGCATCGCGTGCACCCGGCTCATGACGTGACGCGCTTTCAGCGGGTAGTTCCGTTCCAGCCATTCTCGAAACAGGTCCTTCACTTCCCAGGGCAGGCGCATCAGCACGTAGCCGGCCTGCCGCGCGCCATGCGCCCAGGCCGCATCGAGCACGGTCTCGATCTGGTCGTCTGTCAGAAACGGGATCACCGGAGCGACCAGCACGCCCACCGGTATGCCCGCATCGGAAAGCCGCCGCATCGCCTCCAGCCGGCGGCGCGGCGCGGTGCATCGCGGTTCCAGCC
>CAZMBS010000138.1:0-8769 GCA_964564295.1 uncultured Streptomycetaceae bacterium
TCCGCCATCCTGCAGGCCGTCACGGATGCCGGTTACGATCAACCCACGCCCGTGCAGGACCAGGCGATTCCACCGGCGATCGCCGGACGCGACCTCATGGTTTCCGCGCCGACCGGCACGGGCAAGACCGCCGCCTTCGTGCTGCCCGCGCTGCAACGGCTGGCGCAACCCTCGGCGAAATCGGGACGCGGCCCGCGCGTGCTCGTGCTGACCCCGACGCGCGAACTCGCGCTGCAGGTCACAGCCGCGGTCGACAAATACTGCAAGCACTTGCGCCGCATGCGCACCGGAACCGTGCTGGGCGGCATGCCGTATCCGAAGCAGCGCAGGCTCCTCGAACAGCCGCTCGACATTCTGGTCGCGACGCCCGGCCGCCTGATCGATTTCATGCAACAGGGCAAGGTGGATTTTTCGCGCATCGAGATGCTGGTGCTCGACGAGGCGGACCGCATGCTCGACATGGGCTTCATCAAGCCGGTCGAAACCATCGCCGCGGCGACGCCGGCTGCGCGCCAGACCCTGCTGTTTTCCGCCACGCTCGACGGCGGCATCGCGACGCTCGGGCGCAAGCTGCTCTCCGATCCGCAGCTGATTTCGGTTTCGGCGCCGAAGGCGCGCCACGAGCACATCGAGCAGCGCTTGCATCTCGTCGACGACGGTCCGCACAAGCAGCGGTTGCTGGACCACGTGCTGCGCAACGAGAATGCCGACCAGGTCATCGTGTTCACGGCGACCAAGCGCGGCGCGGACCGCCTGGCCGGCAGGCTCCACGATTCCGGTCACGAGGCTGCCGCGCTCCATGGCAACATGAACCAGAATCAGCGCAACCGGACGCTGACGAGCCTGCGCAGCGGCAAGGTGCGCGTGCTGGTGGCGACCGACGTGGCCGCGCGCGGCATCGACGTTGCAAGCATTTCACACGTCATCAACTACGACCTGCCCAAGGTCGCCGAGGATTACGTGCATCGCATCGGACGCACGGGCCGCGCGGGCGCGTCCGGCATCGCGATTTCGTTCGCGATGCCCGAGGACGCTGCGCAGTTGCGGCAGATCGAACGCTACACCGGCCAGCGCATCGAGCCGCAAGTCGTTCCCGGCCTCGAACCCACGCGCCGGGCACCGGCAGCGCAGGAGCACCGGCGATCACGCCCCGGCCCGAACAGCACCCGGCACCGCAACGGCGCGCAACCCGCGCGCTGGGAAGGCCGGCAGCGCTTCGGCGGACGCAAAGTCGCCTAGGTTGCAGGCGTCGGCACGACGCCCGCCGGCGCGGGCGATTCGACCGTCGCCCCGTCCGTGCCCGTACCGGTCGCGATAAAATAGCCGGCAGCGGCGATGGTCGGCACGATATTCCTGCAGCAACGGTCGGCCGCAACGCGGGGCATTATGAAATTTTCCCGCGCCGATACAATATTTATCAGGAGAATCATGATGTTACGTATGATTTCGTGTGCGGGGGCGTGCCTCGGAACGCTGTTGGCGATCGGCGCGCATGCCCAGGAGTATCCGACGCGCAATATCACGATGGTGGTGCCGTTCGCAGCGGGCGGCCCCACCGATACGCTGGGCCGGCATCTTGCCAAGCTCATGAGCGCCACGTTGAAGCAGCAGGTCATCATCGACAACACGGTCGGTGCGGGCGGCACCATCGGCGCCAACAAGATCGCGAAAGCGAAGCCCGACGGCTACAACCTGCTGCTGTGGCATATCGGCATTTCGACGGCGCCCGCGCTCTATCGCAAACTGCCGTTCAATCCGCTGACGGACTACGAATACATCGGCCAGGTTGCGGACGTGCCGATGACGCTGCTTGCCAGCAAGAAGGTGCCCGCAAACAATTTCAAGGAGTTTCTCGCGCACCTGAAGGCCAACAAGGACAAGATGACGTACGGCAACGCGGGGCTGGGTGCGGCGTCGCATCTCTGCGGACTGCTGTTCCTGAGCTCGGTTCAGACCGACGTGCAAACCGTGTCGTACAAGGGCACGGCGCCCGCGATGACCGACCTCATCGGCGGCCAGATCGATTTCATGTGTGACCAGACCACGAACACGACGAGCCAGATTCTTGCCGGCACGGTGAAGGCCTACGGCGTCACGTCGTCCCAGCGCGTGCCGTCGCTCAAGGATCTGCCGACATTGCAGGAGCAGGGGCTCAAGGGTTTCGAAGTGGTCGTGTGGCACGGCGTCTACGCGCCGAAGGGAACGCCGAAGCCGGTGCTCGACAAGTTGAATGTGGCGCTGCTCGCCGCCGTGAAAGATCCGTCGTTCCGGGAAGCGCTCGCGAAACTCGGAGCGGAACCCGTGTCGCCGGACAAGGTTACGCCGGATTCGCTGGCCAGGCAGTTGAAGTCCGAAATCGACAAGTGGGGCCCGATCATCAAGAAAGCCGGGATGTACGCCGACTGACCGTCGCAGCGTAACGGCATGGCCCCGTTCGACCTGATCGAGCCGCCTTCGCTGCGCGAGGCGGCTCTCCTGCTGGATGGGGACGCGGACGGCGTGCGGCCGTTCGGCGGCGGCACGGCGCTCATGCTGATGATGAAAATGGGCGTGCTGCGCCCGCCTCGGCTCGTGAGCCTGCGCGGAATCGAGCCGCGGTACTTCGCCATTGAAGCCGCGCCCGACGGCGCACTGCGCATCGGCGCCATGGCGACGCTTTCGGCACTGGAAAAGTCCCCGGTGGCGCAGGCGCATGCTCCGGTCATCGCGCGCGCGTTGCGCACGCTCGCCAATGTCCGCGTGCGCAACGTCGCGACCGTCGGCGGGCATCTGGCACACGCCGACCCGCACATGGACCTGCCGCCGGCTTTGATCGCGCTGGATGCCACCGTGCGCGGCATTGGCGCGCGCGGGGAGTGGGCCAAACCGCTCGAGGATCTTTACGCAGGTTATCTTGAGACGACGCTGGCGCGTGGAGAACTCATCGCGGAAGTGCTCGTTCCGCACCACCCTGCGCGGCGCGCCGCGTACTGCAAGTGCACGACGCGCACGGCGGACGACTGGCCCGCGCTGGGCATCGCGGTTGCTCTCGATGTCGAAGGCGGCGAGATTCGCGGGGCGCGCGTTGTCGTCAGCGCGGCCACTGACAGGCCCACGCGTATTGCCGCGGTGGAGAACCTGCTGCGGGGCACGCGCGGCGACGATGCCGTGCTGCGCCGAGCCGGCGAAGCCGGCGCCGCGGCGGCGCAACTGATCGGCGACCAGCACGGCTCGGCGGCATACAAGGCGCAGCTCCTCAAGGTGCACCTGCCGCGCGCGCTGCGGGCGGCGCTGCAGGAAGCGCCGCGGCAGGCCGCGGGTGTCCGCTGATGGCCGGGATAACCGAAACCGGCGGCGCGGTCGGACGTTCGATTCCGCGTCTCGAGGCCCGCGCGAAAGTCACGGGGCGCGCGGAGTACGTGCACAACCTGAGCCTGCCGGGCATGCTGCACGCAAAAGTGTTCCGCAGCACCATTGCGCACGGCCGCATCCGTCGCGTTGACGTTACGGCGGCGCGCGCCGTGCCGGGCGTGCACGCGGTCTACACGAGCGAGGACGTTCGCAAACTGGTGCCGGAGCCGTATTACGGCCCGGCATTCCACGATCAGCCTGTGCTTGCCATTGAAAAAGTACGCCATGTCGGCGAACCGGTGGCGGTGGTGCTGGCGGCAGACCCGCACGTGGCGGAATCCGCCGCGCAGCAGATCGTCGCGGAGTACGAGGAACTGCCGGCGGTATTCGACGAAGTCGAGGCCATGACCGCGAAAGCGTTCGTGCACGACGAGCTGAAACCCGCCGGCACGTTTCCGGACCTGAAACACGTCAGGGGCCGGCGCGGGACCAACATCGCGCTCGATTTTCACCTGCGTCGCGGGGATGCCCGCGCGGCGTTCGCGGGCGCGGATCACGTGTTCGAGCACACGTTTCGTTCGCAGCCGGTGCTGCATCTGCCGCTCGAGCCGTTCGCCACGGTGGCTGAGCCCGGCGCGGCATCGCTGACCCTGCATACGACCTCCCAGAGCCCGTCGTTCGTGCGCATCGAGATCGCGCGGCTGCTCGGCTGGCCGGAGAACCGGGTGCGCGTGAAAGTGCCGTTTCTGGGCGGCGGCTTCGGCGCGAAGCTGTACATCAAGACCGAGGCGCTGGCCGCGATCGCGGCGCTGCTCGCGCAGCGGCCGGTCAAGCTTGCGCTGACGATGGACGAGCAGTTCACGATGATCACCCGGCACGCGGCGACGCTGCGGATCAAGAGCGGCGTCACGACCGATGGACGCATCACGGCCCGCGAGTGCGAAGTGTGGTGGAACGGCGGGGCGTATGCGGATATCGGCCCGCGCGTCACACAGAAATCCGGCTTCACGGCGGCAGGGCCGTACGACATCGAGCACGTGCATATCGACTCCTACGCGCTGTACACGAACCTCACGCCCGCAGGCGCGTTGCGCGGATTCGGCATCCCGCAGCTCGTGTGGGCCTACGAAAGCCATACCGACCTGATCGCGCGCGCGCTGCGCATCGACCCGCTGGAAATCCGCCGCCGGAACATCCTGCGCGAAGGACGTCCGCAGGCGACCGGCACGCTGATGCGCGACGCCGGCATCGCGCCGGTACTGGAACGGCTCGGCGAGCGCATGAACTGGGCGCAGCCGTGCCAACGCGGTGACGGCACCTTGCGCCGCGGCCGCGGCCTGGCGATCGGATTCAAGGCGAGCATATCGCCGACGACGTCGATGGCGATCGTCAATATCAATGCCGACGGCAGCTGCAATCTCTATTGCAGCACCGTGGACATGGGGCAGGGATCGGACACGGCGATGGCCCAGATGGTGTCCGAGGTCACGGGCATTCCCGTCGAATCGATCACGGTCGTCCATCCGGATACCGACGTCACGCCGTACGACATGGCGACGCTGGGATCGCGTTCGACCTACCATATGGGACATGCCGTGCGACTCGCAGCCGAAGACGCGCGCGACCGCCTGTATGCGCTCGCGCGCGCAGTCGGGCTCTCCGCCGAAACCGCGCCGATTCCGGAGGTATTCCGCAAGAAGTACGGCATGCAGGCGGGCAATATCGTCGGCGTCGGCAGTTTCATCCCGCCCTATACGCCGCCCGATCCCGCGACCGGCCTCACGCCGGACGCGACGCCGTTCTGGATGATCGGCGCGACCGGCGCCGAAGTCGAAGTCGACACCGAGACCGGCGAATTCCGGGTGACGCGGCTCGTGAACCTGGTCGACGTCGGCCGCGCGGTGAATCCGGGGATCGTCGAATCGCAGATTTCGGGCGCGGCGCTGATGCAGCTCGGGTTCACGCTGTTCGAACGCATGGATTACGACAACGGGCAGGTCACCAACGCGTCGCTGGCCGATTACCGGATACCGGGCATGCGCGACGTGCCGGCGGCCATGGAAAACGAGGCGGTCGATCTCGTCGAGAAAGGCGGGCCGTTCGGCGCCAAGGGTGTGGGCGAAAGCGGCACTTTCGGCGTTGCGCCGGCGATCGCCAATGCGATCGACGATGCCGTCGGCGTGCGGCTCATGAGTCTGCCGCTCACGGCCGAGGCCGTCTATCGCGCGCTGCGCGAGAAGGCGGGAGACCCGTTGCCGGTGGAGGCGCACGCGTGAGCACCGCCCGGACCATCCGTTTCACGCTGAACGACCGGCCGGTCACGATGACCGTGGAGACGCACCGCAACCTCGTCGAGGTGCTGCAGGCTCAGGGCCTCACCGGCGCGCGCGAAAGCTGCGCGCAGGGACTGTGCGGTTGCTGCACGGTGATCGTCAACGGCGCGGCGGTGTCCGGCTGCCTGTACCTGGCGGTGCTCGCCGACGGCGCGAACGTGCGCACGATCGAACATGCGCCGGACGGCGGACTCGATGCCGTGCAGCAGGCCTTCATCGAATGCGGCGCATTTCAGTGCGGATTCTGCACGCCGGGATTCATACTCATGACGCGGCAACTGCTCGATGCGCATCCCGATCCCTCCGAGGACGAGATCCGCCACTATCTCTCGGGCAACCTTTGCCGGTGCGCCGCTTATCCGGAAATCGTGAAGGCCGTGCGGCTTGCCGCGGCCACACGCGGAGCGCGCGCGTGAGCGCCGGCGCAGGCAACCCGCTCGATCTGCGCGCGTGGATCGAAACCGCGCGCGGCCTCGACGAACTGCGGGACGTGCGCGGCGCGCACTGGAAACTGGAACTCGGCACGATCGCGGAGCTGAACGTCAAAATCGACGCGGCGCCCGCATTGCTGTTCGATGCGATCCCGGACTATCCGGAAGGGTTTCGCGTGCTCACGTGCAGCACGTCGAGCCCGGGCCGGCTGTCGTCGATACTGCGGCTGGGCGTCGAAAAGTCGCATCGCGCGCTCGTGCAGAAGCTGCGCGGCCGGCCGAAGGTCTGGCAGGCCGATGCGGCGCGGTTCGATGCGGTTGCCGCGGCCGGCGGACCGGTGTTCGAAAACGAGCAATCGGGGACGGCGGTCGATCTCGGCACGTTCCCGGCGCCGTTGTGGCACGAGAAGGACGGCGGGCGTTACCTGGGCACCGGCTGCATGGTCGTCACGCGCGACTTCGATACCGACTGGGTGAACGTCGGCACGTATCGCGTGATGGTCCACGATCGCAACCACGTCGGGCTCGACATGATTCCCGGCAAGCATGGCGCGATCCAGTACGACAAATACATGAAGGCCGGCAAGCCGTTTCCGGTTGCGATCGTCTGCGGCGCGGATCCGCTGGGGTTTCTCATTTCCGGAATCGAGGTGCCGTACGGCCTCTGTGAGTACAACTACATCGGCGCGATCCTTGGCGAACCGGTCGCGGTCGTCGCCGGGAAATTGACCGGGCTGCCGTTTCCGTCGCATGCGGAAATCGTTCTGGAAGGCTGGGCGCACCCGGGGGGCGAGCGCATCGAGGGCCCGTTCGGCGAGTTCCACGGTTACTACCCGGGCACGGCGGCGCCCGCGCCGGCGGTCAAAGTTGAAAAAATTTACTATAGAAATCAACCCATTATCGTCGGGAGTCCGCCGGCCAAACCGCCGAACGACTATTCGTATTCGAAGGCCGTCATGCGCTCGGCGCTGCTCGTGGATGCGCTCGCGGCCGCGGGCGTGCCCGACGTTGCGAGCGTCTGGGCGCACGAAATCGGCGGGGCGCGCATGTTCAACGTGGTGTCGATCCGGCAACGCTACGCAGGCCACGCGCGGCAGGCGGGGCACATCCTCAATCAGTGCGGCGTCGGCGCGTACATGTCGCGCTACTCCGTCGTCGTGGACGAGGACATCGATCCGTCGAACCTGCAGGAAGTCATGTGGGCCGTGGCGACGCGCACCGATCCGTCGGTCGACATCGACATCATCCAGCGCGGCATGGGCTCCAAGAACGATCCGATGTCGATCGCGTACCCGTACGCCGCGCCGCTCTCGTCGAAGGCCGTCATCGACGCGTGCCGGCCGTACGAGCACCTGCACGATTTTCCGGAGGTCGCCGAGGCGAGCAAGGCGCTGCAGGACGAGGTCAGGGCGAAGTGGAAGGACGTATTCAGATGACGCATCGGAGGCAGTGACGATCATGAAACGCATACTGGCAGGTCTGCTGTTCGCCGCAACGGCGTGCGCCGCGCACGCGCAGGACTATCCGACGAAGTCGATCCGCGTGCTGGTGCCGTTCGCGCCCGGCGGCGTGGTCGATACCTCCACGCGCATCGTCGCGGCGAAGATCACCGAAGCGACGGGCTGGCAGTTCGTGGTCGACAATCGTCCCGGCGGCAACGGCTTCATCGCGGTCGGCGCCGCGGCGCGCGCGAACGCGGACGGCTACACGCTGCTGTCGGCACACACGGGGGAGTTCGCCGTGAATCCCGTGGTCTTCAAGACCATGCCCTACGATTACCAGAAGGATTTCGTGCCGGTCATCATGCTGAGCGACGCGCCGATGCTGGTGGTCGTGAACAGCCAGTCTCCGATCCACAGTCTGAAGGACCTCGTGGCCGCCGCGAAGGCGAAGCCGGGCGCGATCACGTTCGGCTCGCCGGGGGCAGGGTCCGTGAATCACATGGCTTCCGAGTGGCTGTCGGCGGCTGCCGGCATCAAGACGCTGCACGTGCCGTACAAGGGCGGCGCGCCGGCGGTGGCCGCGGTGTCGACCAACGACGTGGTGTTCACGGTCGCGGGTCTGCCTGGAGTTTTTCCGCACCTGCAGGCGAAACGCGTGAAGGTCATCGGCATCACGACCGCCAAACGCTCGCCGCAGGTGCCGGATTATCCGACCGCGCAGGAGGCCGGTATCCCGGGCGTGGATGCGTCGATCTGGGTCGGGCTGTTCGTGCCGCGGGGCACGCCGGCGGCGGTCATCAAGCGGCTCCACGCCGCCTCATCCGAGGCGCTGCAGCGGCCGGACGTGCGCGAACGGTTCGCCGTCGTCGGCGGGGCCGAAGCGAGCGGCATGTCCGGCACCGCATTCGATGCGCGCATCCGCAAGGACGCGGAGCGTTACCGCAACGTGGCGCAGCAGGTGGGCATCAAGCCGGAATAAGCGCCGTGCGATTGACGGCGCGCGACGCGCGCGACAGAATCGCCGACATCATCACCGGGGAGCAGGCATGAAATTCATCGCGGCGGTACTGGCGGCGTGGTTGTTCGCCGGCGCGGGCCCGGCATTCGGCGCGGACGCGCAGTCCGCCGCACCGCCCGGCGATCCGGAACGCGGCCGCACGGCCTACATGCATCATCTCTGTTACACCTGTCACGGCACGGTGGGACAGGGCGGCGAGCGCGGCGCGGGACCCC
>CAZMBS010000139.1:0-8740 GCA_964564295.1 uncultured Streptomycetaceae bacterium
GTCCGTTACGTGCTCACGCCCGCCGATACACGCGACAAGGTGGCGCCTGCGGAACTGCGGAGCGCCGCGCAATTCACGGCCGCGCTGCTCTGGAAGGCGCTCAATGCGGATGACGCGGTCGTTGCCCGGCTTCGGGAGCGCTAAACGGTGGCCATCTACGCGATCGGAGACGTGCAGGGTTGCTACGATCCGCTGCGACGGCTGCTGGACCACATCGCGTTCGATCCCGCGCGCGACGCGTTGTGGTTCGTCGGCGACATCGTCAATCGCGGGCCGCAGTCGCTGGAAACCGCGCGCTTCATCCGGGGGCTCGGGGACCGGGCGGTTGTGGTCCTCGGCAACCACGATCTGCACCTGCTGGTCGTCGCCGCCGGCGTGCGCAAACCGCATCGCGGCGATACGCTCGACGCGCTGCTGGACGCGCCGGACCGCGAAGAGTTGCTCCACTGGCTGCGCACGCGGCGCCTGATGTACGCGGCGCACGGCCACGCGATGGTGCATGCGGGACTGCTGCCGCAGTGGAGCATCGCGCGCGCGCTTGCCCTCGCCGGTGAGGTTGAAGCGGCCTTGCGCGCGGACGACCATGTCGATTTTCTGCGCGTCATGTATGGCAACACGCCCACGCGCTGGAGCGACGACCTGACCGGAAACGATCGACTGCGCGTCGTCGTGAATGCGATGACGCGGTTGCGGCTTTGCACGGTGGACGGCGAAATGGAGTTTTCGCACAAGACCGGGCCCGTCGATCTGCCGCGGGGTTTCGTGCCCTGGTATGACGTGTCCGGTCGGGAAAACGCCGGCACTCCGGTCGTCTTCGGCCATTGGGCTGCACTCGGGCTCCTCGTGCGCGACGACATCGTTGCACTCGATACCGGCTGCGTGTGGGGACGTTCGCTGACCGCGATGCGGCTGGATGACCGGCAGTTGTTCCGGTGTGACTGCGCGGAAATCCGCGCGACAGGTCCTGAACTGTAGCCGGCGTAGCGTCAGCGCGTGACGCGCGCGGTGTGACCGTCCGACAGTATCCGGACGCGCTCGCCCGGCTTGAAAACTTCCGCCGCGGACTGCGTCACCGCGATGATCTGACCGCCGTCGAGTCGTACCGTGATTTCGATCCCGGTCTGCCGCGTGGCAGCCTGTTCCGCCGCCTGTCCCACGATGCCGCCGGCCACCGATCCGATCACGGCGCCCACGGCGGCGCCCCGGCCCTGGCCGACGTTGCTGCCGCCGATTCCGCCGATCACCGCTCCGGCCGTGGGTCCGACCCCGCTGCGTGTTCCCTCGATCTGGACTTCGCGCACGCTATCCACCACGCCCAGGCGCACCGTCTGCTCGCGTCGCGCCTGATCGCGCGAGTAGTCCGATCCCGACAGGCCCTGCGCGCACCCGGCGACGAGCGCAGCGGCGAATAGCGCCAATACCGGAATCGTCACCGTCGCACAGCGGCTTTTCATGGCTACCAGAGCCGCGTGCCGAAACTTTCGAAAAACCGCTGCGCGATCTCGTCGCGCGTGAAATGATGATTCTGCCCGCCGCGTTGCGCGATCTTGATGGAACCCAGCAACGACGCGAGGCGCCCGGTCATCGCCCAGTCGAGACCATGCGCGATGCCGTACAGCAGGCCCGCGCGAAACGCATCACCGCAGCCTGTCGGGTCGACCACGGCGCCCGCCTTGACGCACGGAATCTCGATTTGTCGACCGCCGCTGTAGACGACGGAGCCCTTCGCTCCGAGAGTCACGACGAGCGCCTTGACCGCGCGCGCGATGTCCTCGAGTTTCCGGCCGGTGCGGTCCTGCAGCATCTGACCCTCGTAATCGTTCACCGCCACGTAGGTCGACATGCGCACGAAGGATTCGAGTTCCGGACCATCGAACATCGGCAGACCCTGACCGGGATCGAAAACGAACGGCACACCGGCTTCATGAAACTCCCGCGCGTGCTGCAGCATGCCCTGCCGGCCGTCGGGCGCCACGATGCCGAGCACCACGTCTTTGGCATCGCCGACATGGTTCGCGTGTGATTCGTTCATGGCGCCGGGATGAAACGCCGTGATCTGGTTGTCGTCCAGATCTGTCGTGATGAACGCCTGTGCCGTGAAGGTGCTCGTAATTTCCCGGATGTGCTCCTGGGAAATCTGCATGCTTTCCAGCCGGTGCGCGTAGGGCGAGTAGTCGTCGCCGACGGTCGCCATGATCAACGGATCACCGCCCAGAAGTTTGAGCGAATACGCGATATTGCCCGCGCAGCCGCCGAATTCGCGCCGCAGATCCGGCACGAGAAACGCGACGTTGAGTATGTGCAGCTGCTCGGGAAGGATGTGATTCTTGAAACGGTCGCGAAACACCATGATGGTGTCGTAGGCGATGGAACCACATATGAGCGTGCGCATCGAAACTCCGACAGAGTTGCGTCGGCGGATTATAACTTATTGATTTGCTTGCGTTAGAAGAGCCGGATTCGCGGGGATGAGCGCGTCCCGGGCAGCACCGTGCGCCGACTTGCCGCAGGCGAAGCGCCGCAGGCATAATCGCCGGGCTGCGGGATTTGTCGATCCACCACCAAGGGGAATTACATGCTCAAGGAGTTCAAGGACTTTGCGATGCGCGGCAACGTGGTCGACATGGCCGTCGGCATCATCATCGGCGCGGCCTTCGGCAAAATTGTCGATTCGCTCGTCAAGGACCTCATCATGCCGCCGATCGGACTGCTGCTCGGCAAGGTTGATTTCTCCAACCTGTTCATCGTGCTGAAGGAAGGCACCGCCGCCGGCCCGCACCTCACGGTAGAGGCGGCGCAGAAAGCCGGTGCCGTGACGTTCAATTACGGGTTGTTCATCAACACGTGCATCACGTTCGTGATCGTGGCATTCGCGGTGTTCATCCTGATCCGCGCGATCAACCGGATGAAGCAGCAGGAGGCCGCGAAGCCCGCGGACCCGCCGCCGACCCCGGAAGAAGTGGTGCTGTTGCGCGAAATCCGCGACGCGCTGAAAAAATAGTCACCCGAGCAGGACCAGCAGCCAGACCACCGGCACGTTGACGAGCGACAGCATCACCGCAGCGCTGCCCATGTCCTTTGCGCGCTTCGCGAGCACGTGGTCCTCCAGCGAAATGCGGTCGGTGACGGCTTCGATGCCGGAGTTGAGCAGCTCCACGATGAGCACGAGCAACACACTCGCCACCATCAGGGCCTTGCCCGCGCCGGTGGCCGGCAGGTGAATCGCGATCGGGATCAGCACCAGCGCCAGCACGACCTCCTGCCGGAACGCGTCCTCGTGCGCGAATGCCGCGGAGAACCCGTCGAGCGAGTAGAACAGCGCGTTCCAAATTCGCGCGAATCCGGTCTTGCCCTTGTGCGGACTTTTCATGCGTGCGCTTCCGGATTGCGTCGCGCGCCGATTGCGGCAGGCATCGCATGGACATCGACCCCGTTTTTCCTGGCGGCGGTCATTGGCGTTCCGCTACGCGAAAGTCAGCGCCCGTCGGCATCCACGAGCTTCTGATACGCCGCGGCATCGAGCAACGCCTCGAGTTCGGCCGGATCGGAAGGTTTGAGCCGGTACAGCCACGCCGTATAGGGCTCAGAGTTGATTTTCTCAGGCGCATCAGCGAGCGCCGCATTGGCCGCGACGACCTCGCCGGAAATGGGTGCATAAATATCGGCTGCCGCTTTCACCGACTCGATGACGCCGCATTCTTCGCCCTTGTTCAGCTTGCGCCCCGGCGCAGGATTGTCGACGAAGACCACGTCCCCGAGTTGCTCCTGCGCGTGAAACGTGATGCCGACGGTCACCGTTCCATCGGCCTCCTGTTTTACCCATTCGTGTGATTCGGTGTAGCGGAGGTCTGCGGGTGTTGTCATATTAATTCAATAAATTCAAGTGGTTAATTACATTCTGGGCGATGGCATTATCGCACACGACCTGCCATATAGATATGCGAACGCCGGGCCGCGGCGCTGTTCGCTGCACGGCCATAATGGCCTGCTGACCAGCACGGCGCGTCACGGCGCCGCGAGCAGATCGAGCCGGAATCCCGCGGCGCCGAGGTCGCCGGTATCGAGATCGAGTCGCACGGTCACTTCCGCGTTCGCGGGCATACCGTCGAGCGGATTGCGATCGCGCGCGAGGTAATCCTCGGGCAAAAAAATGCGGCGCGCGAGCGTATGGTCGTTCTTGTTGGTCAACACGAGATCGAGCGCGGGATAACCCACATCGTACCCGGCGTGGTTGCGCAGCGTCGCGGTAAGCTGAATCACGCCGGGGCGCGCGGTGTCGGGAATTTGCAGATCCGATGCCTCGATGTTGATGAGCTTGGGGCGCTGCGGCAGCGGCACGCGGCAACCGACCGCCGCGCAGGCCTCTGCGAGCGCGGGTTTGACCGCGGGATAACGCGCGGCAATTTCGCCGCGAAACGCATAGGTTGCGTGCACCGCCAGTCCGAACATCAGCAGCAGGCTTCCGGACAACCACCAGCGGCGGCCTTTCGCCGGCGGCGGCGCAGTCATGAACGTCGGCTCCGCGTCCGCATCCACGCCCAGTTTTCCCTGAGACGCGTGAACAACGTCCACGCGGGCAGGCTCCGCGACGTCGGGAACCGCTTCCGCGGGAACGTTCAGCGTCACCGGGTCGCCGAGCAAATCCAGCGGAGGCTGCGGCGCAACGGGCTCCGCCGTCGCTGCGGCTGCCGGTACCGGAATCTCCGGCACGGGCTGCTCCACGGCTGTTGCGGGCGAAGGGGGTTCCTGCGCGGGCTCGGGCGATGCAACCGGCTCGGGCAACGTCGGCGCCGGCGTGTCCGCTGGCGCCGGCCGCGCATCGGCCGCCGGTACCGGCGCGTCCGGCAGCGTCACGAGCGTCTTGAAACCGTCGAACACTTTCATGCAGCGGCCGCAGCGCACCTCGCCCTGCCGGGCCTGCAGGTCGCGCGGCGCAACGCGAAACAGCGTCGCGCAAAACGGACAGCGGGTCGCCATGCTCATGGGCGTCTCGTCCCCGACAACAACACCCAGCCGTCCTCGGTATCGCTAACCGTCATGTCGAACCAGGATCCATACACCGCGCTGATTTCATCCGCCTGCTCAACCAGTATTCCCGACAGCGCCAACTTGCCGCGGGCACGCACGAGCCGCGCAAGCATCGGCGCCAGCACCGCAAGCGGATTGGCCAGAATGTTCGCGACCACGATATCCGCCGGTTCACGCAGCGCGTGCGCCGCCGCATGAAAATCGATTTGCACCTGATTCTGCACAGCATTCCGGCGCGCGGCAAGCAGCGCCTGCTCGTCGATGTCGACACCGCGAACGCTGCCCGCGCCGAATCGGGCCGCGGCGATCGCGAGGATTCCCGAGCCGCAACCGAAATCGATCACGTCGTCGCCGTGCCGGATCTGCGATTCCAGCCAGCGCAGGCACAACCGTGTCGTGGGATGGGTGCCGGTGCCGAACGCGAGTCCGGGGTCGAGCACGATGTTGATCGCGGCCGGGTCCGGCGCCGTGTGCCAGGTCGGCACGATCCACAGCCGCTGCGAAATGCGTTGCGGCACGAATTGTGACTGCGTCAGGCGCACCCAGTCCTGATCGTCGATCCGTTCGATCGCCACCAGCGATTCCGGCGAAAGCTGCGCGGCGCCGAGCGCGGCGGCGACCGCGGCGGCGGCGTCGGTGTCGACGCCAAACAGCGCGGTGACGCGGTTGCGCGCCCAGCCGGAAGGCAGCGCGGCACCGGGCTCACCATACACGGGCGTCTCGGCCGGCGTTCCGGCGGCGGCATCGGCCACGTCGACCGACTGCGCGCCGGACGCCACGAGGGCGTCGGTCAGCGCGTCGACGCAACGCGCGTCAACAACCAGTTCGGCGGAATGCCAGGGCATGACGGAGGAACATCCGGCGGCGCCGCGCGTCAATCTTCGCGCGACAGTTTCGCCAGGCGCTCTTCGAGGTAGTGGATGCTCGTGCCGCCGCGCAGGAATGCCGCGTCGCGCAGGAGTTCCTGGTGCAATGCGAGATTGGTTTTGATGCCCTCGATCGCCGTTTCGGACAGCGCGATGTCGAGGCGGGCGATCGCCTGCTCGCGCGTGTCGCCGTACGCGATGATTTTTCCAAGCAGCGAGTCGTAATACGGCGGGACGACGTATCCCGCGTAGGCATGCGAGTCGACGCGCACGCCCGGCCCGCCGGGCAGATGCAGCGCCGTGATGCGGCCCGGGGACGGCGTGAACTTGTAAGGGTCCTCGGCGTTGATCCGGCACTCGATCGCGTGGCCCTTCAGCACCACGTCACGCTGCTTGACCGGCAGCTTTTCCCCCGCGGCGATGCGGATCTGCAGTTGCACGATGTCGAGTCCCGAGATGAGTTCGGACACCGGGTGCTCGACCTGGAGCCGCGTATTCATCTCGATGAAGTAGAACTGGTCGTCCTGATAGAGAAACTCGAACGTGCCCGCGCCTTCGTAGCCGATCTTGCGGCACGCTTCGGCGCATCGCTCGCCGGTGCGCACGCGGGCGCGGGCGCTCAGGTGCGGCGCCGGCGCCTCCTCGATGACCTTCTGGTGGCGCCGTTGCATCGAACAGTCGCGGTCGCCGAGATAAACGGCGTTCTTTTGCTTGTCGGCGAGCACCTGGATCTCGATGTGACGCGGCTTCTCGAGAAACTTCTCGACGTACACCGACGGATTGCCGAAAGCCGCCTGCGCCTCGGACCGCGTCGTATTGACGGCGTTGAGCAGCGCGGCCTCCGTGTGCACGACGCGCATGCCCCGGCCGCCGCCGCCGCCGGCAGCCTTCACGATGACCGGGTAGCCGATTTCGCGGGCAATCTTGACGATTTCCTTCGGTTCGTCCGGCAATGCGGCATCGATCCCGGGCACCACCGGCACGCCGGCTTTTTTCATCGCGTTCTTGGCGCTGACCTTGTCGCCCATCAACCGGATCGTCTCCGCGCGCGGCCCGATGAACACGAACCCGCTTTGTTCCACGCGCTCGGCGAAATCTGCGTTTTCGGCGAGAAATCCGTAACCCGGGTGTATGGCCTCGGCGTCGGTGACTTCGGCGGCGCTGATGATCGCCGGGATGTTCAGGTAACTCGCCGCGGAAGGCGGCGGGCCGATGCACACCGACTCGTCGGCAAGGCGCACGTACTTTGCCTCCGCGTCGGCCTCGGAATGGACGACCACCGTCTTGATGCCCATCTCGCGACAGGCACGCTGAATGCGCAGCGCGATCTCGCCGCGATTGGCGATCAGGATTTTTTCGAACATCAGCCGATCGTGAACAGCGGCTGTCCGTATTCGACGGGCTGGCCGTTTTCGACCAGAACTTCCTTGATGACGCCGTCGAGGTCGGATTCGATTTCGTTCAGCAGCTTCATCGCTTCGATGATGCAGACGGTGTCGCCCGCCTTGACGGCCTGCCCGATTTCGACGAACGGCTTCGCGCCGGGCGCGGAAGAGCGGTAAAACGTGCCGACCATCGGCGCCTTGATGGCCTGTGCCTCCGGTTCGGGCGCGCTGCCCGCCGCGGACTCCGGCGCGGGTGCCTGCGGCGCGTCACCGCCACCGGGGGGCGGAGGCGCGATGTAAACGGTCTGTGTACCCGGCGCCTGCATGGCGACGGGGTTGCCGCCGCGGCTGATGCGCACGCGCTCTTCGCCTTCGGAAATCTCCAGTTCGGATATGCCTGATTGCTGGACGAGGTCGATCAACGTCTTGATTTTGCGCAAATCCATGATTACCTCCGGCGCGGGTTGGACAGCGCGTACGCGAGCGCCAGTTCGTATCCCGTTGCACCCAGTCCGCTGATGACGCCCACGGCCAGATCGGTGAAATAGGACTTCTGGCGGAACGACTCCCGCGCATGGACGTTCGAGATATGAATCTCCACAAACGGAATTCCGACCGCCGCCAGCGCATCCCGCATGGCGACGCTCGTATGGGTAAATGCGGCCGGATTGATCAGGATGAAATCGACCTGATCGCGCCCCGCCTGCTGGATGCGCTCGACCAGTTCGGACTCCGCATTGCTCTGAAAGGTCGCGAGTTCGGCGCCGGCGTCGCGCGCCTGACTGTTGAGACGGGCCTCGATGGATGCCAGGGTAGCCGCACCGTAAACACCCGGTTCGCGCGTGCCCAGCAGGTTCAGGTTGGGACCGTTAATCAGCAGGACTTTTGTCACACTCAGATTATAGTCCCTGAAAGCCGCGTTGTGCGCCCGTTTTCAGTAATTCATCATGTTGAAGTGAAATAACGACAGTTTGAACGAATTTACGGAAAATTAGAGCAAAATTGAGAGGTGTTATCGAGACAGATTTGATTGATAAAAAGTCGTTTAATATCAAATACTTACAAATTCTCCGTCAAGGTGTCCGCACGGTTCGGGCCGCGACTATGGGAAGTGCCGGCCGAAAAACGCGATCGAGAGACGCCAGGACACTCTGTCAACTTATCGATAATTGACAGCAATTAGGAGAAATTCGACAGTAATGGCAATCAGATCAGTGGAGTTATTGCGGCCTCGAGAGCGATCTCCTGCACGCCCCCCGGAAACGAGGCCGAAACTTTGCCCTTGCGGTCCAGCACCAGGGTATACGGCAGCACACCAACCCGATTTCCGAGCTGTCGCGAAAGCTCGACCGTGTCGATGGCGCCGAGCAGCAAGGGGTAGTTGATCCGGAACTCGCGCGCGAACGCGCGAACCTTTTCGGCATCGTCGATGGCGATGCCCACGAACTGAAGGCCGCGCGG
>CAZMBS010000140.1:0-8739 GCA_964564295.1 uncultured Streptomycetaceae bacterium
CGTTCTCGAAGTCGCAGAAAAGCGCCATGTTGGTGATGTCGGCGGGTGCGGCCATGGGAAAGCTCCGTGGGAAGGCGGCCGGCGGCGGGATCGCCGCCGGCAAGTCCGGCATCTTACGCGCCGGAGCCCGCGCTGTCGCTGCCGCCGTCCCGCGCGGGCGGCATGCGCTATCGCAAGGCGTCCAGCGCGGCGCGAATCTCGCTGTTCGGCGGTCGCTCGCGGAAATCGACGTCGATGCGCGACCAGGCGATGCGGCCGGCCTTGTCGATCACGTACGCGGCCGGAACGGGTATGCCGTCGCGTTTCGTTTTTTCATAACGCGGGTCGTACAGCCCGTACGCATTGATGACGCGCCCCCCGGGATCCGACAGCAGCGGAAACGTGATCTTCCCGCCGCCGTCCTCCGCGATCTTGTCGATCCAGCCCCTGCTCTGTTCCGCGTTGTCCACGCTGACGGCCCACAGCGACACGGCTTCGCCCGGCTTCAGCAGCGATCGCAGCTCGGCAAACTGCCGAGTGCAGTAGGGTCACCAGTGTCCGCGGTAAAAAATCAGCACGACGGGCCGCTTGCCGCGCTCGGCCGACAGCGCGTGCGACTTCCCGTCCTGGTCCTTGAGCGTGAAGTCGATCGCGACCTCGCCGGTTTTCATCGGCGCGGCGCGCTTCCCGCCCGCGCCGGCCGGCTCGGCCGCGTGCGCCGGCGCGAAGCAAAGCGCGGCGGCGGCGAACACCAGCACGGCAAACTTTGCTGTCAACATGGCTCGCTCCAGCCCGAAAAAGCGGATTCTGCACGATTGCGGCCGTGCGGTGCAAACGTCGCGCGCAGCGCGGGGGCGTGGCGGTTACCGTCACACCAGTTGCCAGCGCCCGCCTTCCTCCTTCACCCGGCCGTCGCGCGAGAGCTTGATGAGATGCGCCTGCAGCGAGCGCTTCGCGGGCACGTGCAGCTTCGGGCCGACGTCGTCGTAGACGACCGCCACCAGTTCGTCCAGCGTGCCCGAGGGCACCTTCGCAAAGGCATCCACGACTTTCTGCTCGCGCTTGAGACGATGCGCGATGAGCCGCCGCGCCTCGTCGTGCGGCGTGTCGATCGGATGACCGTGGCCGGGCGCGAAGCGCGCGATGTCGAGCGCAAGCAGCGACTCCAGCGATCGCAGATACGCGATCATGTCGCCGTCCGGCGGACCGATCACGACGGTGGAACCCTGCATCACGTGGTCGCCCGTGAACAGCAGTTTCAGGCTTTCGAGGAGGTAACACAGGTGGTTGGACGCGTGTCCCGGCGTGTGCACCGCGCGCAGCCGCACGCCCGCGCATTCGACGGTGTCGCCGTGCCGCAGCGCGCGATCGGGCGCGAACGTCGTGTCCTGGCGCCCGTCGGACGGCGGCAGCATGCCGCCGAGCCGCGCGCCGGTGATGCGCTTCAGCATGCTCGCGCCGGGAGAGTGATCGAGATGCGTGTGCGTGCACACGATCCATTTGAGCCGGCCGCCGACGGCCTGCAGCACCGCCGCGAGATGCGGTTCGCTCTCCGGGCCCGGATCGATGACGACGAGTTCTTCCTTGCCGACGATGTAGGTGTTGGTGCCCGGTCCCGTCATCATGCCGGGATTCGGCGCGGTGATGCGACGCACGCCATCCGCGACGTCGACGAGTTCTCCGGGGACTATGTTTCCCATTTGCCTCGCGCTCCTTCGGCCGCCGCTTCCTCGTAACCCGGTTCTCCCGGCATCACGCGCGTGCCGTCGCGACGGATGCGCGGCAGCATGGCCGCAATGTCGCGCCGTTCGCGCAGCGCAGCGATCAGTCCGCCGGCCGAATCATGGTCGGCGAAAAGTCTGAGCGTATGTACGGTGGGCGTGCGCATCTTGAATTCGCCCCGATCGTGGCGGTCGAGTGCATCGGCAGGCCGGATCCACAGGTGCGCGATTGCCTCCACGTTGTCGTGCGCGATGTCCTGCCCGTCCGGCGCTGCCGCGACGAAAAACCTCGTATCGTAACGCCGCGGCGCGCCCACCGGCGTGATCCAGTGACTGAAATACACGAGCCGGTCGGCCGCGAGTCGCAACCGCTCCTGCACGAGCCACGCGGGGAAATTTCCCGTGCCGGCGTTCAGTGCCTCGCGCTGCGCGCCCCGGCGCGCGGCGGAATCCGCATCCGCCGGCACCGCGAGCGCGCCCGCGGTGTCGTACGCGAACAACACGCCGGCTTCTTCAAACGCTTCACGAATCGCGGCGACCCAGTACGCAAGCCCGCCGCGCGAGAGACCCAGTGCATGACTCGCGGATGCATCGGTCAGTCCAACGCATAACTCATTGTTTTCATTAATATTATCAGCATCGTCCACCGCGCCGCCCGGGAACAGATAGGTACCCGGCATGAACCCCGACTGGAAGTTGCGCTGCAGCATCAGCACTTCGATTCCACGCACGCCGTCGCGCACGAGCGTGACGGTCGCCGCCGGCAAGGGCGATATTTCAGGCATCGCGCAGCAGCTTGATCAGACTCGACGTGTCGAGCCGTCCGTGACCCTGGGATTGCAGCTTTGCGTAAAACTGGTCGACCAGCGCGGTCGCGGGCAGTTGCGCGCCGTTCGCGCGCGCTTCCGACATCGTGATGCCGAGGTCCTTGCGCATCAGGTCGACAGCGAAACCGAAGCCGAACTGCCCGTCCACCATCGTGTGGCCGCGATTCACCATCTGCCACGAAGACGCGGCGCCCTTCGAAATCACGTCGACCACCTGCTTCGCATCGAGTCCCGCGCGCAGCGCGAACGCGAGGCCCTCGGCGAGCCCCTGCACGACGCCCGCCACGCAGACCTGGTTCACCATTTTGGTCTTCTGCCCCGCGCCCGACGGCCCCATCAGCGTCACCGCCTGCGCGTAGTGCGCGACGACCGGCTGCGCGAACGTGAACGCGGCCGCATCGCCGCCGACCATCACGGTCAGTATCCCCTTCTCGGCGCCGGACTGCCCGCCCGACACCGGCGCATCGAGAAAATGCAGGCCGCGATCGCGGGCTGCCGCGGCGAGTTCGACCGCCACTTGCGCCGACGTCGTCGTGTGATCGACGAATATCGCTTCCGGCCGCATGCCCGTAAACGCGCCGTCCGCGCCCGCCGTCACCGCGCGCACATCGTTGTCGTTGCCGACGCACGCAAACACGATGTCCGCGCCGGCAGCCGCGTCCTTCGGCGTTGCCGCCGCGCGCCCGCCGTGCGCGGCCACCCACGCATCGGCCTTCGCCCGCGTCCGGTTGTACACCGCGACCGCGTGCCCCGCACGCGCCAGGTGTCCCGCCATGGGTCCGCCCATGACGCCCAGCCCGATAAATCCCACCTTCACCGCAGCGCGCCTCCCCGCTCGTTACTCGCCCTTCACACCGGCCGTCTGGATGATCCGGCGATTCTTGTCGATTTCCTGTTTGACGAACTGGCCGAACTGTTCCGGCGTCGTGGTCGCGAGCACGTCGGCACCGCCGGCGGCAAGACGCGCCTTCACGTCGGGCAGATTGAGTATCTCGTTGAATTCCTTGTTCACCTTGTTGATGATCGCGCGCGAGGTCTTCGCCGGCGTGAACACGCCATACCACTGCACCAACTCGATTTCCGGATAACCGGCGTCCTTCATCGTCGGCACGTCGGGCAGCGCCGGGGACCGCGTGCCGCTCGTGACCGCCAGCGCGTGCAGGCGCCCGGCCTTGACGTGCGGCACCGTCGGCAACAGCGCGATGAAACCGATCGGCACGTGGCCGCCCAGCGTGTCGTTCAGCGCCGGGCCCGCGCCCTTGAACGGAATATGGATCATGTCGACTTTCGCAACGCTCTTGAGCCACTCGCCGGAAAGATGCTGCGGACTGCCGGTGCCCACCGACGCGTACGAGAGCTTGCGTGTCGGCGCGGCAGCCACCAATTCCTTCAGCGTGCGGATGCCCGTGGACGGGTGCGCGACGATGATGACGGGCGTCGTCGACGCCAGCGTGACCGGCTCCAGGTCCTTCACCGGATCGTACGGCACCTTCTTGAACAGGCTGATGTTCGTGACGATCTCGGACGACGCGCTGAACAGGATCGTGTAGCCGTCCGGCGCCGCGCGCGCGACGATTTCGGTGCCGATCTGCGCGTTGCCGCCGGGCCGGTTGTCGATGACGATCGACTGTCCCCAGCGTTCCGTGAGTTTCGGCGCGACGTTGCGCGCGTTGATGTCGGTGCCGCCGCCGGCGGCGTAGGGCACGACGATGCGGATCGGGCGCTGCGGATAATCCTGCGCCGCAACCGCGCCCTGCCAGCCGGCGAGCGCCAGCACCGCCATCCACCTGCAAAACATTCCACGCATGCCGATTCTCCTCGATGCCGGGGCGTCAGTCGGCCCGGATATTGGCGGCCTTGATGACGCGGCCGTACTTGTCCATGTCGGACTTCACGAATTTTGCCAGTTCCTCCGGCGTACCGGGCGCGACCTCGACGCCCGTGTTCAGCAGGAATTCGTTCACTTCCCGGATTTTCAGGATGCGATTGATCTCGCCGTTCAGCTTCGTGATGACGTCCTTCGGGGTTTTCACGGGCACGAAGAAACCGAACCAGATGCTCGTGTCGAAGTCCTTGTAGCCCAGCTCGATCATGGTCGGCACGTCCGGCAGCAGCGCCGCGCGCTTCGAAATCGTCAGCGCGATCGGCCGCAGCCGTCCCGCCTTCACGTGCGGGATCGCGGGACCCATGCCGAGGTAGCCGAATTTGACCTCCGATCCGCCCACGACCGCCGCGACCACGGGTCCGCCGCCGTTGTACGGCACGTGCACCGTCTGTATGCCCGCGAGCATGTTCAGCAGTTCGCCGGACAGATGCATCGACGTGCCGATTCCGGGCGAGCCGTACGACAGGCCTTTCGGATTCGATTTCGCGAATTCGATCAGGTCCTTCACGGTCTTGCCGGGAAACGACGGATGCACTGCGAGCAGGATCGGCGTGATCGTGCCCTGCGTGACCGGCGCGAAATCGCGTATCGAGTCGTAGGGCAGGTTTCTGTGCAGGTGCGGATTCACCGAAATCTCGCGCGTCGATCCCACGAACACCGTGTGCCCGTCGGGTCCGGCTTTGGCCGAGATTTCCGAAGCCAGCACGCCGTTCGCGCTGCCGCGGTTGTCGACGACCACCGGCTTTCCCCACGACTCCGTAAGCCGGTTGCCCACGGTGCGCGCGAGTATGTCCGTGTTGCCGCCCGGCGCATACGGCACCATCAGGCGGATCGGGCGCTCCGGGAATTTCGCCGCGGACTGCGCCATCGCGGCACCCGCTTGTACGGAAACCGCAAGACCGAACGTGCCGGTGAGAACCACAGTTATTGCCTTCATCACACCCTCCTCGATAAGGAAGCCGTCAGACCGGGGCAACGCGCAGCATGCCCGCGCCACGAAATCGCTTCATCCCAGCACGACAGGATAACCCGGCGGCGGCGAAAATCCGAGATCGCCGCGCTGGATCACGGCGTCGCGTCCGCCGTTTTCCGCGAGCAGCTCGGCCTGCCGGCGCTTCGCCCGCGCGTCCACCGCCGCGGGGTCACAGATCGCGTACAGGCGTTCGCGGCACTGCGCGAGCGTGGCCGCGTGTCCGGCGTCGGCCGCCAGGTCGTGCAATTCCTCCGGGTCCGACTCCAGGTCGAACAACTGCGGCGCGTAGGCGACGTAGTGCACGTACTTGTAGCGGCCGTGCCGGATCATGAACGCACCCGTGGTCGAGCCCATGCCGTGGTATTCGGACAGCACGTTACGGTCCGGAGTTGCGCCGGCGGCAAGCGCGTTGAGCGACACGCCCGGATAGCCGTCGAGCAGCGGCGGCCGGCTCTCGCCCGCGCATTCCAGTATGAAGGGATAGGTGTCCACATGGTTCACCGGCGTCGAGATTTTTTTCCCTTCGGGAATATCCGGGCCAGCGATGATGAGCGGCACGCCCGCGACTTCCTCGTACATCGTCGACTTGCCCCACAAACCGCGCGCGCCGAGATTGTCGCCGTGGTCCGACGTGTACAGCACCCGCGTGGTCGCGGCGAGTCCGGTATCGTCGAGCACGCGCAGGATCTTGCCGACGTTGTCGTCGACGAAGCTCACGAGCCCGTAATACGCGCGTATCGCCTTCGACAGCTTTTCCGGATCGAAGAACCGGTCGTAACAGAAACTTGCCGCGTAATCGCGCAGGTACGGATGCCGGGGCCGCTCGTCGGCACGGTACTGCTTGGGCAGCGCCACGTCCTGAGCCGAATACTGGTAGTAGAAGTCCGCCGGCGCGACCAGCGGAAAGTGCGGGCACACCAGCGACACGAACAGCACCCACGGTTTGCCGGCGTGTTTCGGGGCCTCCTCGCGCAGCCAGATTTGCGCGCGCGTCGTGATGTCGCGGTCGTAGGCGGTGTAGGGCGTTTCGCCCGGACCCGCGAGCTTCGCGATTTTCCACGACAGGCCGCGCTCGGGCAGGTCGGTGCGCACGAGCCCCATCAGGTCGCCCTTGCCTTCGATGATCTGCATCGCGATCTGCACGTCGTTGAAGCCGTAGTCGTCGCCGTCGTGACCGCGGAAATGGAGCTTGCCGATCGACGCGACATAATGTCCCGCGTCGCGCAGCCGGTGGTGCCAGCTCGGAATCGCGCCGTCGTAGGCGTCCGCGTTGTCCCAATAGCCGATCTGGTGCACGTATTTTCCGACCGCGAACGCCGCGCGCGCCGGCACGCATACCGGGGACGTCGTGTACGCGGACGTGAACATCGTACCGCGCGCGGCGAGCCGGTCGAGATGCGGCGTCTTGACGACAGGGTGTCCGCTCGCCCCCAGGATCTTGGGGTTGTGCTCGTCGGACATCAGAATGACCAGATTGCCGGGTGCAGTCACAGAATCAATTCCGTCAGAAAAATTCGGCCATTTTACAACTCCTGCGCCCGCTTCCGGGCACGGATCCCCGTCAGAAGGATGCCAGCACGAATACCTGCTCGAGGATCGTGTGGCGCCCCCGGGGCAGTGTGATGATGCCGATGGAGGTATCTTGTTCCAGTCCGGCGATCCGCTTGCCGATTTCCTGCTCGCCGACCATGACGGACCGGTAGCGCTTGAGCGCCGAGGCCGCCGGCAACACGAACATCTGCCTTTCACCATCGCCTTTGAAGAACTCGATCCGCAACGTATAGTGGTCGGCGCTCAGCAGCACCGTGTCGCGGCCCGCCTCGCGCAGGCACGTGCGATTCGACATCAGGTCGACCTTGCGGATCTCGTATCGCCTGCCTTCCAGTTCGAAGTGCCGCAGCACGCCGTCGAGCGGCACCACCGGCACGGTTATCGTGCAGAGCACGTTGTCGTGCGCGTCGCGAATCAGAAGCCCCGTCTTCTCGACCTTCGTGGTCTTCTGCCAGACCGACCACAGAAAATCGGGTCCCACGAGAAGGTCCTTGCACTGTTCGGCAACTTGCGCGGCACGCAGCGCAAGCCCTTCGGCATCTGCCGCCCGCCGCATGCGGACAGCCAGGACCGTAAGCACCACCGTGAACAGCGCGATCCCCCCGAACACGGCGAGGTATGCCAGCAAATCCTGATTCGGCACCAGACGCTCCTTACTGCACGCGAACGTGTGCCGCCCGCGCGACATCGCGCCACTTGGCGAACTCCGCGCGCATGTGCTGCGCGAGCGCTTCGGGCGTGCTGCCGGACGCCTCCGCGCCCTGACCCAGGAACTGGCCGCGGATCGCGGCATCGTTCAGCGCGGCCGCGAGGTCCCCGTTCAGCCGCTTCACGACGGCGCTGCCCGTGCGCGCGGGCGCGAGCACGGCATGCCAGTTGTCCGCTTCCGCGCCCTTCAACCCGGCCTCGGCGACCGTGGGCACGTCCGGCGCGGCGGCGGAGCGCTTGTTCGCAGTCACCGCGAGCGCGCGCAGCCGCCCGGACTTCACGTGCGGCAATGCAGGCGGCATGCCTGAAAAATAAACATGCGACTCTCCACCGATGACCGCCGTGTTCGCCGGCGCGCCGCCCTTGTACGGCACGTGCACCATCTGCGCGCCGGTCTTCAGCTTGAACAGTTCCGCGGCGAGGTGCTGCGGGCTGCCGTTGCCGACCGATGCATAGTTGAGATTGCCGGAACGCTCGCGTGCGACGCGCACGAGATCCTGCACGGTTTTCGCGGGCAACCCCGGATGCACGACGAGGATCAACGGAACCGACGCGACCAGCGACACCGGCGCGAAATCGTCGGGAAACCGGAACGCGAGGCCCTGGTACACGCTCGGGCTGATCGCAACCGACACCGTCGCCATGAACAGCGTGTAACCGTCCGGCGCCGCGCGCGCGACGATTTCCGCGCCGATGTTGCCGGTCGCACCGGGGCGGTTGTCGACGACGATCGGCTGCCCCAGCCTGTCGTTGAGCGGCTGCGCGAGTATGCGGGCCAGAATGTCCGGCGCGCCGCCCGGCGCGAATCCCACGACCATGCGGATCGGCTTGTCGGGAAACGCGGCGGCTCCCGCGGGCATGGGGACGATGACGCCCAGGCAAAACACCAGGTATCCGATGCGGGTCACGATACGACTCCTTTCTTCCGAATTCCGTTCGCGCATGTTCACGTTTCCGCTCTGCTTCCGGCGAACCCTGCTCCGAAGTATCACGGGCGCAATGACTTGACCTTGCCCAGCGCGCGCAGGATGCGTTCGGGTGTGAACGGCTGATCGGTCACGCGCGCGCCGAACGGCAGCAGCGCATCGTTGATCG
>CAZMBS010000141.1:0-8689 GCA_964564295.1 uncultured Streptomycetaceae bacterium
CGGTAACGCAGCCCCGCGCGGTACGGCTTGCTGTACAGCAACTGGATCGCCTCGATTTCATCCTTGTTTTCGTTGATAAATCTCTTGAAGTCCGCCACCAGCGACCGCGCCTTAGCCATGGCGGTGGCGTCGTATGCCGCCGTGAGCAGCGTATCGGGAGTCACTTCGTCGATCACCTGCTCCAGGCTCGCCTTGATCGCGAGGATGGTTTCCCGCAGCTTCGGGTTGTGCAGCGGCTTCAGCGCCGCGGCCATCGCCTCCTGCTCCACGGCATCCTGTTGCTGTTCGGTCGGCTCCGCGTCCGGCGCGAGATTGAACTTCAACGTCGCGCGCTCCGTGCTGCGGTCCGGGTCGATGCTGGCGAGCAAGTCGGTCGTCAGCGCCGCCAGCGACTTGCCGCCCTGCGTCTCGACTTCCTGGTGCTGCGCGTAACTCATCTCGCGCCCGAGGCGCGCGAGCCGCGCGGCGAGCGTCGAGACGAGGTCGGCGTGCACCATGCCCTGCGCCGCCATCTGCAGGAGTTTCTCCAGCGGCACGGAGGGCTGACGGTCGAGCGGCTTCGACATCGTCTTGTCGTTCTCGCACACACCCACCGCATCCACGATCACGAACCGCGTCTTGGCGTGGGCGTCGGGCGTTCGCGCGATGAGGTCGGTCGGATTGATCACGCGCACGCCGCGGCCCTTCATCTGCTCGAAATACGAGGCCGAGTTGATGTTGCGCATGAACAGCAGGCACTCGATCGCTTTCACGTCGGTGCCGGTGGCGATCATGTCAACGGTGACTGCAATGCGCGGATTGAACGCGTTACGGAACTGCTGCAGCAGTTCCTTGGGCGTGATGCCCGTGGTCTGGGACGTGATCTTCTGGCAGAAATCGTTCCCTTTCCCGAACTCCTGCCGGATGATTTTCACGATGTCCTCGGCATGGAGATCGTTCTTCGCGAACACCAGCGTCTTCGGGACTTCGGTGCGGCCGGGAAAGATTTCCGTGAGCAACCGGTCACGGAAGGTCTGCACGACGAGGCGGATCTGGTTCTCCGCGACCACGTCGCGGTCGAGCTCGGCTGCGGTGTAGGTGAGATCGTCCGCCAGTTCCGCGAGGCGTCTCTTCTTGCTGCGGCGATCGCGGTGCGGCACGAAGTGGCCCGGTTGCTTCGCGAGGCTCGCGCCAGCCTGCGTGATCCGGGTCGCGATGCGATAGACGTCGTAGCCGACGTTGACGCCATCGGCAACGGCCTTCTCGTGCGAGTAGTCCTGCACCACGTTGCCGTGGAAGAAGCCGATCGTCTGCGGTGTCGGTGTCGCCGTGAGCCCTATCAGAAAACTATCAAAATAATCAAGCACTTGCCGCCACACGTTATAGATGGAGCGATGGCACTCGTCGATCACGATGACATCGAAAGTCTCGATCGGGACCTGTCCGTTGTAGACCACGGGCAGCGGCTCCTTCGCGAGCGGGCTCGCGGACTCGAACATCGAGCATTCCTCGTTGCCTTCGTCGTAGTCTTCTTCGCCCTTCAGCATCGAGTACAGACGCTGGATGGTTGTGATGCAGATTTTCGCCGCGGGATCGATGGTGTTTTTCTTCAGGTGCTGGACATTGAATTCGTCGGTGAACTTGTAGCCGTTAACCGGACTGCGATAGGTCTGAAACTCATTGAGCGTCTGGTCGCCGAGATTGTTGCGGTCGACCAGAAACAGGATGCGCTTCGCTTTGCCGAACTTGACGAGCCGGTAGCAGAACGAGCACGCAGTGAAGGTCTTTCCGGAGCCCGTGGCCATCTGGATCAGCGCGCGCGGGCGGTTGGCGGCGAGCGACTGCTCCAGATTCCGTACCGCCTCCGCCTGCACACGCCACAGGTGCGGGTCGTCGAGCGGCGGCAGCGCGCGCAGGTTCACTCGCAATTGCGCTTCGAGTGTCACGAGCCTCCGCAACTCCTCGGGCCGGTGAAACGTAAAAACTTCGCGGCTGCGATAATCCGGTTCCAAACTGTTGGTGAACTGCGTAACCGCGCCGGTGGATTCGTAGGCGAACGGCAACGGCTTGCGGTAGTGCGGTATGCCGTCGGGCAAACCCAGCGTGTATTTGCTGGACTGGATTTCGACGCCGGTCAGCGTGTGCCCTTCGGGCTTCGCCTCGACGAGCCCGATCACCTTGCCGTCCACGTACAGGAGGTAATCCGCGATCCCGGTCTTCAGCGGAAACTCGCGCACCGCCACGCCCGGGCCCGCCATGATGTTCATGGCTTTGTGGTCCTGCACGATCCAGCCGCAAGCGGCGAGCTGGCTGTCGATTTCCTCGCGGGCTAGTTGTTCCGGGGTCGGCAAGAGACTCCCTCCTCACGTGCCGGAATCATAGCCGACTTCCGTGAAATGGTCGGAGCGCGGCCGTGGGAAAAATGGTGAAAGGACGTCACCCCCATCCCGCCCTTCCCCCGTCAAGGGGGAAGGAGATTCCAGGTTCAGGTAGACGCGCCGATCGCCGCGTTCAGCGCCGGCATGACCTTTTCCGTCATGAGTTCCATCGACCGGCGCGCGAGCTTCGGGTCGGCCCAGTCGTGGCCCGCGTAGAGCAGCGTGCCGAAGTCGCCGGTCGTCTCGCGGAATTTCAGCAACTGCGCGACGACATCGTCCGGCGTGCCTGCGATCACGAGCGTGTCGAGCAGAAACTCGACCGTCACGGCCGCGTCGGGCATGTCGCGGTCGGTTTTATAGATGTGCGCGCCGCCGCGCGCCAGGCGCTTGGTCAGCAGATTCCAGTAGTAGAAACCGTACGGGCCGTCGAGGCTTTTCGCATAGCGCTTCGCGGTTGCTGCGTCATCGGCGACGAAAATGCTCTTGCACACGCGCCAGTCCGCGGGATCGGCCTTGAGTCCCGCGATCGCGCAACCTTTCTCGTACATCGGCCAGTGCGTCGCCACCCATTGCGGTTGGAGAAAATTCGCCGAAATCGGCGTCCAGCCGCGCTGCGCCGCCGCCATGATGCCTTTCGAATACGGTTCCACCACGGACACGACGATCGGCGGATGCGGCAACTGGTAGGGTTTCAGCATCACGCCCTGCCCGACCTCGGGAATCATGGTCTCGGCGGTGGTGATGTTCCAGTAGCTGCCTTTCAGGTTGTACGGCGGACTGCCGGACCAGATCGCCAGTATCTGGTCGATGCATTCGAGGAACATCGCCGTGCGGTCGTTCGTGATGTTGCCGAACACTTCCTGGTCCGAGCGCAGTCCGCCCGGCCCGATGCCGAAGATGTAGCGCCCTTCCAGCATGTGATCGACCATCGCGACGTTCGCCGCGACCTGCGCGGGATGGCTGTTCGGCAGATTCAGCGTGCCGCTGCCGAGGCGGATGCGCTTCGTCTCGTGCGCAAGGCTCGCGAGAAACGCAAGGCACGACGGTATGGATTCGCAGATGTCCGTCGTGTGCTCGCCGACGAAGGCCTCGTGCCAGCCGAGGCGGTCGGCCAGCAGAACGGCCTCGCGGTCCTCCTTGAGCGTCTGCGTGTAATTGCGCCCCGGCGGATGCATGGGCATCGTGAAAAAACCGAGCTTCACGACGATGCTCCCGTTCGCCGCGGCGCTCAGGCCGTCGCCCGGGGATGGTGCGGCTTCGCGCCCGGCGTGTATGAGGGCCTGTCGCCCGCGCACTGAATCCGGTGCATGACGCGCCGGTGGCCGCCGTCGAACGGTTCGCGGTGATGCATGGCGCAGCGGTTGTCCCAGATCACGATATCGCCGACGCGCCACCGGTGCCGCCAGGTGAACCGCTGCTGCGTGGCGTGCGCCCACAGCGCGTTCAGCAGTTCTTCCGATTCCGCGACCGACAGTCCGTCCACGTAGGCGTTGGGGCGTCGGCCGAGGTACAGCGCGTCGCATCCCGTTTCCGGGTGCGTGCGGATGATCGGATGGCTGGGGCCCGGCGCATCGCGGACATCCGACACCGGCTGGAATCCATCGCGCAGGTCGCCTGCGCTGTTGTAGGTGAGATCGTGCTTGATCGTCCGGCCTTCGATGCGGCGCCGCAGGCTCCCGGGCAGCGTATCGAGAGCGCTGTACATGTTCGCGAACCCGGTGTCGCCGCCCGCGGGCGGAATTTCAAGCGCATACAGCGCGCTGTACGACAGCGGCACCTCGCGATAGGAGTTGTCGGAATGCCAGACCACTTCCGCGTCGCGCAGCACGCCGATCGGCACCCCGTTTTCCATGACGTTCGACACGACGATGATTTCCGGATGCGGCCGTGCCTTCTCGTTCCCGGTTTTCGCGAGCGGCGCGAAATCGAGCGTGCCGAGTTGCCGGCCGAACGCGATGAACTCCGGGTCGGTCAGCGTCTGTCCGCGGATCACGACGATCAGATGATCGAGCAACGCGCGGGCAATGCGCTTTACGCGAGCCGCGTCGATGTGACGCAAGTCGCCGCACCGCACTTCGGCGCCCAATTCGGCGCGAAAAGGAATCGACTCCAATTCGCCCCGCCCCGTCTCGGACTCCGCATTCATTGCCATTTAGTGCAATAAAAACAATGGGTTGTACAGTGCCACCGCGCGGCAGCTACTGCTGCTCCAGCTTCGCGGCGCGCGCAATCTCACCGTACTTCTTGATATCCGACAGGAACATTTTCCGGAAAGCCTCCGGCGATTCGCCGCGGGGTTCGTATCCACCCGCCTGCAAAAACTCCCGCACCTTGGGTTCCTGCAGCGCCCGATGGATTTCCGTCTGCAGTTTGTTCACGATCGCGGACGGCGTACGCGGTGGCGCGAACACGCCGTGCCATCCGGCGTCGTACAGGAATCCCGGAATGCCGGCTTCGGCAATGGTCGGCACGTCCGGCAGCGAGGCGAGGCGCGCGGCGCCGCTGAACCCCAGCGCGCGAAGCCGCCCGGCCTTGAAGTGCGGAGCGCCGACGGCGGCTGCCGTGAACGTCGCGTGCACCTCTCCGCCGAGCACCGCGTTCATCGACGGCCCGCCGCCCTTGTAGGGCACGTGCAGCATCGACGTTCCCGCCTTGAGCCCGAAGTACTCCATCGCGAGATGCTGGCCGTTGCCCACGCCGGGGGAGCTGTAGCGCAGCGGCGTCGATTTCGCGAATGCAACGAGTTCCTTGACGGATTTCGCCGTCACCGACGCATGCACGCACAACACGTACCCGAGACCCAGAGCGATGTTCGTGACCGGATAGAAATCCTTCTCCATGTCGAACGGCAGCTTCTTGTAGATGCTGGGATTGATCGCGAACGAAAACGACGTATTCATGATCGTGTATCCGTCCGGAGCCGCCTTGGCCACGAGTTCCGATCCCAGGATGCCGTTCGCGCCGCCGCGGTTGTCGATGACGATCGGCTGCCCGAGCTGCGACTCGAGCTGGCGCATGACGACCCGCCCGAACGTATCGACGTTGCCGCCCGGCGGAAACGGTATGATGAGTCGTATCGGCCGCGACGGATAACTTTGCGCCGCCGCGAGCCACGACGTCCCGCCGGCCACGCAGACCAGCGCAAGCAACACGTTCCGCAATCCCGGCATGGGCCGCCTTTCGCGCGGTTACTCGCGCGGTTACTTGAGCCGCTTCAGGATTTTCACGCGCTGCACCGTGTCGCCCGCGAGGTGCGTCCAGACCATGGCGTCACGCTGCAGCTTGTCGACGCGCGCATTCATCGCCGCGCCGTCGGGACCGTGAATTTCCATGTTGAGCCGGGTCACGCGCTGGATCACGTCGGTGGACCAGTTCATCAGCAGCCCCGCGTTCGCCGAATGCGTCTGCTGGTCGTGCTGCCAGGCGACGCGCATGACGAACGAGCGCAGCGCCTCGGTCAGCGCGTGCATCTCGTTGATTTTCAGCTGGATCAACTGGTGCTCCATCAGATACTTGCCCGCGCGCTTCGCCGTGCGCGACCAGCGCATCGACATCTCCACGGCATCGTCGCAGACACCGAGCGCGTTCGCCGCGAGTTCCAGGTCACCGAACAGATCGCCGCCGGTATTGTCGCCGCGGCCGGACTTCGCGGCACCCCCGACGCCGCCCACCACGTTTGCATGCGGCAACCGCGCGTTCTCGAATATCAGTTCGGCGTTCTGGTAAAAGCGCCAGCCGCGCTTGTTGAACACTTTTCCGATGCGAAAACCCGGCGTGCCCTTCGGCACCATGAACAGCGTGCCGCCCTCCTTGATGTTCACATCCGGATTGGTGCGGCAGTCGACGAAAAAGAGCGACCCCACGCTGCCGTTCGCGATGAAGCACTTCTCGCCGTTCAGCACCCATTCGTCCCCGTCACGCACCGCGCGCAGCCGGAACCCCGCTTTCGGATCGTTCTCGGGCGGCAGGCGATTGTCCGAGCCCGAATTGGGTTCCGTGATGCCGCGTCCCATGACGTAGCGATGATCCGCCAGGAACGGCTTCAGGAAGCGCTCCTTCTGGTCGTCGGTGCAGGCCGACGCGATCAGGTGGCTCCATTTCCAGTTCTGGCTGAATGCCTTCGACATCGCGCTGTCGCCCTTGGCAAGCTCCGCCATGACGAGCGCCTGCGATACGAAATCCGCGCCGGGACCGCCCCATTCCTTGGGCACCGCCAGCGTGCGAAATCCGAGTTTCGAGCCCCGTTCGATGATGTCCCAGTCCCACGGCGCGAACGCGCCCTCGATCTGGTCGCGCTTCAGCGACGCCGGTCGCAGCTCCTCCGCCGAAAATTTCCTTGCCTCGTTCTGCCAGTGGCGCTGCTCTTCGTTCAGTGAAAAATCCATGTTGGCCTCTCGGTAATCCGGTAAGTCGCGACCTACGCCGCGTTTTCCGCGCGCTGATACCCTGCGACCGCCTCGGCAATCGCGAGTTTCGCCGCGCCGTCGGTTTCCTCGGAATGCAGGAACACCATGCCGTCGTGCACGAACTTCTGCAGCGGCATGTCGCGCATGACGCCCATCGCGCCGAAACACTCGGCCGCGTCGAGCGTCACTTCGTTCACGGCCTCGGCGGTGTAAATCCGCGCGACGACATGCAGCGGCAGCGCGGCGTAGCCGCTCGCCTGCGCGGCGTCCGCGTGATCCAGCGCCCAGGCCGCCTTCCAGATCATGTTGCGCGCGAGTTCCAGCTTGACCGCGCAGTTGGCGAGCTTGGTGCCGATCGCATGATGCTCGATGATGTTCCTGCCGCCCTGGCGGCGGATTTTCGCGTAGTCCACCGCGGCTTCGTACGCCGCCCGGCCCAGCCCCAGGTTCACCGCGGCCATCGCGAGCGTGCCGCCGATGCAGCCGCTGCCGGCCGCGAAAGGACTCTGCCCCTCCCTGCCGAGCAGGTGATCCGCGCCCACCTTGCAATCCTTGAACGTGACCCCCGCGCCGGGTCCCGCGTGCCAGCGCACGGTCTCGCCGACCACTTTCAGCGGCTCGCGCACCGTAAGGCCCGCCGCACCGGCGGGAACGAGCAGCGTGCTCACGCCCTTGCCGCCCGTGCGCACCTGCACCACGAAGAGGTTCGCGATCGGCGCGTTCATCACGAGCGCAACCGAGCCGTTGATCACCCAGTCCCCGTTCGACTGCTTCTGCGCGCTCACTTCGACGCTCTCCGCTGCTAGCGGCTGGTGGTAGGACCAGCCGACGCCCACGTAGGGATCCTGTCCGGCGAACGCAATGTGAAACGCGTCGTTCTCCGCGATACCCTTGAGCAGGCGATCGCGCTGCGCCGGGGTCATCGCGCGTTCGAGCGCCTGCGCGCTCATCGCGGTGCGCGCGAGCGCCGACGCAACGTCCACGTCGCCGGCACCCAGTTCCTCCATGACGATGCAGGCGGTCAGCGTATCGGCGGCGGTTCCGCCGGCGTTTTCGGAAAGCGTCAGCGTGCGCAGGCCCATCTGGGAGGCCTTGTTCAGGACGTCCGTGAGCAGCGGCTTCTCGAACGGTTCCAGCCGTTTCGGCGCGAGCGCGGCGGGTTTCAGTTCGGCCTCGACGAATTCCCGGACGGTGTCGCGAAATTCCAGCTGCTCGCCGGTCAATGACAGATCGTACATGGTGCGGTTTTCCTCGAAAAAAGGGATGCGCCGCGCGCCCAGGCATGGCCAATCGGTGGCCCATTTGGCGGCCGGCAACGGCATGAGGCGGCGCGAAGCCGAAGTGTAGTGACTCGGTCCACCATCTGCAACACGCGTATACTCCGAACCCGTCAAAAATCCCCCCAAAGGACCATACCGTGGACCCAGTCCGGATCCGCCTCGGCGGTTATCAGGGCCCCGCCTCCGTGCACACGCGCGCGGCGCGGCGGTTCGGCGAAATCCTGCAGCGTGAACTTGGAACCGGCGTCGCTTTCGAACTCATCGAAAGCGTGATCGATCGCGGCCGCAGTTCCGGCGATCTTCCGGTCATGGTGGAGCACGGCGAGCTCGACCTCTGCTACATCTCGACCGTCCGATACACGCCCTACGTCAGGGAGTTTGAACTGCTGGAACTGCCGTACGTCGCCGAAGATCGGGTCGCGGTGCATGCCGCGCTCGACGGCACGCTCGGCGCGCGCCTGCGGGAGCGTTTCGATGCAAACTCCCCGTTCCGTCTGCTGGGCTTCTGGGACAACGGCTACCGGCACCTGTCGAATCGCGTGCGTCCGATCCGCACACCGGCAGACTGTGCGGGCCTGCGCATCCGCACGCAGTTGAGCGCGCTGCACGGCGAGGTATTCCGCGCGCTCGGTTTCGTGCCCTTGCC
>CAZMBS010000142.1:0-8682 GCA_964564295.1 uncultured Streptomycetaceae bacterium
GCTCACGTTCGAGACGCCGATGCTGTTCGCGCTCGGGTTCCTGTTCCTGTTCACGCTGGGCGGTTTCACGGGGCTCGTGCTCTCGATCGTGCCGGTCGACGTGCAGTTGCACGACACCTATTACGTGGTGGCGCATTTCCACTACGTGATGGTTGCGGGCGCCCTGTTCTCGGCATTCGCGGGCATCTATTTCTGGCTGCCCAAGTGGACCGGGCGCATGTACAACGAAACGCTCGGCCAGTGGCACTTCTGGCTGTCGTTGATTTTCTTCAACGTGACGTTTTTCGTGCAGCATTTTCTGGGTCTCGCAGGCATGCCGCGGCGCATTCCCGATTACGCGCTGCAGTTCGCGGAATTCAATGCGATTTCGTCCATCGGCGCCTGGGGCTTCGGGCTTTCGCAGTTGCTGTTCCTGTATGTCGTCGTGAACTGCATCCGCAGCGGCGAGAAAGCGGCCGACAAGCAGTGGGAAGGCGCGGACAGCCTGGAATGGACCGCCCTGCCGTCGCCGCCCCCCTATCACAGCTTCGTGACGCCCCCGGTGATCAAGTAGCGTGGCCGAGCGTGATGCCCGACAGGATTCGCAACGTGATACGCGACGCGCAAACCGCTGGACCGCGTTCCTACTGTGGGGCATCGTCGCGCTGTTCTTCTTCGGCGTGATGGCGAAGTACTACTGGCTCGTGAAATGACGCCCCCGGACCCCAATCGCCGCATGTTCACGCGCCTGTCGATATTCGCGGCGGCGATGTTCGGCTTCGGGTTCGCGATGGTGCCGTTCTACCAGAAGTTCTGCGAGGTGACCGGCATCAACAACCTCATCAAGCCGGCCGCGGCAGTGGTCAACACGCAGGTCGACACGAGCCGCTGGGTGACGTTCGAGTTCGATGCCAACACGCATGCGCTGCCGTGGAAATTCGTGCCCATGACCCGCAGCGTGCGGGTCCACCCCGGGGAAATGGTCCAGGTGTCGTTCGAAATCACCAATACCGGCGCGGTGCCGGTGGTCGGGCAGGCGATTCCGAGCTACGGCCCGAAGGCGGCGGCGGAACACGTGAAAAAGCTCGAATGCTTCTGTTTCCGGCAGCAGGTGCTGGCGCCCGGCGAACGGCGCGAGATGCCGGTGCAGTTCATCGTGGACGGATCGTTGCCGAAGGAACTGAACACGGTGACGCTGTCGTATACGTTTTTCGAAGTGAAGGGCGCCAACACGCAGCCGTCGAAGGGCGGGACGGGTTGAGCGCGCCGGCGGAGAAGCCGCGCAAGGCAAGACTGCTGGAGGGCGTGGCAACGGTGCTGTCGGCGTTTGTCGGCATACGCCGCAGAAGCGCGCACGACAAGGTTGAAGTGACGCCGGTGCAGGTCATCGTGACCGGCGTGATCGCGGCGGCGTTGTTCGTCACGGGGGTCATCACCGTGGTGCGCATCGTCACCGGCAAGTAAACGGACACGGCAAGAGGAATCGAGGGAGAAGCGCATGTCACAGAACACCGACCACTACTACCTGCCGGACCTGTCGCACTGGCCGATCGTGGCTTCCAGCGCGCTGGCGTGCCTCGGATTCGGCGCGGCGTTTTCGGTCAACGGCTGGGCGCTGGGCTACTGGCTGCTGCTCGCGGGCTTTCTGATCCTGACCGTGATGTTCGCGGGCTGGTTCACGACGGTCGCGCATGAATCGGAATCCGGCAAGTACAACAAGCAGGTCGATCTGTCGTTTCGCTGGGGCATGGGCTGGTTCATCTTTTCCGAGGTCATGTTTTTCGCGTGTTTCTTCGGCGCGCTGTTTTACATGCGCG
Organism: uncultured Streptomycetaceae bacterium; assembly: GCA_964564295.1. Classification (GTDB taxonomy): domain Bacteria; phylum Pseudomonadota; class Gammaproteobacteria; order Burkholderiales; family SG8-41; genus CAZMBS01. The sequence continues at coordinate 1,797 of CAZMBS010000142.1, forward strand.
TGATCTCGGTGCCCGATCTGGGCAGCCTCGAGCACCAGCAGTTGGTGTGGCCCGGATTCAAGGCGCAGTGGCCCGTGGACGGTCCGGGTTACACGCAGGACTTCACGCCGATGGGCGCATGGGGCATCCCCGCGCTCAACACGTGCCTGCTGCTGAGTTCCGGCGTCACGATTACCATCGCGCACTGGGGACTGCTCAAGAACAACCGCCTGCAGCTCATCTGGGGACTCGCGGCGACGATTGCGCTCGGGATGGTATTCCTCGGGTTCCAGGCCTATGAGTACGCGCATGCCTACTCCGACCTGAACCTGAAGCTCACCACCGGCGCGTACGGCGCGACGTTTTTCATGCTCACGGGCTTTCACGGTTTTCACGTGACGGTTGGCACGATCATGCTGTGGGTGATCCTGTTCCGCTCGGTCGCGGGGCATTTCACCGCGGACCATCATTTCGGCTTCGAGGGCGTAGCCTGGTACTGGCACTTCGTCGACGTGGTCTGGCTGCTGCTGTTCGTGCTGGTGTACTACCTGTAGTCGCGCGCAGCACGAGAGCCGGCAGCCGCAGAATCGTACAACAGGAGGGGGACCCGGAAACGGGAATCCAGCGCCGCACCCCGCGTGCGGCGTTTTTTTTACTGCCGGACCGTGAAGAGGCCGAAATGGACGCCGAGCACGAGCATCGCGAACAACGCCACCGACAGCGCCACGCGCAGCGTGAGCGCCTTCGCGGTGCGGTCCGTCGTGCCGCGGTCCTTGACGAGGTAGTACAACGCCGAGCCGAGGCTCAGCAGTATGCACGCGATGAACAAGAGCACGACGATGCGCATGGCGGTTTTCCGCCGCCAGTCTAGTGCAATCCCCTGTGCCATGCCATTGACGTGGTTCGGCCGCCGCACGTGGCGCCTTCGATGGTGGGCGACCGTGGCCGGATGCGCCGGTATCGCGGTCACGTTCGCGCTGGGCCACTGGCAACTTGCCCGGGCGCGGCACAAGGAGGCGCTGCAGGCCCGCGTCAGCGCGCTCGCGCGCGAGCCGGCCGTGCAACTCGCGCCGCATCACGCGGCCGCCCGCGACGTGTTGTTGCGCACGGTGCAGGCGCGCGGCCGGTACGAACCGAAGTACATGATTTACATCGACAATCGCATTCACGAGCATGTCGCGGGATACCATGTGGTGATGCCGCTTCGACTCACCGCCACCGACACGCACGTGCTCGTGAATCGCGGGTGGGTCGCCGCGCGGCGTGACCGCATCCGCCCGCCCGATGTCAGCACGCCGGAAGGGGAGGTCGACGTGCGTGGACTCGCGGTGGATCCCGGCGAACGGTTTCTGGAGCTGTCGACGCGCATCGCCGATGGCAACGTCTGGCAGAACCTCGTGCTGGAGCGTTTTCGTCAGGCGACGAAGCTCGATATTCTGCCGCTGGTGATTCAGCAGGAAGGCGACGCAGGCGACGGCCTGGTGCGCGCGTGGCACGCGCCGGACCTCGGGCGCAACACGCATCTCGCCTACGCTTTCCAGTGGTTCGCGATGAGCGCCGCGATATTCATTTACCTTCTGGTGACCGGTGTCCGTAGAAAATCCGCAGCCGGGTAACCGGCGCAAGCTGCTGCTCGTCGCGGCGGTGTGCCTGCTCCCGTTCGTCGGCTCGTTTCTGCTGTACTTCCTGTGGCAGCCGTCGGGCCGCGTCAACTACGGCGAGCTGCTCGCCGTGGCGCCGGTGCCGGCCGAGCCGCTGCACCTCGTTTCGGGGGCGCCGTTTGCGTTCGCAAACCTCGCGGGCAAGTGGTCCTACGTCACCGTCGACTCCGGTGCGTGCGACGACACGTGCCGCAACAAATTGTGGAAAATGCGCCAGGTCCGCCGCACGCAGGGCAAGTACATGGACCGCGTCGAACGCGTGTGGCTCGTAACCGACGATCAGGCGCCCGACGCCGCGCTGCTCAAGGAGTACGAAGGCACCTGGCCGGTCGCGGCGAGCGCGAGCCGGGTGCTGCACGCGCTGCCGTTCGAGCGGGCACGGCGCGATCACATTTACCTCGTCGATCCGCTCGGCAACATCATTCTGCGCTATCCGCCCGACGCGGACCCCACGCGGATGAAGAAGGATCTGAACCGCCTGCTGAAAGTCTCTCGCATCGGCTGACACCGCGGCGCAGCGCCTTGGGGGCGACCGACCCGGGTGGTAAAATGTGCGCCCGGAAAGCACCCGACTTCATGTCCTCCAGCCTCGCCAGCCAGCCGATCGCCTCGCGGCTGCAGCAGTTCTACCAGCTCACGAAACCGCGGGTCGTGTCGCTCATCGTGTTTACCGCGGTCATCGGCATGTTTCTCGCCACTCCGGGCATGGTGCCGCCGCAGGTGCTGCTCGCCGGCACGCTCGGCATCGCGCTGGGCGCGGGCGCCGCCGCGGCGGTCAACTGTCTCGTCGAGCAGCGCGTCGACAGCCTGATGGCCCGCACGCAGGCGCGACCGCTGCCGAGCGGACAGATCACCTCGATGCAGACGCTCGGATTCGCGTTCGTGGTCGGCGGCACCGGGCTGTGGCTGCTGCACCAGCTCGTGAACCCGCTCACGATGTGGCTCACGCTCGCGACGTTCCTGGGCTACGCGGTGATCTACACGCTGATCCTCAAGCCGATGACGCCGCAGAACATCGTCATCGGCGGCGCATCGGGCGCGATGCCGCCGGTGCTGGGCTGGGCCGCGGTGACGGGACAGGTATCCGCGGAGGCGCTGACGCTGTTCCTGATCATATTCGCGTGGACGCCGCCGCATTTCTGGGCCCTCGCGCTTTATCGCAAGCACGAGTACGCGAAGGCGGGCATCCCCATGCTGCCGGTCACGCACGGCGACAAATTCACGCGGCTGCACGTGCTGTTCTATACGATTATCCTGTTCGCGTGCTCCATGCTGCCGTTCGTCGTGCGGCTTTCCGGGGCGATTTACCTCGCTGCCGCGATCGTGCTCGGCGCGGTGTTCCTGTACTACGCCGTGCGCATACACGTCGCGTACAGCGACGCGCTCGCGCGACGCACGTTTCGCTACTCCATCGCGTACCTGACCGCGTTGTTCGCGGCGCTGCTCGTCGATCATTACTTTCCGATAGCGCTGTAGGGCTTTGCGCATCGCCGCGATGAACCGCTTCCCGTTCGCGATCGTGCTGGTGCTCGCGCTGGCGGCGGGCCTGCCGGGCTGCGGCGGAGAGCGCGCAGCGACTCCGGCAGGTCCGGCGGGTTTCAAGCTGACCGACGTGACCGGGGCGTCATTCGGCAGGGAATTGAATCTGACCGGCCACGACGGCCGCGCGCGCACGCTCGCGGATTTCCGGGGCAGAGTCGTCGTGCTGTTTTTCGGGTTCACGCACTGTCCCGACGCGTGTCCCACGACGATGGCCGAACTGAAGCAGGTGGCGCAGGAACTCGGGCCCGCCGCGCGGGACATGCAGGTGCTCTTCGTGACGGTCGATCCGGAGCGCGACACCGAGGCGCTGCTGCGGCAGTACGTGCCGGCGTTTCATCCCGATTTTCTGGGGCTGCGCGGCGACGCGGAAGCAACCGCGCGCGCCGCAAAGGAATTCAAGGTGTACTTTCAGAAGCAACCGCTGAAGGACGGCGGCTATTCGGTGGACCATTCCGCCGGGACCTTCATCCTCGATCGCGCGGGCCGGCTGCGCCTGTTCGCGCAGTACGGTGCCGGCGCGCCGGCGCTGTTGCACGACATACGGCTGCTGCTCGCCGAACGTTAGCGCGCGGCTCCAGCAAAAACCCCGGCGCGGGGCCGGGGTGTGTTGCGTGTTGCCGCGGGCGGATTACGCCGCGGCGGCCATCGCGGCTTTCATCTTCGTCAGCGCCTTGGCTTCGATCTGCCGGATGCGCTCGGCGGACACGTTGAATTCCGCGGCGAGGTCATGCAGCGTCGCCGGTTCCTTTTCCGTGAGCCATCGCGCCTCGATGATGCGACGGCTGCGAACGTCGAGCCCCTGCAGCGCCTGATCGAGCGCGGCGTCGCGCAATCGCGCGGATTCCTCCTGCTCGATGATGCGCCCCGGCTCGGCATCGTCGGCGGCGAGATAGGCGACCGGCGAGTAGGTATCGTCGTCGCTGTCGGCGCCCGGCTCGAACGCGACATCCTGACCGCCGAGCCGAGTTTCCATTTCAACCACTTCCTCGGGTTTCACGCCGAGCTGCTTCGCCATTGCCTCCGCCTCGGCGACGCCCATGGTGCCGAGGTTTTGCTTCATGCTGCGCAGGTTGAAGAACAGCTTGCGCTGCGCTTTCGTGGTCGCCACCTTGACGATGCGCCAGTTGCGCAACACGAATTCGTGAATCTCCGCTCGTATCCAGTGCACCGCGAACGACACGAGCCGCACGCCGCGCTCCGGGTCGAATCGCTTGACGGCCTTCATGAGGCCGATGTTGCCTTCCTGGATGAGGTCGGACTGCGGCAGGCCGTAGCCGCGGTAGCCGCGCGCCACCGCGACGACCACGCGCAGATGCGACACGACCAGCTCGCGCGCGGCTTCCAGGTCGCCGGTATCGCGCAGGCGCCGCGCGTACGCGGTTTCCTGTTCCTGCGTCAGCAGCGGAAACCGGTTTACCGCCTGGATGTACGACTCCAGGCTGCCGGTGGCCGACGGAATGGGCAGTGCAAATGTCCCGTTCATGCTGAATCTCCCTTACGTGCGCTAGTTTAGCACTCTAGGCATGAGAGTGCCAGATCGCCCGAGAAGTTCCGGGTAGCCTGCTAACGGCAGATTCGGGCCGAACTTTAGGAAATTAAAATAATAAAAACAATGGCTTACGAGAACATTAGCGCGACGGGCCTGCTACGAGGTGGCGCGCCACCGACAGCCAAGCGCCGAGCCATCCCAGCCACGCGGAAAAGCCCAGCAGCGTCAGCGCATCGTTGCGGTCGAGGTGCCGGGGGTCGATCGACGTGCCGTACAGCGCACCGAGTTCGCCGAGCCCGGGCGCAAGCGCGTAGAGCGCCGCGCCGACAATGAGCCAGCCGGCCCCGGCGCCGGCGAGTCCGAGCAGGCTGCCGTAGTACAGGAACGGCCTGCGGATGAATCCGTCCGTGGCGCCGATGAGCTTAGCCACCTCGATCTCGTCGCGCTGCGTCAGGATCTGCAGGCGAATCGTGTTGAATATGACCGCCACCAGCGCGAATGCGAGCAGTCCCGCGAGCATCAGCACCGCCACCCTGCCGAGGCTCAGCACGGCTGTCAGGCGCCGTGCCCACGCCGAATCGAGTTGCACGTGCGCGACGCCGGGCCACGCGCGAAGCGCATCGCGCAGGGCTTCGAGTTTTTCCGGCGTCGTATCGCGCGCGTCGATCACAAACGCGTCCGGCAGCGGGTTCTGCCCGAGGCTGTCGATGATGTCCGCGATCCCGGTCCCGGCCTTGAGTTCCTGCAGCGCCTGCTCGCGCGGCACGAAGCGCGCGCGGCTCACGTCCGCGTGCTGCAGCAGGCGCTTTTCGATCTCGTTTGCCTGGGAACGCGGCGCGTCGAGACGCAGAAACACCGACAGTTGCGGCGTCACCGTCCAGCCGCGCGCGAACTGCTGCACATTCGTGAGCGCCACGTGAAACGCCACCGGCAGCGCGATCGCGACGCCGATCACGCCGACGTTGAACAGCGTCGCGAGCGGGGTTCGCGCGAAACGCGCGAGCGCGTGCCCCAGCGCCCGGGCATGCTGATGCAGCCACCGGGTCACGATACGACCTCGCCCGCTTTCAGCGGGATCACCCGTGGCCGCAGGCGCTGCGCCAGCGCCTCGTCGTGCGTGGCGACGATCACCGTTACCCCGACCTGGTGGAACGACAGCAGCAGCTCGCCGACGTCCGCCGCGTAGGCCGCGTCGAGATTGCCCGTCGGCTCGTCCGCGAGCAGGATCGACGGGCGATGCACGATGGCGCGCGCGATGCAGAGGCGTTGCTGTTCCCCGCCCGACAGCGACACCGGATTTGCGTTCTCGCGCGCAAGCAGACCCACTTTGTCGAGCGCGGCGCGCACGCGCCGGGCGGCTTCGCGCCGTTCGAATCCGATGATCTCGAGCGGCAGCAGCACGTTGTCGTGCACCGAGCGGTCGAACAGCAGCTTGTGGTCCTGGAACACCAGGCCGAAATTGCGCCGCAGAAACGGCACCGCGCCCGCGCGCATGGCGCCGACGTTCTGCCCGTTGACGATCACCGAGCCGCTCGTCGGTCGCTCGATCGCCGCCACGAGCTTGAGCAGCGTGCTTTTCCCGGCTCCGGACGGCCCCGTGACGAATACCATTTCGCCCGGCTGGATCGACGCGTTCACGCCGCGCAGCGCCTCGTGACCGCCGGGATAACGCTTGTGGACCGCGCTCAGTGCGATCATGGCGCTGCCACTACCCCCGCTCCGGCCCGCCGAGCAGCGCGGCGACGAACGGCTCCGCGTCGAACGGGCGAAGATCGTCGATCCCTTCGCCGACGCCGATGAACCGCAGCGGTATCGGCTGGGCGCTTGCCGCCGAGCGCACGTGCGCGAGCGCCGCGATCACGCCGCCTTTCGCCGTGCCGTCGAGCTTGGTCAGCACGAGGCCCGTGACGCCGAGCGCGTCGTCGAACGCCTTCACCTGCGCGAGCGCGTTCTGTCCCGTGTTTGCGTCGAGGACCAGCAGCACTTCGTGCGGCGCGTCCGGCAGCGCCTTGCCGATCACGCGTTTGACCTTGCGAATTTCGTCCATCAGATGCAGTTGCGTGGGCAGCCTTCCCGCCGTGTCGGCCAGCACCACGTCGATGCCGCGCGCAACGGCGGCCCCGATGGCATCGTAGATCACGGCGGCCGCGTCGCCGGATTGTTGCGAGATCACCGCGACGTCGTTGCGCTCGCCCCACGCCATGAGCTGCTCGCG
>CAZMBS010000143.1:0-8675 GCA_964564295.1 uncultured Streptomycetaceae bacterium
ACCATTTCCTCGGATGCCAGCTCGTCGCCCCGTCCTGACGACAGCACCGGGTCGAACACCAGCGGAATCTCGGGATAATCCGAAACCACCTCGGCGATCGCCGCGATGCTTTCCACGCTGCCGAGCACGCCGATCTTGAATGCGGCGACCGGCATGTCCTCGAGCACGCATCGGGCCTGATCCGCCACCCACTCCGCGTCGATGGGCGATACGCTGTCGACGCCGGTCGTGTCCTGTATGGTGATCGCCGTAATCACCGACAGCGGATGGCAACCCATGCTCGACAGCGTCATGATGTCCGCCTGAAGGCCGGCGCCGCCGCTCGGATCCGACGCGGCGAACACCAGCACGATCGGCGGGGAATCAGGCACGAGGAGGGAGAGGTAGGGGTGAGCCGGCGCGGGGATTCGTTTACAATCGAATTTTATCTCAAATCACGCGAGCCGAACGCCCGAAAATGACCGCGGAAACAAGAGTACTCAAGACCTACATGTGTCTGATTTGCGGATTTGTCTATGACGAGGCAGCAGGAATCCCGGACGAGGGCATTGCGCCGGGCACCCGATGGGAAGACGTTCCGATGAACTGGACTTGTCCCGAGTGTGGCGCGCGCAAGGAAGATTTTGAAATGGTCGCGGTGTGACATGCGGATCATGCACACAATGATCCGCGTCGGCGACCTGCAGCGGTCGATCGATTTCTACACCGGAGTGCTGGGCATGCGCGTGCTGCGCCGCAAGGACTATCCGGCCGGACGCTTCACGAACTGCTTTGTCGGTTACGAGGACGAGGCGCGGGCCGCCGTGCTCGAACTCACGCACAATTGGGACACCAGTCGCTACGATCTGGGCAGCGGCTACGGCCATGTCGCGGTCGAGGTCGACGATGCCGCGCGCGCGTGCGATGCGGTTCGCGAAAAGGGGGGCAAGGTCACGCGCGAGGCCGGACCGATGAAACACGGCACCACGGTAATCGCGTTCGTCGAGGATCCGGACGGCTACAAGATCGAGTTCATCCAGCGCAAGAAGGATGGTCAGCCGGACTGACGCGCGAGAGCCGCGTCGGCGAGCCTGACAAAAGCCGCCACCGGGAGTTCCTGCGCGCGTTGCCCGGGCGCAACGCCCGACTCGCGCAACCCGTCGTCGTCCAGAAGGCCGCGCAGCGCGTTGTGCAACGTCTTGCGCCGTTGCGAGAATGCCGCGGTCACGATGCGCGCGAAAAGGTGTTCGTCGCGGGCCGTCTGCCGGCCGGCGTCCCGTGGCGTCAGGCGCACGACCGCCGATTCGACTTTCGGCGCCGGCCTGAATGCGCCGGACGGCACTTCCAGCAGCTTCTCCAGGACAAACCGGTACTGCAGCATCACGGACAGACGCCCATAAACCGGGCCGCCGGGTGCGGCCACCATGCGATCGACAACTTCACGCTGCAGCATCACGTGAATGTCCCGCACGATGCCGGCATGGCTTGCGAGGTGAAATAGAATCGGCGTGGAAATGTGGTATGGCAGGTTGCCCACGATGCGCAAGTTGTCACCGAGGGCGGACAGGTCGAACGCCAGCACGTCGGCCGCATGTACGGTCACGTTTTTTCCGGCGAACTCCTGCTCGAGACGGGCGGCAATGTCACGATCGATGTCGATGACCTCCAGGCGACGAACGCGTGCTGCAAGCGGACGCGTCAGTGCGCCGAGCCCGGGGCCGATTTCCACCAGGGCGTCGTCGGGCCGTGGACCGATCGCGGCAACGATGCGCTCTATCGCAATCGGATCAACAAGAAAATTCTGGCTGAACCTCCGCCGCGGAGTGTGGCGCATCGGCTCGGCCAGGGTCAGTCAGCCAGGCTCGCATCGCGGGCGCGATCCGCAAGCGTTGCGGCAAGATTCACTGCAGCTGCGAGGCTGCCGGATTCCGCTCGCCCGGTTCCTGCGAGATCCAGCGCGGTGCCATGGTCGACCGAAGTCCGGATGATCGGCAGACCAAGCGTCACGTTCACACCGGCCCCGAAGCTCGCGTACTTGAGAACCGGCAATCCCTGATCATGGTACATCGCCAGCACGCTGTCGCAGTCCTGGAGCCGGTGCGGCTGGAACAGCGTGTCGGCGGGCAGCGGCCCGCGCAGATCCATACCGGCCGCGCGCAGGCGATCGAGCACCGGCTCGATCACGTCGATTTCCTCGCGGCCGAGGTGACCGCCTTCACCGGCATGCGGATTGAGTCCCGCGACGATGATGCGCGGTCGTGCGATGCCGAATTTGGACACGAGGTCGGCATGCAGCACATGCAGTGTGCGCTCCAGGCTTTCCTGCGTAATCCGTGCCGCCACGCCGGACAGCGCAACATGGGTCGTCGCCAGCGCAACGCGCATGCCGCCGCCGACCAGCATCATCACGACGTGCGGCGCGCGGGTTCGCTCGGCAAGAAATTCGGTATGTCCGGTGAACGCGAAACCGGCATCGTTGATGATGCCCTTGTGCACGGGCGCCGTTGCCATCGCGCAAAACGTCTCGTCCATGCAACCATCGGCGGCGATTTCGAGCGTGCGCAGCACGTAGGCGCTGTTTGCTGCCTCCAGAATTCCCGGCGCGGCGGCGCGCGCGAGAGGCACATGCAGGCAACCGATTTCCCCGGGACGGGTCGCGACATCGGGCGTGAAGTCGACTATCCTGACCGACGATCCGAGTAGTGCGGCGCGTGCGCGCAGCATCGCGTGATCGGCGACGATCACGATGCGCGCGGGCATCGGCTCGCGCGCGAGCGCCAAGCACAGCTCCGGGCCTACGCCCGCGGGCTCGCCGGCAGTGACGGCGACGATGGCTGGGGCACGGGTGGAAATGCGGCGCCTCGACTCAGGCCGTAACGCGGAACCGCCAGCCCCGGCGCGGCGGGCAGGCGCTCATTTTTCGTCCACGCGCAGTTCGACGAAGGCGCGATCCCGCAACTGGCGCACCCATTCGTCGAACGCTTCATCGGACTTGCGCGCCCGCAACGCCTGCCGCGCATTCATCCGCTGGCGCTCTTTCGACATGTCCTCGCTGCGGCGTTCGATTACCTGTACGAGATGCCAGCCGAACGGCGAGCGCACCGGTTCGCTGATCTCGCCTGGTTTCAGCGCGTTCATCGCGCGTTCGAACTCGGGCACCGTGTCGCCGGGGGACAACCAGCCCAGGTCACCGCCGCGCGACGCGCTCGTATCCTCGGAATGCACGCGAGCCAGTTCGGCGAAATCGGCCTTGTTGTCGATCCGCTCCTTCAGCGTGCGCAGCCGGTTGCGCGCCTCGTTCTCGCTGACGATTTCGTTGGTCTTGATCAGGATGTGGCGCGCCCGCGACTGCTGCACGATCACCGGCGGCTGTGCGCCGCGCCGCGCGATGAGCCGCAGGATGTGAAAGCCGTTGGGGCTGCGCACGATCGCGCTGGTTTCCCCGGGCTTCAGCGGTTTCAGCGCATCGGAAAACAGCGTCGGCAGGCGGTCACCGTCGCGCCACCCCATCAGCCCGCCCTGCAACGCATCGGGTGCTTCGGAGAACGTCGCGGCGACCTGCCGGAAGTCCGTGCCGCTGCGGATCGCGGCGAGCGCCTTCTCGGCGCGATCGCGCCGCGATTGAATCTGCTCCGGGCTCGCGTTTTCCGGCACGCGCACCAGGATATGCGCGACGTTGTATTCCTCGGACTTGCCCGTCTGCGTCTGCTGCGCGTTGATGAAATTGTCGATCTCGGACTCCGTGATGACGATCTTGCTGTCGACCTCGCGCTCGCGCAGGCGCGCCGCGACGATCTCGTTGCGGATGTCTTCCCGGAACTTCTGATACGGCACGCCGTCTTTTTCGATCTGCTGGCGCAACTGGGGCAGGGTCAACTTGTTGTCCTGCGCGATGCGCCCAATCGTGCGATCGAGTTCCCCATCCTCGACGCGCAAGCCGGTTTCCCGCGCGAACTGCACCTGCAACTGGTCGATCACCATGCGCTCCAGCAACTGCCGCTCCAATACTTCGCGTGGCGGCGGCGGCGTGCCCTGCTGTTTCAGTTGGCGGAAGGCGAGCGTCACGCGCTCCGCCAGTTCGAAGCGCGTAATCACGTCGTCATTGATCACGGCTGCGATGCTGTCGATCGTGATAATGCGCCGCGGCTTCTGCGGCCACGCGGGCGTTGCCGCAAGCACGAGCGACAGCGCCGCAACCCCAACAGCAAAGCGGGCCGTAAGGATCATGCAACACATTGATTTATATGCATTTCTACAACCCTGCAGCGTGATATTCACCACCGCGCGGCGCGCGCGGATCAAAGCGCGTGTAACCCGTGATATTGCGCCGGAGCACGTCCAGCGGGTTCGACCCGATCCGCGAAATGCCGTTCAGTTCCAGTTGCACGAATATGGAAGTGCTGGCGGTCTGCGTGGCCGTGGCGAAGCGGTGTCCCACGACGCGCAATGCCCAGCAACCGCCGTCGTACTCGAAGCCTGCGAGGGCTTCCAGCGTCTTGTTGTCGCGGATCGACCAGTTCCAGCGGCCCACGGCGGTCCATTGCGGCGCCACCGGCCACTGTAACGAGATATCGGTCTGATTGACCGAGTCGATCGTGTTGCGATACGCGACGTTCAGCACCCTTCCAGGCCCGGGCTGGTAGCGCGTCGCGATGTTCATCTTCTGCGTCTGCGAGAAATCCGTGTTGTACTGCCAGCCGCCTTCCACGTGCCAGTGGGGCGCAACCGTCCCGGAAATGACCGCAAGCAGGTCCGAACTGGAGCTCTGGGTCGATCGCGCCGGTACGCCGGGCACCGTCACCTGCTGGCCCTGAAAGTAGTAGCGCTGGGCGAGCCCGACCCGCAGACGCTCGATGCCGGAATCCGGGTGGATGAGCCGCGAGGTAACACCGACCGTGAGCTGGTTGGCGTCGTTGATGCGATCGTGCCCGCTGAACTGGTTCTCCGCGAAAATGGTCGCGAAGTTGATGTCCTGCACGCCGCTTTCGAAATTGGGAAGACGACTCTGGTCGCGAAACGGCACATGCACGTAGTACAGCTTCGGTTCGAGCGTCTGAATGAACGGGATGCCGGTGAGTCGTGTGTTGCGCTCGAAGGTCAATCCAGATTCGGCCGAGACGATCGGCAGCGTTCGCGTGGCGTTTGGAAGGTTCGCGACATTGTTGTCTCCCATGACATAACGCGTCGCGTGCACGCCCAGCTTCGGCGTGAAATACGCATAGGACGTCTGCAACGGCATGGACAGGCTCGGGTAGGCCACGGCGCGCTTGCCGCTGACCTGCGTCGGATGTCCGAAACTCACGAAACTGCCCGCGAAATCAAGATCAACCATTCCCAGGTTGGAATGCTGCGCGCTCAGAAACGCCTGCGGCTGCCGGTTGTAAGGCGGCGTGATCGGTGCCAGCAGGTCGCTTTGCAGGGTCTGCCAGCGCTGCGCCATGATCGAGAAACCGTAGGTGCCGCCGTTTGCCCATGTGCCGCTGCGCGAAAGCGAGCCTTCGCTCGCCAACGTGCTCTGCGATGTCACCGCCACCTGCGTCGACAGATCGGTAAAGTACTTGGCGTCGGACACCCGGTTGAGGTTCAGCGTTCCGCCCCAGCCGCCCGCGAAGCCATGCTGGTGTTTGAAAAAATAGGCATGCCGGTCGCGCGAGATTTGCTGGTCTCCGGGCAGATATTCGACACGGGCCTCTCCGCGGAACGCGGGTTCGAGATAGCGGAAATCCGTGCCGAGCTGCAATCCGCGCTTGCTCATGTAACGCGGATAAAACGTCGCATCGCGATTCGGCGCGATGTTCCAGTAGTAGGGAACGGTCAATTCCGCGCCGCTCGTGCTCGAACTGCCGTAGTGCGGCGTGAGCACGCCTGACTTGCGCTGCTGGTGCAGCGAGAACGACAGGTACGGCGAATAGAAAATGGTGTGATCGAGAAAAACGATGCTGGCGTCGCGCGCGACACCGACGTCGCGATTCTTGTCGATCTCCAGCTCGCGCGCGCGCACGTACCAGTCGTCGTTGCCGGGCCCGCACGTGGTGTAACTCGCGCCGGCGACCCGGTAGCGCTGGGGGCCCTCGAACACCAGCTTCTCCGCGGTGCCGCGCGCGTCGACATCCTGGTGGGAGCGCACCGCAGCGCCGTCGGCCGGCACGGGCGGGCCGAACGGCGTGGCCGGAGTCATCAGGAAGCTGGGTTTCTCCATGAAACCGCGGTCGCTGCCGAGGTGGTAGCGCAGCCGCGTGCCTTCCACGATATCCCCGCCCTGTTCGATACGCACGTTGCCGCGCGCATCCAGCTGGTCCCCGGGTTTGTCGTAGCGCATCCAGTCGGCGAAGAAGGCCTGACCCCGCTTGCGCAACCGGACCTTGCCCTCCGCCTCGGTCTCACGATCGTCGTGGCCCTGGATCGTGTCCGCCTCCAGAAACAGCGGCAATGCGGCCTCGCTCGGCGCCGGAAGCGGAATCAATGCGCGCTGCGGGCGCAACTGTAGCCCGTCCTGCGCAATTGCGGCGAACGGCAGCGCACACGCCATGGCGAGCGCCGTGTTCTTGAGGCGGAACGGATGCATTGCAGGGGGGCTGTCCGGGGCTGCTAAAATCGCACAAAACCCTGCACAAGGCAATCGGTTACTTGTCCCCACCCGACGCCCGCCTCGCCATGCTCACGACGTGGCTTGGCGGGCGGTTTCCCGCAGGCACGTTCACGCTGGCACCCGCCTCCGAAGACGCGAGTTTCCGGCGTTATTTTCGCGTCACCGCCGAAGGCAAAACGTGGGTCGCCATGGACGCGCCGCCTCCGCAGGAGGACTGCCGGCCGTTCGTTCGCATCGCCGGACTCATGGCGCAGGCGGGGCTGAACGTTCCCGAAATCGTGGCGGAAGACCTCGCGCGGGGATTCCTGCTGCTGAGCGACCTCGGCACCGTCACCTACCTGCGCGCGCTGACGGCCGAAAACGCCGGTGACCTGTTCGCCGATGCCACCAATGCGCTGATTCGCTGGCAACTCGCCAGTCGCCCCGGCGTCCTGCCGCCGTATGACGAGCCCTTGCTGCGGCGGGAAATGAACCTTTTCCCGGAGTGGTATATCGCACGTCACCTTGGCGTGACGCTTGCGCCCGGCCAGCTTCACGCGCTGGAAGACGCGATGGGAATGCTCGCCGAATCCGCGCTCGCGCAGCCGCGCGTGTACGTGCACCGCGATTACATGCCGCGTAACCTCATGATCAGCACTCCGAATCCGGGCGTGCTCGACTTTCAGGACGCGGTGCACGGACCGATCACCTACGATCTCGTGTCGCTGTTTCGCGATGCATTTCTGAGCTGGGACGAGGAACGAACGCTCGACTGGACCGTGCGCTACTGGGAAAAGGCAAGAAAGGCCGGGCTGCCGGTGAACGGCGATTTCGGCCTGTTTTATCGCGACTTCGAATGGATGGGACTGCAGCGGCACCTGAAGGTGCTCGGCATCTTCGCGCGCATCTGTTACCGCGACGGAAAGCCGGCCTATCTCGCGGATGCGCCCCGATTCATCGCATACGCAAGATCCGTCTGCACGCGCTATCAACCGTTGGGCCGGTTGCTGCCGTTGCTCGACACGCTCGGCGAAGCCGGTGCGGCAGGCACGCTCGCGCGATGAACACCGCATGAAGGCGATGATACTTGCCGCCGGACGCGGCGCGCGGTTGCGGCCGCTTACCGATACGACGCCGAAACCGTTGCTCGCTGCGGGCGGCAGGCCGCTGATTCATTACGTCATCGCCGGGCTGTGCGCGGCGGGCATCACCGAGCTCGTGGTCAACGTGTCCCATCTCGGCCGGCAGATCGAGGCGGCGCTGGGCGACGGACGCCAACTCGGCGTGACGATCCGGTATTCCCGCGAGATCGTCGCGCTGGAAACCGCGGGCGGCATCGCGCAGGCCCTGCCGCTGCTGGGGAACGCGCCATTCGTCGTCGTCAATGCGGACATTTATACCGACTACGAATATCGACGGCTCGCGGCGATTGGCGCGGGGCTGTCGCCGGATGGCGTGCTCGCACATCTGGTGCTTGTCGACAACCCGCCACACAACGCGCGCGGCGACTTCGGGCTTGACCACGACCGCGTGTCCGCCCGCGACAATCACGCGCTCACGTTCAGCGGTATCGGTGTCTACCATCCCGCGCTCTTTTCGGCTCTGCGTCCGGGCGATACGGCCCGGCTTGCCTCGGTTCTGGAGCGGCCGATTGCCGCCGGGCGCGTGTCGGGCGAACATTTTTGCGGGCAATGGATGGATATCGGGGCGCCCGAACGCCTCGCCGAACTGGACCAGTGGCTGCGCCGGCCGCAGCGGCGGGTTTGAGGCGCGCGCGCGGTCGGAGAATATAATGCTTGCCCCAGCGGTTCGACGGTAAGCGACCCCATGCGTGAAATCCGGACTTTCCAGGCGCGACGCCAGCGCCTTGCGCGTCAGATGCAGCAGGGCGTGGCGGTGATACCGACAGCGCCCGAGCGCCCACGAAATCGGGACGCGCATTTCCCGTACCGATTCGACAGTTACTTCTACTATCTGACGGGCTTTGATGAGCCCGAGGCCGCGCTGGTCGTGATCTCCGGCGCGTCGCCGCGCAGCATACTTTTCTGTCGCGAGAAGAATGTGGAACGGGAAATCTGGGATGGATTTCGCCATGGACCCGCCGCCGCCCGGGCGGAATTCGGTTTCG
>CAZMBS010000144.1:0-8662 GCA_964564295.1 uncultured Streptomycetaceae bacterium
GGATGCGCGAGCGCGCAATCCGGAACTGAAAATCATCGTCGTCGATCTGCGTCGCCCCGACACGGCACGCTCGGCCGATCTCCATCTCGCGATCCAGCCCGGCACCGACGTCGCGCTGTTCAACGGCATGCTGCACGTGCTGCTGTGGGAAGGGCTCACCGATACCGCGTTCATCCGCGATCGCACGGAAGGGTTCGAGGCGCTGCGCGATGCCGTGCGCGAGTTCACGCCGAAAGCAACGGCCGCCGCGTGCGGCATCGGGGATACCGAAGTCGTCGATGCGGCGCGACTGTTCGCGAAATCGGGCCCGACGCTGTCGCTCTATTGCCAGGGCCTCAACCAGTCTGCGGCCGGCACGGCGAAAAACGCGGCGCTGATCAACCTGCATCTCGCGACCGGACAGATCGGCAAACCCGGCGCGGGACCGTTCAGTCTCACGGGGCAGCCGAACGCGATGGGCGGTCGCGAAGTCGGCGGCATGGCCAATCTCCTGTCCGCGCATCGCGATCTCTCGAATCCGCGGCACCGCGCAGAAATCGCGCATCTCTGGGGCATCGACGCCATGCCCGTGCAGCCCGGCAGGACGGCCGTCGACATGTTCGAGGCGATGCGCCGCGGCGACATCCGCATGATCTGGATCGCGTGCACGAATCCGGCGCAGTCGTTGCCGTCGCAGAAACTCGTGCACGAAGCACTCGAACGCGCGGAACTCGTCGTCGTGCAGGAAGCCTATCGCACCACCGAAACCGCACGGTACGCCGATGTGCTGCTGCCCGCGACCGGTTGGGGAGAAAAAGACGGCACGTTCACCAATTCCGAGCGCCGGATTTCACGTGTGCGCGCGGCGATCCCCGGCCCCGGCGAAAGTCGATGCGACTGGGAAATCGCGGCGGATTTCGGCCGCCGCCTCGAACGCCGCCTGCGCCCCGGCAAACCGACGCTGTTTCCGTACGCCGCCGCGGGTGACGTGTTCGCCGAACATGTCGCAACCACGCGGGGGCGCGATCTCGATATCACCGGGCTCTGCTATGCCGCGCTGGAATCGCTCGGTCCGCAGCAATGGCCGTATCCCGCCGGTTCGTCCACGGGCGCCGCGCGCCTCTACACCGACCACGTTTTCCCGACGCCGACCGGGCGGGCGCAATTCGTAACGACGCCGTATCGCCCCGTCGCCGAGAACGTGGATGCGCGTTTCCCGATCCGGCTCACCACCGCGCGATTGCGCGACCAGTGGCACGGCATGAGCCGCACCGGCACCGTGCACGGGCTCTCGCTGCACGCGCCGGAACCGCGGCTCGCGATGCACGGTTCGGATCTCGAACGCTACGGACTGCAAGACGGCACGCTCGCGCGAGTGAGTTCGCGCCGCGGCGAATTGCACGTCATGGTGGAAACCAACGACGACCTTCGCCCGGGACTCGCCTGTCTGCCCATGCATTGGGGCGCGCGCAGCCTAGGCGGGATAAATTCCCGTGGAATCAACGAGTTAACCATATCCGCGACGGACCCATCGTCGTTCCAGCCGGAACTCAAGCATTGCGCCGTCCGCGTCGAACGGGCAACGCTCGCGTGGCGGTTCGTCGCTTTCGGGTCGGTGCCGGACACCGATGCGCTCGCCTTGCTCGACCGGCTCGATCCGTTCCTGCACGCGTTCGCGTTCGCGACGCGCACGCTGACCGGACAGGGCAACGCCGGAGTGTTGATGCGCCTTGCGGCGCCCGAAGCCCCGGAGGCGGATTTGCTTCACGCGATCGATCGCGCGTTCGGACTCGCGACAGCCGATGCGCTCTGCTACGACGACCGCACGCGCGGCATCGGCCGGCGCGTCGCGCTGGACGGTGACGCGATACGCGCTGTACGCCTGTCCGGCGACACGCGCTCCGAACGCTGGCTCCATGACTACTGGCAACGCGGTGCGTCGGTGGCGGCGGTGCGACGGTATCTCGCAATGCCGGTCGCGATTCCACCCGGTGTCGAAACGCGCAGCTCGCGCACGGTATGCGTGTGTTTCGGCGTAACCGAAGACGCCATCGGCGCCGCCGTTGCACGTGGCGCCCGCACGCCCGGCGCGGTGCAGGATGCGTTGAAATGCGGCACGAACTGCGGCTCGTGCGCGCCCGAAGTGCGCAGCCTCGTCGCATCGATCCATGCGGCGCAGCAGGCGGCGGCATGAACACCGGCAAGGTCTGGCTGGTCGGTGCCGGCCCGGGCGACCCCGATCTGCTGACGGTCAAGGCACTGCGGCTGCTGCAACAGGCGGATGTCGTGCTGTACGACGCGCTTGCCGACGCGCGCCTGCTCGATCTGGCGCGGCCCGATGCGCGTCGCATTCCGGTGGGAAAACGCGGCGGCTGCGTGTCGACACCGCAATCGTTCATCGAGGCACTGATGGTGCGGGAAGCACGCGCCGGCAATGTGGTTGTGCGCCTGAAGGGAGGCGACCCGTTCGTGTTCGGCCGCGGCGGCGAGGAAATGCGCAGGCTCGTCGCGGAAGGTGTCGCCGTCGAAGTCGTCCCGGGGATAACGTCGGGGATCGCCGCGCCGGCGCGCATCGGGATCCCCGTGACCGATCGCGATGCATCGCACGGCGTCGCGCTCGTCACCGGACACGCGGCGGAGGGCACGCCCGCGCCGGATTGGGAAGGGCTCGCGAAGAGCGGACTCACGCTCGTGATCTACATGGGTGTCGCGCGCTGCGCATCGATTTGCGGCAGGCTCGTCGCGGGCGGACTTGGGCCCGCGACGCCGGCCGCGATCATCCAGTCGGCCTGGGGGCGCGGGGAACGCGCCCACGTCACGACGCTTGCCGACTTGCCGCGCGACGCCGCGCGGCTGCGGTTCGGATCGCCCGCGATCCTCGTCATCGGCGAAGTCGCGCGCAACGCCGCGGCCTGCGCGAGCGTCGCGCGCACTGTGAACGCATAGCGAACCGCCCCCGGCGCGGGTTATCATCGCAGCGCGCTCCCGCACCCCGATGGAGGCCCCCATGACCGTCACGACCCGCGCGCTGCCTGCCGCGATGTTGGCCGCGATGTGCGTTTCCGCATCGTTCCCGCTCGCGCACGCGCAGAACTACCCGGAACGCCCGATCCGCATCGTCGTGCCGTATCCGCCCGGCGGTGGCACCGACATCCTCGCTCGGCTCGTCGGCCGCCATCTCAACGATGCCTGGAAACAGTCGGTCATCGTCGACAATCGTTCCGGCGGCAGCGGCATCATCGGTATGGAAATCGTCGCGCGCGCGAATCCCGACGGTCACACCCTCATGGCGGTCGCCGCCGGTCCGCTCGACGACCACAATCTCCGGTTCTTCACGCCGATCACGCTGTTCGCCGCGCCGCCGTATCTGCTCGTCGTGCACCCTGCCGTCAAGGCGAACTCGGTGAAAGAGCTGATCGCGCTCGCGAAAGCGCAACCCGGAAAACTCGTCTACGGATCCACGGGCGGAGGCGCCGCGTCGCATCTCTCCACGGAACTGTTCAAGGCGCTCGCCGGCGTCGACATCCTCCACGTGCCGTACAAGGGCGTGGGTCCGGCGGTCATCGAAATCCTCGGCGGGCAGGTGCAGATGATGATCGGCCCGACCCCGTCGCTGGTGCCGCACGTCAAGTCCGGGAAACTGCGCGCGCTGGGCGTCACCGGCGGCAAACGCTCGCCGACCGTGCCGGACGTTCCCACGGTCGCGGAATCCGGTTTGCCCGGCTACGAGTCGTTCGGCTGGTTCGGGCTCGTTGCGCCGGCGCGCGTCGCGAAGCCGGTGATCCAGAAGATCAACGCCGAGGTGAACCGCATCCTCGTGCTGGCGGAAATGAAGGAACGCCTGTTCGAACTCGGCGCGGAACCGGCGGGCAACAGCCCGGAGGAGTTTCTCGCGTTCATCAGGCGCGACAACGCGAAATGGGACAAACTGATCCGCGAGCGCAAGATCGAGATCGAGCGGCCGGCGCTCAAACCGTGACGGCGCTCAGCGCCCGGCGCGGAAGTCGATGTGGGAAATCTGGACCTTTTCCAGTTCTTCGAGCTTTTGCAGCCGCTTGTTGATCTCCTCCAGCGCGTGCGCGGCGTCGCGCAGCTCGCGCACGGCGTTCATCAGCAGCGTGCCCCAGTCCATCGTCGCGAGCTGCTTGCGCGCGGCTTCGACTTCGACCCGCATCGCGCGCAATTGCATGGCGATCACCAGCATGAGTATCGTGGCGACAAACAACATCACCACCAGGCCGCCCATCAGGACGGTTTCGATCGATGCTATAGCCATGCATTGCTCCCCGGCTGGATCGCCATATTTCGTTTATTTTACGGGATGGTAGGTAAAAGCAGGAAGCGCGGCAAGTGGAAGGTCGGGTCCGTTGCCTTCGACTCCGGACCACATGATTCCCGCCCGGCAGAGTAGACTTGGACAATCCGGAACAAGGAGCAGATGCATGAAACGCAGGGTCTGGATGTCGGTTTTCGCACCATTGCTGGTTCCGCTGGCCGCATACGCCGGCGGGTCGAACTACGGCGTCGCGCCGGGCACCATCGCGAACATCGCGGGCAAGGTGCAGGAGTGGCCGGTGCCGACGCCGCGTTTTGCGCGCGACCCGGCGATCGCTCCGGACGGCAGCATATTCATCGCCGTCATGAGCGGCAACAAGGTCGCCCGATTCGATCCGAAGACGCAAACGTTCAAGGAATGGGACATGCCGCCGGGCCATCGCCCGCACGGACTGATCGTGGACCGGCAGGGCATGGTCTGGACCACCGGCAACGGCAACGGAACCATCGGCAAGCTCGACCCCGCAACCGGGAAAATTGTCGAGTACAAGACCCCTTCGGGGCGCGGCGGGCCGCATACGCTCGTGATCAACGACGACCAGAGTACGATCTGGTTCACGATGCAGAGCGGCGACAAGGTCGCGAGCCTCGACACGAAGTCCGGCGCGATCCGCGAGTACGCGTCCTCCGGCGGTCCGTACGGGCTTTCCATCGACAAAGCCGGCAACATCTGGTTCTGCCGCATGGGCGAGGACAAGATGGGCAAGCTCGATCCCAAGACCGGCCGGATGAGCGAAGTCGATACCGGCCGCCGCTCGCGGCCGCGCCGCGTGGCGACCGCGCCGGACGGCATGTTGTGGGTGGCGCTCTACGGCAACGGCAAACTTGCAAAACTCGATCCCGCGGCGATGAAGGTCTTGAAAACCTGGGACCTGCCCGGCAACGACGCCGGCGCTTACGCCGTCAACACCGACGGCGCGGGAATCGTATGGGTCAACGAGATCAACACCGACACCGTCGTGCGCTTCGATCCGAAAACGGAACAGATGCGCGTCGTGCCGCTGCCCTCGGCAAACGTCGGCATCCGCAAGATGGCCGTCGACGCGTCGGGACGGCTCTGGTACATGGGCAGCCATAACGGACGTCTCGGCGTGATCGAGTAGCGCCGCGCCGCAGTACGATGGATCACGCCAACAGGGCGGTCAATCGGGCGAGCGACCCTGCCGGACCGAACCCGCGGGCAGCCGCGTAGAGTTCCCCGGTTTTCCCGGTGCCGAGCACGGGAACGACGAGCCCCTCGAACTTTGCGCGCAGCGCGTCCCAGCTCAGCGGGTTGTCGGGGTGTCCCATGACGATGTCGGTCTGCCCCCGCACGTGCTCGCCACCCTCGAGCGTCACGTCGAGATAAGCCGAGTGCGGCGCCTGTCCGTTCACGGCCTCGAGCGT
The DNA here is from genome assembly GCA_964564295.1 of uncultured Streptomycetaceae bacterium. Lineage (GTDB taxonomy): Bacteria > Pseudomonadota > Gammaproteobacteria > Burkholderiales > SG8-41 > CAZMBS01. Next base: position 5,701 of record CAZMBS010000144.1, read on the forward strand.
CACGCGCGGCACGAGTTCCATGACGGCAGCATCACGCATCGTCGCATCGACGAAATCGGTCTGCACCACGCGGTAGCCGCGCAATCCGAGCGCGATGCAGAACGGCACGCTGAACTTGCCTTCGAGAGGCGTACGCGGCGCGAGTTTGCCGGCAGTCACCAGCGCGTTCGGATGCACCTTCGCGTTCACGGCCGTGATGCCGCGGCCTCTGACGCGATCGGCCATGGCACATGCGGCCTGCGTCGACGGATGCGTCGCGCGGCAGCTCGCGAACGGCTTGATCGCATTGCCCAGCAGTTCCCACTTCGTGCCGAGGTCGTCGAGCGGCGGCACGTCGGCCTCGCGATTCTGGATCAATGCGTCGAGCAGTCCCTTTTCCAGCTCGTAGAGATGCGTCGCCGCGACAAATCCCTCCGCCGCGAGCTGCGCGGCGAGTATGCCGTCCATGGCGGCCTTGCCGGCGTGAAACGGCTTGCCGTGCGTGCCGAACGAGCCCACCAGTCCGCCGGCCGTGGTCGCGGCGACCCCGAGCGCGTGCGCGATGCGCTCCGCGTCGAGCCGCATGAGCACGCAGGCGGCAGCGGCCGCACCGACGCGCCCGAAAACCGACGTCGGGTGAAAACCGCGGCGCTGCAGGCTGCGGCCCACGCCGGGCGGACCGCCGCCACCGAGCTTAGCCATCACCTCGAAACCCGTGATGAACGCAGCGAGCGTCAATTGCTCCGGCGCATCGAGTTCCTCCGCAAGTGCGAGCGCGGTGGTCCAGCACGCGGCACTTGGGTGTCCCGCGCCCGCCGGATGCGTGTCGTCGTAGTCCATGGCATGCACCATCGCGCCGTTCGCGAGCGCCGCGAGAGCCGGCGTGGTGCGGCCGCCGCGAATAATGCGCGCCTTGCCGACCGCGTTCCACCTGCCGATTGCCGCACGCACCGGGCGCACGGGCCCATCGTCGCTCGCGCCGACCGCGCAACCGATGGTGTCCGTGAGCGATCGCAGCGCGGATTCGATCACCGCCGGCGGATGCTCGCGGCTCGCGGCGCCGGCGATAAACGACGTGAGTTGCCGTCCGCGCGCTGGCATCTTATTTCACGCGCTCCGCAATCCACTTCTGGAGCAGTGCCGCGATCTCCAGATTGTTCTTCTCCAGCATCATCATGTGCGCGTTGCCGCGAATGCCGGCGTCCGGCAGCCGCACGAACGTGTTCGCCACGCCCGCCTGTGTCAGGAACTTCGACGTGCAGTGATCGTACGGCGTGTGGTACGACGCCTCGCTCACGACGATCAGGATCGGAATGCCGGCGAGATTGGGCAGCTTCCTCGCGGGCTCGGCCTGCACGCGGCAGCGCACGAGGTCCGGATGATCGGGTTTTTCCTGCTGTACGAAGCGCAATTCCTTGACGTCACTGGCCGCGGGCGAATACGCGATCGGTCCGCGCGTGATGCCCCACGGGCGCGCGATCGCGCCGTCCCTGAACCAGTTCGGCGCGCCGGTAAACGCGACGTCGTATTGCGGCGGGCCGCTGGGCTCGATCGCGACGACTGCTTTCACCTGCTGCGGACGCGCATCCGCCATGACCCACCCGATCGGGCCGGATTGCGAATGCGTCAGCACGATCGCCGGACCGATCTTGTCGAGCAGCGCGGCACCGGCATCGCGGTTGAGGCGTTCGATCATGGCGACATCGGCGATGTCCTCCACCTGCGACGCGAAAAACTGGTCGAACACCGGGTCGCCGGCCACGCCGCTGCCGGGCCACTGCGTATGCAGCCCTGAGTGCGGCCAGAGCTTCTTGTTTGCCGGCGCGGTGAAGCGGCTGGACATTGCAACCGCGTTCGGCCGGCGCGTCCGACCGTAGACGTCGGTATAGAAGCCCGACCGCGCGCGGCCCGCCTGGTCCACCACGTACACCGCGTAGCCCTGCGCGAGGAAGTAGTCCGCCCAGCCGCGGCGCCCATCCGGCGTGCCGAGGAAATTGGTACCGGTCTGCCCGCCGCCGTGAATCATGATGACCGGAAATGGCGATCGGCGGTTCGCGGGCACTTGGTACTGCACGAACATCTGCCCGGTGTGGATCTGCCCGTCCTTGGTCTGCGTGTAGCTGCCGCCGACGAAGAAATAACCCTGATCGGCGATGGCGAGCGGCTGATCCGCGTTGAACAACCGGTCACCCGCGCTGCCGCCCGAAGTCCCGGCACAACCACTGAGTATCGCGACAGCAGCAATCGCCGCCAGCACGGCCATGATGCGATGCATGGTTCTCCCCTCCTGTTGAGATCGCGTGAGGATTATAGACCGCCCGCCCCGCAAGATCGCGGGGCACAATACGCGAATGGGACCGTACCGGATGAGCATCCTGCAGTTTCGATCGACGCTTCGAAGCACGCCTGGTGTAGCATCACGCCATGGACCCCATGCTCATCGCGGTCATATTGGCGGCCATCTTTGTGCCGATCGCGATCCACTGGATCACGTCGCGCGCCGAACGCGCCGCAGGCGAGCGCAAGCAACCGACGCCGGCGCGGCCCCCGCTCGTTCCGGCGCCGCCGCCGCCGGCGCAACCCCGCCTTGAAGACCGCGTGCGCGCGCTTGCCGATACGGGTCGGACGATCGAGGCGATCAAGCTCGTGCGGGAGGAAACCGATGTCGGCCTCGCCGAGGCGAAGGACGCCGTGGAAAACATCCAGCGCCGCACGCTTTCCGACATGTCGTGGGGCCGCGGTGCCGGCAGTCCGCTCGCGCACGACATTGAGGCAACCGCGCGCGCGCTGTTGCAGCAGGACGATGTCCTCGGCGCGATCAGGCTCGTGCACGAACGCACGGGACTCGGCTTGAAGGAAGCGAAGGAATACGTGGACCGGCTGCGGTAGGCCCGCGCAACCGTCATTTCGCCAGAATCCGGAGAGACGGTCGTGAATGCAGGAAAGAATTCTTGCGGCAGGGCGTGGCGCACTATCCGCTGCC
>CAZMBS010000145.1:0-8483 GCA_964564295.1 uncultured Streptomycetaceae bacterium
CTGATCATCGACGGGTCGACGCCGACGCCCACGTACGACAGCACCGCCTCGGCCAGCACCAGGCCGCTGAAATCCATGACCAGCGCGATCATCACGATGTGCATGACGTTGGGCAGCACGTGGCGAGCGAGAATGCGCGCGTGCGACACGCCGAACGCCTGCGCGGCCTGCACGTACTCCATCTCGCGCAGCTTGAGCGCCTCGCCCCGCAGCAGGCGCGCGAGCCCCGTCCAGCTCGTGATGCCGAGAATCACGCACAACCACAGCAACCGGAAGTCCGCGCGCTCCAGCGTGGTTTCGAACCCCTCCGGGCGGGTCTCGATGGTGACCTGCATCATGAGCACCGCCGCGGCAATCAGCAGCACGCCGGGTATGGACGACAGCGTGGTGTACAGGTACTGGATCACGTCATCCACCCAGCCGCGAAGATAACCCGCCATGATGCCCAGCAGCACCGCAAGCGGCAGCATGATGAGCGTCGTCAACGTGCCGATGACCAGCGCCGTGCGCACCGACCGCAGCGCGAGATACAGCACGTCCTGCCCCACCTTGTCGGTGCCGAACAGGTGATAGTGAGCCGCCAGTGCCGCGCCGGGCCCGCACAGCAGCAGCAGCACGCCGAGCGTCAGCAGCACCGCGTGCCACGCCACACCGGTGTCGCGCCGCCAGACGGCCCGCCACGCGGCGTCGATCCGGCCGTCCATGCCGCGCGCGATGCCGGCGCACAGCAGCACGGACACGACGACCCACGCCACCACCGCGAGCGCGAGCCCCGCGAGCACCCGGCGCGCGACGTCGCGCCCCCACTCGCGGTCGGGGTCCGCGAGATGAGCGCCGCCGTGCTTCAGCCGCGGAAAGTCGCGCGCCTGACGCCCGTCCGGGCGCTCCATCGTTTCCTTCGCGAACAGGTGCGTCGCGAGCGGTGCCGAATACGTCTTCTCCCGGCGCGCGCGCAGCGACCCCGCCGCGAGGTCGAGCACGCTCTGGACTTCGACGGCGTACACCGGCTTGCCGTCCTTGCCCGGCAGCGCCATGCGAAAGTGCAGCGAGTCGATGAGGCCGATCACCACGAATACGGCGAGCACCGTCAGCGCCGCCATGCCGCTCGCGCTGCGCCCGACCTTGCGCCAGGGCGCGACGAGGTGCTCGTGCCGGCGCACGTACCAGACGAAGCCGACGACCGCCGCGAACAGCAGGAACACCAGCGCATCGGTCCACAGCAGCACGGGTTTCACCGGCATCACTCGAACCTCACGCGCGGGTCGACCAGCGTGTACGACACGTCGGTCAGGATGAGCCCGATGATGTAGAGCACGGAACCCAGGAACACCATCGCGCGCACCACGGCGAAGTCCTGCGAATGGATGGCGTCGATCGTGTAGCTGCCCAGGCCGGGAATTCCGAAAAACGCCTCGGTGATCAGGCTGCCCATGAACAGCAGCGGGATCACCACCACCACGCCGGTCAGGATCGGGATCATCGCGTTCTGCAGCACGTGCCGGAACAGCACGCGCAGTTCGGAGAGGCCTTTCGCGCGCGCGGTGCGCACGTAGTCCTTGCCGATCTCCTCCAGAAACATCGTGCGATACCAGCGCGCGTTCGACCCGATGCCCGCGATGACGCCGACCAGAACCGGCAGCAGGAGAAATTTCACGGCATCGGCGCCGTCGTCATAACCCGAGATCGGCACGAGGCTCCAGAGTTTTCCGACGAGATACTGGCCCCCGATGATGTAGAACAGCCCCGAAATCGACATGAGCGTGACGCACAGCACCACGCCCCAGAAATCGATGTAGGTCGCGCGGAAAAACGCCATCAGCAGCGCAAGCGTGACGTACGCGGCAAGTCCCAGCAGAAACACCGGCGCAGCGATCGCGAGGCTCGCCCACATGCGCGTCCTGATGTCGTAGCCGATGTCGCGCCCCTGATCCGAGCGTCCGAAGTCGAAAACGAACAGCCGCACCGACTTGTCGAAAAAAATGGTATCGGTAATCCGCCCGAACCCTGACGATTTATCGTTTAATAACAATGGCTTATCGTATCCACGCTCCTGTTTCCACTTCACGATGGCTTCCGGCGTCACGCGCTTCACGCCGAGATGCACGCGCGCCATGTCGTCCGGCGAATTCACGAAAAAGAACAGCGTGAACGTGATGATGTTTACGCCGATCAGGATGAACGCCGCGTACACGAGCCGCCTTGCGAGATAGGCGCCCATGTTCAGCTTCCCGGAGCCGCGCCGGCCGTGCGGCGTTCGCGCCGGCGAAACGCGATCACCGCCGGCACCAGGCTCGCGCCGCACAGCGCGATGATGAGCAGCGCGGGCCACAGCACGGGCTGATTCCATTCACGGCGCGCGCGTTCCCGCGCGACCGTGTCGATGCGCTGGTACTTGAGGCCGTTGTTCGCCATCTGGTTGGGCTTGCGGTTCCGGAGCCACTGATGCTGCAGCGCGTAGTCCTTCGGGAAGAAGCTCCATACCCAGGGCGCGTCGTCCCGCGCAATCGTGACCATGCGGTCGATCAGCGCCTGGCGCTCCGGGCCGTTCGCCATGTGTTTCATCTGGTCGAACAGGCGGTCGAACTCGGGATTCGCGTAATTCGAGGCGTTCTCGCCCGACGTTTTCACCTTGCCCTGCGCGCCGTGCAGCAGAAACAGGAAGTTTTCCGGGTCGGGATAATCGGCGTTCCAGCCGAGAAAATAGAGCTGGACGTTGCCCTTGCGCAGCTTGTCCTGGAACCGGTTGTAGTCGGTCGCGCGGATCACGAGCTGCGCGCCCAGCTTTTCGAACTGCCGCGCGTACCAGTCGAGGCGCGACTTCGCGTCCGCGCCGGTCGCCGTGGTGTCGAGGTTCACGAGCAGCGGCTGGCCGGTCTTCGCATCACGGCCGTTGGGATAGCCCGCTTCCGCGAGCAGTTTCTTCGCGTGCGCGATCGACCGGCGCCGCGCGCTGCCGTCGACCCATTCGTAGACGTGTGGGTTGAGCCCGTCGCGGCCCTCGCGATGCCCGAAGATGCCGGGCGGAATGGGTCCCTGCGCCGGTATGCCGCGGCCGTTGCGGAAAATCGAGATGAATTCCTCCTGGTCGATCGCGATGGAGATGGCGTGGCGCAGCTTGCGCGCGCGCTCTCCGTACCCGCCGACCAGCGGGTCCAGCATGTTGAAGCCCATGTAAAACACGCTGGTTGCGACCGAGGTCTGCAGCCGGATGCCGCGCGCCTCCATCTCTTCCGTGATCGTCACGTCCCCCTGGCCCGAGAACTGGACCGCCTGGTCGAACGTGTCGGACGCGATGCCCGAGGCATCGTAATAGCCCTGCAGAAACTTGTTCCAGTACGGAATCTGCTCTTTTTCGAGACTGTAGATCACCTTGTCGATAAACGGCAGCGGCCGACCGGCGTCCCGCAGCAGACCCTTCGCCGCGTCGCCGGGCTCGCCCTCCGACGGGTATCGTTCGCCGGAAAAATTCGGATTGCGTTCGAGCACCATCTGCCGGTTGGGGTTGTTGACCGTCAGCATGTACGGCCCGGTGCCCACCGGATACCAGTCGAGCGTGATGTTTTTTTCCGCCATTCCGGGCTGGTGGTAGAACTGCTCCGCCTCCGGCGGCACCGGCGAAAAAAACGGCATCGCGAGCCAGTAGACGAACTGCGGATACTTTCCTTTCACGCGGATCGCGTAGGTGTGCCGGTCGAGCACGCGCGCGCCCTCGAGCTCGAATCGCGTGAGGTCGAGCCGCTCGCCCTTCGCAAGCGCCTTCTCCGCCGTTGCGAGCGATTCCGCGAGCCCCTTGAGTCCGACGATGTAGTCGCCCATGAGCGCGAGGATCGGCGAATGCAGCCTGGGGTGCGCGAGCCGCTTGATCTGGTGCACGTAGTCCGCTGCCACGAGTTCGCGCGTGCCGGCATGCCGGAAGTCCCCGATCGCGTGGATGCCGTCGAGATCGGCGCGCTTGAGATTCCTGTACCGGGGATTGCCGGCGTCGTCCGTGGCGAAGGCCGGATGCGGCTGATAGCGGATGCCCGGCCTGATCCGCACCACGTATTCGCTGTAGGCGACGCGCTTCGCGTCCGCATCGTCGCGCAACCTGCGCCCCCCGGCATCGTAGTACGCGGGCGCCGGCACTTCCAGCGCGCCGAACGGAACGAGTTCGTAGGGGCGTTTGAAGTAGTGGTACTGCAGCGGCGGCTGGTAGATGTTGGCGATGAACGCATACTCGTTCTCGCTGTACGACTGCACGGGATCGAGATGCTTCGGCCGTTCGGAGAAAGACGAGTACAGAATGTTGGCGCCGGCCTGCGATGCCGGATAGGGATTGTTCCACGGGGCATCCCCGCAGCCCGCAAGCAACGCCGCGGCGAGTGCCGCAGCTCGGTACCAGGAAGGCAGCATCGCGCATCAGTCTAACCCAAAGCGCAACGCTCGTGACCCGCGTACGACGGCGTTATAATTCCGCGTTCCTCGCCCGAACAACAACAAGGACGCGACATGGGGCTGCTCCAGAACCGGAAAATCCTGATCACCGGGCTGCTGTCGAACCGGTCGATCGCGTACGGCATTGCGCTTGCCGCGCATCGCGAAGGCGCGACGCTCGCGTTCACGTACCAGAACGGCGACCTTAAGGACCGCGTGACTGGACTCGCCGCGGAATTCGGCGCGCCGCCGGTGCTGCCGTGCGACGTGTCCGACGACGCGCAGGTCGAGGCGCTGTTCGCGTCGCTGCGCTCGCACTGGGACGGCCTCGACGGCATCGTGCATTCCATCGCCTACGCGCCGCGCGAAGCACTGAAGGGCGCCTTTCTCGACGGGCTCACGCGCGAGGCGTTCCACGTCGCGCACGACGTCAGCAGCTACAGTTTTGCCGCGCTCGCGAAGGCGGCCCTGCCGATGCTTGAAGGACGCAAGGCCGCGCTGCTCACGCTGACCTATCTCGGCGCCGCGCGGGCGGTGCCCAACTACAACGTCATGGGGCTCGCGAAGGCGAGCCTGGAAGCCAACGTACGCTACCTCGCGGAAAACCTCGGGCCGAAGGGCATCCGGGTGAACGGCATTTCCGCGGGACCGATCAAGACGCTCGCCGCGGCGGGCATCAGCGGATTCGGGAAAATACTGAAGTTCGTGGAGGACAACGCGCCGCTGCGCCGCAACGTGACGACCGAGGATGTCGGCAACGCCGCGGCGTTCCTGCTGTCCGATTACGCGGCGGGCATCACCGGCGAAATCACCTATGTGGACGCCGGCTTCAACACCGTCGTGGGCGGCATGGGGAGCTGACGACCGTCAGCGGTCCTTCCTCTCGATGAGTTCCTGCTTGATCGTCACCTTGACCCGCTGCTTGAGGCTCGCGATGTAGGCGCTGAAGTCTTCCTGGCCCTGCAACTGACGTATCGCGTCCCCGAGCGAATTCTGTTTCTCGACGGCTGGCTTCTCCGGCTCGAAAACTTTGGACACGCGCAGCAGCGTGTAACCGCCCTGCGGATTTTCCACTCCGGTGTACGCCGGCACCTTGGTAGCGTCGACGCGAAACGCCTGTTTCAGCAACGCCTCGCTGAGTGACTTGGTGTCGGTGCGGTTCACGAGTTGCACGGCGCTCCACTGCACCTGCGCGTCCTGCCCCCCGCGCAGCTTCGCGAGCCGGTCCCGGCCGTCCTGCGCCGCGAGCTGCCCCGCGCGCTGCCGCAGCAGCGTCTTTTCCAGCGCATCCTTGATTTCCTCGAACGGCCGCACCGTGGAAGGCTTGTGCTCCACCACGCGCGCCGCCAGCAGCGTCGAGGGCGCGACCTCGATCGCCTCGGTGTTGCGCTTGTTCTTCAGCACGTCGTCGGAAAACAGCGCCTGCAGCACGCGCGGGTGATTGAGCTCCCGCTCGGCGGCATTAGCGCGCGTCAACCAGCCGCTCTGCTGAATCTTCGCGCCCGCAGCCTGCGCCGCGCTCTTCAGGCTGTCGCTGTCCTCAAACGCCTTGTTGCTGAACGCTTCCGCCGATTCCGCGAACTTCCGCGCCGCGGCCTGTTTGCGCAATTCGGCCTCCACCTGCGGCCGCACCTGCTCGAAGGACTGAAGCTGCCCGGCATTCACGCCGGTCAGCCGGATCACGTGATAACCGAACGGCGACTCCACGGGCGGCGCAATCTCGCCCACCTTCATGCCGAACACGGCGTTCTCGAAGGCCGGCACCATCGTGCCGCGCGGAAACGATCCGAGATCGCCGCCTTTTTCCGCGGAGCCGGGGTCCTGCGAGTGCTGTTTCGCCAGTTCCGCGAACCGGCCCGGGTTCTTGCGCACCTGTTCGTAGATGTCCTGAGCCGCGGCAAGCGCCTTCTTGCGCGCCTCGGGCGGCCCGCTCGCCTCGGCCGCAATGAGGATGTGGCTCGCCTGGCGCGTTTCCTTCACCTCGTACTCGGCCCGCCGGCTTTCGTAGTGCTTGCGCACCTCGTCCGGATTGAGCGTGGCCTGCTGCGACAGCGTGTCGGCCGACAGGATCACGTATTCGACCCGGACCTGCTCGGGTATCCGGAAGTCGTCCTGTCGCCCGTCGTAATGCTTGCGCAGCGCATCGGGCTCCAGCTTGACCTGCGCGAGAAACCGGTCCGCGGGTATCGTGAACTGGCTCACTTCGCGCTGCTGCTCGGAGAGCTGCACGAGCCGGGCGGCCGCCGCGCGCGACACGAATGCGGATCCGGTGAACAGCTCCGAGAGCTGGCGCGTCAGCATTTCCTGCCGGATGCGGTTCTCGAACATGAGCGGCGACATGCCCTGCTGGCGCAGGATTTCCTCGTAACGCTGGTACGAAAACCTGTCTCCGTCCCTGAACGTCGGCACCTCGCTCACCACGTTCTGCAATTGCTGGTCGGTGACCGTGATGCCGAGGCGCAGCGCCTGGTCCACCAGGATGCGCTCGCGTACCTGCGCTTCGATGACCGAGAACCGCAGTTCCGGGCTGTCGAGCAGCGCGGCATCCGCGCGCCCGCCCATCATCTGGCGGACCGCGTCCTGGCGCTCGCTCAGCGCGCGGTTGAATTCGTGCGCCGAAATGCGGTAGTCCCCGACCATCGCGACCGACTGCCCCATGTCGGTTCCGCGAAAATACGAATCGATGCCGAACATCGCAAACGGCGGAATGATCAGGACGAACAGCCCGATCATGATGGCCTTCTTGTGCTTGGCGACAAAATCAAACATGGTTTACCCGAGAGAGATGGCCCGGCATCGAACCCAAAGAAAAAGGCGAACCCGGTTCGCCTTATTTCCAAAACTGGCGGAGTGGACGGGACTCGAACCCGCGACCCCCGGCGTGACAGGCCGGTATTCTAACCAACTGAACTACCACTCCGATGTCCTTCATGGTGGGTGCTGACGGGATCGAACCGCCGACATTCGCCTTGTAAGGGCGACGCTCTACCAGCTGAGCTAAGCACCCGATCCGAGGGCGCGATTCTACCGTATCGACGCCGCGCTTTCCAGACTGCCGCGGCTTCAGTGCTTGATCGCGGTCGGCGCGGCGGGATTCTCGGCAACCGGCGGCAACTTCACTTCCGCCGGCTCGGGCAACGGCTCGGGCTTGCGCTCGAGCGCCATGTCGAACACCTGGTCGATCCATTTGACCGGATGGATGTCGAGCCGGTTCTTGACGTTGTCCGGAATCTCCGCGAGATCCTTCACGTTCTCCTCCGGAATCAGCACCGTCTTGATGCCGCCGCGGTGTGCCGCGAGCAGCTTCTCCTTGAGTCCGCCGATCGGCAGCACCTCGCCGCGCAGCGTGATCTCGCCGGTCATCGCGACGTCCGCGCGCACCGGAATCCCGGTCAGCGCGGACACCATCGCGGTCGATATGCCGATGCCCGCGCTTGGTCCGTCCTTGGGCGTCGCGCCTTCGGGCAGGTGGATGTGAATGTCGTTCTTCTGATAAAAGTCGGTCGGAATGCCCAGCCGCTGCGAACGACTGCGCACGACCGACAGCGCCGCCTGCACCGACTCCTGCATCACCTCGCCGAGTTTCCCGGTGGTGGTCATCTTGCCCTTGCCCGTCATCATCGCGGCCTCGATAGTCAGCAGTTCGCCGCCGACCTCGGTCCACGCAAGGCCGTTGACCTGCCCGACCTGATTTTTCTTCTCGGCCATGCCGAACGTGTAGCGACGCACGCCGAGGTACTTGTCGAGGTTGCGCGCCGACACGGAAACCTTGCGGTCCGCGCCGGCCTTGACGAGTTCCTTCACGACCTTGCGGCAGATCTTCGAGAGTTCGCGCTCGAGCGCGCGCACGCCGGCCTCGCGGGTGTAGTAGCGGATGATGTCGCGCACCGCGGACTCCGACACCGCGAGTTCCGCCGGCTTGAGCCCGTGATTGGTCATGAGTTTCGGCAGCAGATGCTGCTGCGCGATATGCACCTTTTCGTCCTCGGTGTAGCCCGAAAGACGTATGACTTCCATGCGGTCGAGCAGCGCCGGCGGAATGTTCTGCGTGTTTGCCGTGGCGACAAACA
>CAZMBS010000146.1:0-8461 GCA_964564295.1 uncultured Streptomycetaceae bacterium
AGGCCGCGCGCGTCGAGCTCCCGCATGCAGTCGGGCATCGCGCCCTGTCCCGGGAACACCACGCGGTCCGCGGCAAGCACCGCCGCCGGGTCGCTGGTGACCTGCACCGCGGACCCGGGCGCGACGTGCTCGATCGCCTTCGCGACCGAGCGCAGGTTGCCCATGCCATAGTCGATGACGGCGATCGTGGCCATGCGCGTGCGACCCTACAGCTTGCCCTTGGTCGACGGCACGCCCTTCACGCGCGGGTCGAACTCCACGGCCATCCGCAGCGCGCGCCCGAAGGCCTTGAACGCCGTTTCCGCCTGGTGATGCGCGTTGACGCCCTTCAGATTGTCCACGTGCAGCGTGACGAGCGCATGGTTCACGAAGCCCTGAAAAAATTCGCGCACCAGGTCCACGTCGAATTCTCCGATGCGCGCGCGCGTGAACTTCACGCCCATCTCGAGACCCGGGCGACCCGACAGGTCGACCACCACGCGCGTCAGCGCCTCGTCGAGCGGCACGTACGCATGCCCGTAGCGGCGCACGCCCTTCTTGTCGCCGACCGCTTTCGCGAACGCCTGGCCGAGCGTGATCCCGATGTCCTCCACCGTGTGGTGCGCGTCGATGTCGAGATCGCCCTTCGCCCTGACCTCGAGATCGAACACGCCGTGGCGCGCGACCTGGTCGAGCATGTGGTCGAGAAACGCGACGCCGGTGGCGAGCTTGGCGCGGCCGCTGCCGTCGAGATCGAGCTTGACGCTGATCTGCGTCTCCTGCGTGTTGCGATGGACCTGCGCCGAACGCTTCGACATGTGTAGGCTCCCTTCTGCGGAAAACGATCCGGACGCTCAGGCGTTGACGGCCTGCCGCAGCGCGTCCAGAAACCGGTTGTTCTCGTCGGGCGTGCCCACGGTCACGCGCAGGCAGTCCGCGAGCATGGGGTGCGATCCGTCGAGGTTCTTCACGAGCACGCCGCGCTGCCGCAACGCGCCGAACGCCGCGGTCGCCGCGGGAACGCGGAACAGGATGAAATTGGCCTGACTCGGAAACACGACGGTGCCGGGAACGCCCGCCAGGGCCGCGGCAAGTCGCGACCGCTCGCCGCGGATCGCGGCAGCCTGCGCATCGAGTTCGCCGGCGTGCTGCAACACGAGTTCCGCGACCGCCTGCGTAAGCACGTTGACATTATACGGGAGCCGCACCTTGTCGATCGCATCGAGCCAGCCCGGCGCGCCCGCAAGCAGGCCCAGCCGCAGCCCCGCGAGACCCAGCTTCGACAGCGTGCGCATCACGAGCACGTTCGGGTAATCCGCGAGCCGCGGCAGAACGCTGCGGCCGGCAAACGCATGGTAGGCCTCGTCGACGACCACGAGCCCCGGCGCCGCGCGCAGCACGCGCTCCAGCGCCGACGCATCGAACAGATCGCCGGTCGGATTGTTCGGATACGCGATGAATACCACCGCGGGACGGTGCTCGGACATCGCATGGACGAATGCGTCGGCATCGAGCGTGTAGTCGGACCGCAACGGCACGCCGACGTAGCGCACGCCGCAGCAGGTGGCGATCATGCGGAACATCACGAACGTCGGATCCACGCTCATCACCACGGCGCCGGGTCTGGCCGTCGCGAGGACGATCATCTGGATGATTTCGTCGGAGCCGTTGCCGAGCAGCAGGCCCGCGCCGTCCGGAATCGCGAGCGTCTCGCGCAGGCGCGCCTTGAGGCGCGCGGCGCCGGGATCGGGATAGCGGTTGAGTTCGGCGCGCGCCGCGAGCGCCGCGATGCTGTCGCGCAGCTCCTGCGGCAACCGGTAGGGATTTTCCATCGCGTCGAGCTTGACCATGCCCGACGCATCGGGAACATGATAGGCCTTCAGCGCGAGGATCTCGCCGCGGATGATGTCTTCGGGACGCGGGGACACGATGCGGCTACGGCTTCATGCGGTATTCCGCGGATTTCGCGTGCGCGGGCAGGCCCTCGCCACGCGCGAGTTCGGCGGCAATACGGCCGAGCACCTGCGCGCCGTCGCGAGATACGCGAATTACGCTCGAGCGCTTCTGGAAATCGTACACGCCCAGCGGCGACGAAAAACGCGCGGAGCGCGACGTCGGCAGCACGTGATTGGGACCGGCGCAGTAGTCCCCCAGCGCTTCGGAGGTGTAGCGGCCCATGAATATCGCGCCCGCATGGCGGATTTTCGGCAACCACTGCTCCGGAGCCTCGACCGACAGTTCGAGGTGCTCCGGCGCAATGCGGTTCGCGAGCGCGCACGCCTCGTCGAGATCGCGCACCTCGATGAGCGCCCCGCGCCCGGCCAGCGACGCGCGGATCACATCGCCGCGCGGCATGTCGCGCAACTGACGCTCGATCGACGCCGCCACCGCGTCCAGAAACGCCGCATCGGGCGCGAGCAGGATCGCCTGCGCGAGCTCGTCGTGCTCGGCCTGCGAAAAAAGATCCATCGCGATCCAGTCGGGATCGGTCCTGCCGTCGCAGATCACCAGAATCTCGGAGGGTCCGGCGACCATGTCGATGCCGACCACGCCGAAGACGCGGCGCTTTGCCGCGGCGACGTAGGCGTTGCCGGGGCCGACGATCTTGTCCACCGCCGGCACGGTTTTCGTGCCGTAGGCGAGCGCTGCGATGGCCTGCGCGCCGCCGATCGTGAACAAGCGATCCACGCCGGCGATCGCCGCGGCGGCGAGCACCAGCGGATTCCGTTCGCCGCCCGGAGTCGGCACGGTCATGATGATTTCCCGCACGCCGGCCACCTTCGCGGGCAACGCATTCATCAGCACCGACGACGGGTACGCGGCCTTGCCGCCCGGCACGTAGATCCCGACGCGGTCGAGCGGCGTGACCTGCTGGCCGAGTTCGTTGCCGTCGGCGTCCTGGTAGTGCCACGATTCCGTGCGCTGTCGCTCGTGAAAAGCGCGCACGCGCCCGGCGGCCGCGATCAGCGCATCGCGTCGCACGGCGGGCAGCGCGGCAAGCGCGGCATCCCGGTCTTCCGGCGGCACTTCGAGCGCACTCACCGACGCAGCCTCGACGCGATCGAACCGCCGCGTGTAGTCGAGCACGGCCGCATCGCCGCGCCGCCTGACGTCCGCGAGTATCTCGGCCACCGTCGCGTCGACCTGCGGATCCTGCGCCGATTCGAATGCAAGCACCCGGTCGAGCGCCGAGTCGAACTCGGGTGCCGAGGTGCGCAAGCGCCGGATCGCGATCATCGAACGGCCTTCGCGAACGCGTCGAGTATCGGCTGGATCGCCCCGCGCTTCAGCTTGAGCGCGGCCTGGTTCACAATAAGCCGCGAGCTGACCGGCGCGATGTCCTCCACGGCAATCAGCCCGTTGGCGCGCAGCGTGCCGCCGGTGCTCACGAGATCGACGATCGCATCGGCGAGCCCCGTGAGCGGTGCAAGCTCCATCGAACCGTACAGCTTGATAAGGTCGACGTGCACCCCCTTCGCTGCGAAATGCTCGCGCGCGGTTTGCACGTACTTGGTGGCGACCCGCAAGCGCGCGCCCTGGCGCACCGCGCGCCGGTAATCAAAGCCGTCGCGCACGGCAACCACCATGCGGCAGCGCGCGATGTTCAGATCCAGAGGCTGGTACAGGCCCTGCCCGCCGTGCTCGCCGAGCACATCCTTGCCGGCGACCCCGAGATCGGCGGCGCCGTACTGCACGTAGGTCGGCACATCGCTCGCGCGCACGATCACGAGCCGCACGCCGCGGCGGTTGGTCGCGATGATGAGCTTGCGCGACGCCTCGGGATTTTCGCGAGCGACGATACCGGCGCCCGCGAGCAACGGCAGCGTCTCGTCGAAAATCCGGCCCTTGGACAGCGCTATGGTGATCACGGTCGGACGGAACGGTCGGAAAAACCGATATTGTAACGCAGATCCGGGAAAGAATGCAAAGGAAGTTGAATAAAAACAATGGTTTACGGTAATTGCACCGCGCGCACCCGGTTCGCGGCGGCGCGCATGCGTGCCGCCGCTTGGTAAACTGTGCCCACAAACCCTCGCATGCGCCGCCCGATGAGCACTGAAAACATTGTTGAAATTCAGGACCTCGCGTTTTCGTACGGCGCGAACCGGATTTTTCGCGGCGTGAATATGGCGATTCCGCGCGGCAGCGTGGTCGGGATCATGGGCGCCTCGGGTTGCGGCAAAACCACGCTGATGCGGCTCATCGGCGGACAGTTGCGGCCGGCGCGCGGCACCATACGCGTGATGGGCGAAACCGTGAACGCCATATCCCGCGACCAGTTGTTCGCGCTGCGCCGGAAAATGGGCATGCAGTTCCAGCAGGGGGGGCTGTTCACCGATCTGTCGGTGTTCGAGAACATCGCGTTCCAGATGCGCGAAAAGACCGATCTCCCCGAGGACATGATCAACGACCTCGTGCTGATGAAGCTCTCGGCCGTGGGTTTGCGCGGCGCGGCACGGCTCATGCCCTCGGAGCTGTCGGGCGGCATGGCGCGCCGCGTGGGGCTTGCGCGCGCGATCGCGCTCGACCCGCGCCTCATCATGTACGACGAGCCGTTCTCCGGGCTCGATCCGATTTCGTGCACCGTCATCGGCAACCTGATCCGGCGACTGAACGACGCGCTCGGCGTGACCTCGATCGTCGTGTCGTACGACGCGCAGGAAGCGCTGAAGGTGATCGATTACGTCTATTTCATTTCCGAGGGCGTCGTCGTCGCGCACGGCCCGACCGCCGAAATCAAGGTCTCCGACGACCCCTTCGTGAAGCAGTTCATTCGCGGACTGCCCGACGGCCCGGTGGCGTTTCACCAGCCGGGCAATTCCTATGGAGCCGATCTCGGACTCACCGCGTCGCAGGGGTAAGCGCCGCGCCGCGCGCCACCTGGCGCAGGCAATCCGGAATCGGTTCGCGCCGCTCGGGGCGTCAACTTGCGGATTCCCCCACGGCAGCCGATGCAAGGCACTTTCAAGCCACCGAAAAGCCGCTGCCGGCAGCTTCCTGTTGTTGCTTGCCGGTTTCCAAGGACGGTATTACGATAGTGCTACCTAACTGCCGGACACACGCATGAACACTCCAACCGCGCTAAAGCTCCCCGAGAAACTGAAGGCTCGCGTCACGCGACTCGCCAAGGAAACCGGGCTTTCCTCTCATGGGCTCATGATCAAGGCGATCGAACGCGAAGTGGAGCGCGAAGAACGCTACCGCGATTTCGTGAAGCAGGCGCTCGCTGCGGATCGGGACATCGAGAACGGAGGCGAAGTTTACGCGGCGGAAGATGTGCATGCCTGGATCGAGCGCCTTGCCCGAAACGGAAAAGCCGCCCGGCCCAAAGCGTGGCGCGGATAATTTACGCCTCGCGCGCGCTCGACGACCTGGAGCGCCTGTTCGAATTTCTCTCCGAACACGACCCCGGGGCCGCGCTGGCCGCCGTATCAGCGATCCGCGGCGCTGTCGAAATGCTGGCCGAGCATCCCTTCGCCGGCCGACGAGTTATCGGAGACTTGCGCGAATTCGTAATTTCGTATGGCCGCACCGGCTACGTCGCGGTGTATCGCTTCGTGCCTGCCAAGGATGTGGTGAGAATCCTGGCGCTGCGGCACCAGCGCGAACTGGATTTCCCTCTGTAACGACGGGCGGTCACCGCACGCGCCGGATCCGCGCGCCGAGCTTCGAGAGTTTTTCCTCGATGCGTTCGTAGCCGCGGTCGAGGTGGTACACACGGTCTATCGTGGTCGTGCCGCGCGCAACGAGACCGGCGAGCACAAGACACGCGGAGGCGCGCAGATCGGTCGCGATCACGGTCGCGCCGTCAAGATGCGGCACACCCTTCACGACGGCGGTATTGCCTTCGACTTCGATGTCGGCGCCGAGCCGCTTCAGCTCCTGCACGTGCATGAAGCGGTTCTCGAAGATGGTCTCCGTCACGAGCGCCGTGCCCTGCGCGATGCTGTTCAGCGTCATGAACTGCGCCTGCATGTCGGTCGGAAACGCGGGATACGGCGCCGTGCGCAACCCGACCGCCTTCAGCGCGCCGTTCGCCTTCAGGCGCACCCAGTCGTCGCCCGTCTCCACGCGCGCGCCGGTCTCGCGCAGCTTGTCGAGCACGGCGTCGAGCGTGCCGGGGCGCGCGCCCGTGAGCCGCACGTCTCCGCCGGTCGCCGCAGCGCCGGCGAGGAAGGTTCCGGTTTCGATCCGGTCCGGCATCACGCTGTATTCCGCCCCGTGCAGATGCCCGACCCCGTCGATCGTGATGGTGTCGCTGCCGTGTCCCCGCACGCGGGCGCCCATGGCGTTCAGGCATTCCGCGAGGTCGACGATCTCGGGTTCGCGCGCGGCATTTTCGATGACCGTCGTGCCGGCGGCGAGCGTGGCCGCCATCATGAGGTTCTCGGTGCCGGTCACGGTCACGAGATCCATGCAGATGCGCGCGCCCTTCAGCCGGCCCGCGCGGGCGAGCATGTACCCGTGCTCCATGCTGATCGTCCCGCCCATCGCCTGCAGCCCCTTCACGTGCTGGTCCACGGGACGCAGCCCGATCGCGCAGCCGCCGGGCATCGACACGCGCGCTTCACCGCAGCGCGCAACGAGCGGGCCCAGCACGAGTACCGACGCGCGCATGGTCTTCACCAGGTCGTAGGGCGCGGTCGGGTCGCCGATCGCCGCCGCGCGCAATTCCACACCCATCTTCTCGTCGACCGATATCGCGACGCCCATCTGCATGAGCAGGCGGATCATCGTCGTCACGTCGTGCAGATGCGGAACGTTGCGCACGCGCAGCGGCTCCGCGGTCAGCAACGACGCGCAGAGGATGGGCAGCGCCGCGTTCTTCGCTCCGGAAATGGCGGTTTCGCCGACGAGCGGCACTCCGCCGTCGATGACGAGCTTATCCATGCGCGGGCGCGCCGCCGCTCAACCCTGCCATTCCTCGGGACGCAGCGTCTTCATCGACAGCGCGTGTATTTCCTCGCGCATGCGGTCGCCGAGCGCGCGATAGACCAGCTGATGCTGCTGCACCTTCGACTTGCCGCGAAACAGCTCGCTCACGATGACGGCCTCGAAATGGTGGCCGTCACCGGTCACCTCGACGTGCCGGCAGTCGAGCCCGGCGGCGATGTACTCCCTGACGTTTTCCGGCGTGACCATGTTGCGGATGTCCTCGATCGGGGGTTCAGTGGCGCAGCCTGTAGCCGCGGCGGATCAGCCACAGCGTGGCCAATGATACGGCGAAAAAACTCGCGGCGACAATCGCGATCGACAGCCACGGCGACACGTCGGACTGCCCGAAGAAGCCGTACCGGAAGCCGTCGATCATGTAGAAAATCGGGTTGAGGTGCGACACCGACTGCCAGAACGGCGGCAGCGAGTGGATCGAGTAGAACACGCCCGACAGAAACGTGAGCGGCAGGATGATGAAATTGGTGAACACCGAGAGCTCGTCCACCTTGCTCGAATGCATGCCGGCGATGATGCCGAACGCGGCCATCACGGCGCCGCCGGAAACCGCGAACGCCAGTATCCACAACGGGTGCGCAAACGGCAGATCGATGAACCAGACCGTGGCCGCGAACACCCCGGCGCCGCAGATGACCCCGCGCGCCATGGCCGCGAGCAGGTAGGCCGCGAAAAACTCCAGATGCGACAGCGGCGGCAGCAGGACGAACACGATGTTGCCCTGCATTTTGGACTGCATGAGGCTCGACGAGCTGTTCGCGAACGCGTTCTGCAGTATCGACATCATCGCAAGCCCGGGAATCAAAAACACCGTGTACTCGACGCCCGGAAACACCTCGACGTGCCCGCGCAGCGTGTGCGCGAATACGAGCAGGTACAGCAGCGCCGTCAGCACCGGCGCGAGCACCGTCTGCACGCTCACCTTCCAGAAGCGCAGCCACTCCTTGTAAAACAGCGTGAAAAAGCCGGTCATGGCGTGTTCATGCGTTCTGCATGATCTGCACGAACACCTCCTCGAGGTCGGGCTGCATGACTTCCATTTCCGTCACGCGCACGCCCGTGCTGCGCAGCGTCGCAAGCACGTTCTCGACCTCGATGTAGCTTTTCAGGCCGAGCCGGTAGCCGCCGTCTTCGCGCCGCAGCACCACCAGCGCGCGCATGGCCTCGGGGAGCGTGTCCGGGTCGAGGCGCAGTTCGATGTAGCAGCCCGAGTGCTTCGCGAGCAGATTGCGCGTCGTGTCGAGCGCGACCACGCGGCCCTGCTTGAGCATCGCCATGCGGCCGCACAGCGCCTCGGCCTCCTCCAGGTAATGCGTCGTCAGCACGATGGTGTGGCCGTCCCGGTTGAGGCGCCGGATGAAGGTCCACAGCGCGTGCCGCAGCTCCACGTCGACCCCGGCGGTGGGCTCGTCGAGCACGATGACCGGCGGCTTGTGGACGAGCGCCTGCGCGACCAGCACCCGGCGCTTCATGCCGCCCGACAGCGCGCGCATGTTGGTGTCGGCCTTCGATGTGAGATCCAGATGGTGCA
>CAZMBS010000147.1:0-8407 GCA_964564295.1 uncultured Streptomycetaceae bacterium
AATCGTGGTATTCCACGGGCTCGACGAGAAGCACATCCGGTCCATCGCCAGGATCCAGATTGCCTATCTCGAAAAGCGGCTTGCCGCGATGGACATGAAAATTGAACTGAGCGATGCGGCCGTGGCCGAGGTGGCGAGCGCCGGTTTCGATCCGGTGTATGGGGCGCGGCCGCTGAAGCGCGCGATCCAGGCGCGCATCGAGAATCCGCTCGCAAAAGCAATACTGGAAGGCGGATTCGCGGCGAAGGACTGCATACGCGTGGGGGTTCGCAAGGGCGGCATCGTGTTCGATAAAGCGGAACCCGCGGAAAAACAGGATGTTGCCGCATGAACCTGGCAAACGGTACGAGCGCGGGCTGACGAACGGTCGCTTTACCGTATTGACTTGCGGTAAACGCGGGCGAACAATGGGCGCAGATTCACGCGAGCCGCCTCGAGCCGGGTACCCGGCACGAGGTTTCGAACGTCCGGGCGACCGTCCGGATATCGGAGGCTTGGAAGCCGGTCATATGCCGGCATCCGGTGTGGATTCGGGGCGGTGAAATGCCGTTCTTCCAACGGGCCGCTCTATGGTGGCACGGCGCCGGAACCAACCGGCGCGAGAAAGCCCCGCTTGCGGGGCTTTCTCATTTGCGCGTGTTTGCCGTTAAAGCGATAACGGCCGCCAGTAGCCTGTCAGCTCGAGATATCCCTTGCCAGCGGGTTGTCCGTTGCGAGTCGCCCGCACCGCGCCTTCCCAATAAATCGTTCCGGTCGATGCGCGCGCATCCAGTTCCTGGTCGTCCATCAAGGGTTCGATCGAGATCGACGCTGAACCGAGCGTGATGCGGAAGCTCACCGGGTACGCGGTTCCCGTCCGCGGCGAACGCCATGAGCGCAACGGGTCAAAACGCACTTCCCAAGGCCGGAACACCCGCGTCGCTTCAGCCGTTCTCCACGTGGCACCGGCCCAAACGGCATGGCCTTGCGCGTCGCGCATCCGGAACGCCATCAATCCGCCGCCGCCCTCGAGATTGATGCCGATCCAGTCCCAACCGGCGGCTCGTTTGTCGAGATAACTGGACGACCATTCGTGGTCGAGCCACGCCGTGCCGTTCACCGATGCGAGTTGTCCCCCGTGGCGCACCGTGCCCGCCACGCGCAGTTGCGGCAGACTGTAGTAGTAGCTCGCCGATTCCACGTGCGGACCTTTGCGGCTGAAACCGTTCTCGCCATGCAACAACGGCGGCGTGGAAGCCGAAAAATCCAGCGCGAGCGAAAAATCCCTGCCTGCGATGCGGGCGCGGTATGTCCGGTCCTGCTGCGCGATGGACCACTGATCGAGCCAGACGTGTGTCCGTCCGGATTCCGCGCCGGCGAGCCCCAACGCGGCGCGCGCGATTTTCTGCTCGTGCAGGAGCCGCCCGTGCCGTGGATCGGAAATCGCGGCATGCGCGATGACGAGATGTCGCGCGGCGAACAGGCTGGGGTTCTCGTGCTGCAGATGCGGCCGGGCGCGGAAAAACGTAATCTGGAAACCCAGCGGCTGCGCGCCGGCCGAGAGCCATCCCGTGACGTACCACCATTCGAGACGAAATGCGGGGTGGCTTCCTTCGTCTTCCGGGAACGCCAGCCGGTATCCCGGCACCACGGGCGGAGATGCCGGCCCGGCCCCGGATTGCGCGGCTGCGTCCACCAGCACCGACGGCGACGCGGAAAGGGCGGCCAACGTGCCGAGCAGTCGCCTGCGCACGTGCAATATTGAACCGGGCTTGTTCCGCGGCATTGCGCTCACCAGTCGTCGCGCACGGCCATGACCGCGCTCTCGCCGGCTGCATGCCGCGCGCTCATGAGCACCGCAAGCACGGCGGCTGCGATGAGGCTTGCACCGAGTCCGGCTACCGTCAGCCACGGCACGTCAAGGTCCATGCTCCAGTGAAACGACTGCCAGTTGACGACGTGGATCAGTATCCAGCCGATCGCGCCGCCGAGCAGCATGCCGGCCGCAATGCCGATCAACGCGATCAATGCTGCCTCGCAAGCGAGCATCGCGCGGATCTCCCGCGCGGTCATGCCCAGGAACCGCAGCACGGCGAATTCCCGGCGACGCGCGAGGATGCGGGCGCTGAAGCCCGTACTGACACCGAAGACACCGATGACCACCGCGATGATCTCCAGAGCGTACGTGATCGAGAACGTGCGGTCGAACGTGGCAAGGGATCGGTCGCGGATCTCCCGGTTTTCCGCGATCTCGATGCGCGAATCGGATGGCAACGCACTGCGCAGCCGCAGCGCCGCGTCCGCCGGAGCGACGCCGGGCTCGACCCACAGCGCGGCTTCGTTGACCAGTCCATCGCCGGTCAGCAGCACGTACTGTGCATGGTCGAGCACGATCGCCCCGTTTTGCCGAACGTAATCGCGCCAGACACCGGCAACGCCGAACCGGATGGTCCGGTCGGCCAAAGGCAACTCGACCACGGTTCCCGGTTTCCAGCCGAGCAACTGCGCTGCGATCTCCGAAATCCAGACCGGTCGATGATTGGCGATAATTTCCCCTGCGGCCTCGGCCACCATCGGCAGCACGTCCGCCGCACGATCCGGGGGCATCGAACGTGCGATCAGCGTAATAGGTACCCGGTCGGCGCGCAGGTGCAGGGTCTGGACACGAACGAACTGCACCTCGCGGATTCCCGGAACGCCCGCGACGACAGCCTGATTCGTCGCGTTGAGGAACCCGGATTCGCCGGCGCGCGTCGCGCGTACGTACAGGTCCGCCGGCAGCATGTGCCCAAGCCACGAGTCGAGCGACGTGCGGAACGACGCCACCATGATCAGCATGGCAACCATGAGACTGAAACTTGCGACGATCGCTGCGACGCTGACCGCGGCAAGCCGCGGCGCGGCGCGCAGTTGCGCCAGCGCAAGCGCGAAGCCGGGGTGTCCGGGCAGCGGAATCTGACGCAGCACGAGCGCCGCGGTTGCCGGCATCAGCATCACGGTTCCGGTCACGAGGCACGCTATCGATACATAGGCCGCGACCGGCAGTCCATCCAGTGGGGGAACGAACAACAGCGCGCAGCCACAGAGCAGCAGCACGACTCCGACGGGAAGCGATCCGTAAACCGCGAGCGCGGCATTCTCATCACCCGCACGCAGCGCGCGGGCAGGCGGGCTGCGCCCGGCTTCCAGTGCCGGAAACAACGCGCCGGCCATCGCGAATACCAGGCCGAGGAACGCGAACAGCGCGAGTCCTGCCGGATCCAGATGCAGCGCGGGCTCGATCGCGGGAAAGTATCCTGCGCCGAGATCGCCACCGATCCTCTTCAGAATGGTGGCGGCGAGCAGGGTGCCCGCGGCGGTTCCCAGCGTCGCGCCGACGGCGCCGATCAACGCGCCCTCGGCGACCAGCAGCCCGGTCAGCTGCGCGCGAGTGATGCCCAGGGCTCGCAGCAGCGCGAATTGCGTGCGACGGCGCAGCCCCGACACAACCTGCGTCGCAAAGACCAGAAAAGCGCCGGTCAGCAGCGCGACCAGGGACAGCATGTTCAAGTTCACCCGATAAGCACGCGACAGCGACTCGGCGCGGCCGGCTTCAGCGCCGGGCGTGGCTACGTCGACGCCGGGCGGCAGATAGTCCTGTTGCAAGCGCCGGGCAACCGCGGAAACGTCGGCGCCCGGCTGTAACTGAACATCGATGCGATTCAAACGTCCCAGGCGCTCGAGCCGCCACTGCACGGTTGCGATATCGGCAATCGCGACGGCGTCCCGAAATACGTCTGGGGATAGTATCTTTATGATTTTTAAGGATGTTTTATTCACCCCGACTTGAAATGCCCAATCATCACCGGCGCGCAAGCCATGACGTTCTGCCGCAGCGTGTGACAGCACGACCGCATCTCCTTCCAGGAGGCGGATCGCGTCACGGCCGATCGCATGTATCAGTGCGGGTTGCAGCGGTGACGCTCGCAGCGGATCGAGGCCGAGCAGACGAACAGCGTCGGCGCTACCGGCCATGGCGACGGTAACTTCGATTGCAGGACTGGCAGCACGCACTTCCGGCATGCGGGCGATTCGCGGGTAAACGTTTTCCGGGAACCCCGCGCGCGAACCCTTGATGACGAGATCGGCATCGCCCGCGATCCGGCGTACCGCCATGCCAAAATCGTTGGCGGCGCTCGCATTGACGAGATGCACCGCAGTCCCGAGTGCGACGCCCAGCGCGATTCCGAGCACAGCAAGCACGAGCCGGCCCGGATTGTCGCGCCAGAGTCCGCCGCTGACGGCCAGCCACACCGCGTGCATGGCTTGTTCAGCTTCCCGGTTGCAGCAAGCCGTCGGGCGTCAATACATGCACGCTGTCCGCCCGCGCGGCCGCGACGGCGGAGTGGGTTACCAACAGTCCCGCGCCGCCGTACTGTTTCACTTGCCGGCACAACAGTCCCAGCACCGTATCGGCGTTGCGCGCATCGAGGCTGCCCGTCGGTTCATCTGCCAGGACGAGCGCAGGCCGGTGTATCAATGCCCGTGCGATGGCGGCGCGCTGCTGTTCGCCGCCCGACAGTTCCCGGGGATAGCAGGCGGCAAACCTTTCCATCTCCACCGCGCGCAGGCCATCGCGGACACGGTGCCCGATATCCGGGGCCGGAACGCGCGCAAGGTGCAGCGGCAGCGCGACGTTGTCGGACACCGTCAGGTGCGGCAGCAGATGCATGGCCTGAAACACGAAACCCATGCGCTTGCGCCGCAACAACGTGCGGGCATCGTCGTCGAGCGCGGCGACATCGATACCCTCGATCGACACGGCACCCGTGTCCGGCGGCTCGAGCCCTGCGACGATGTTGAGCAATGTCGACTTACCGCTGCCGGATTCTCCCGTGATCGCGGCGACGTGTCCGGGTTCGAGGGCCAGCGATACGTCGCGAAACAGCGCACGCGCGCCGTACGACTTGGACACCGCGCGCAGCTTCAGCATGCGGGTCAGGGCACAAGCCGCGTGGGGATCAGCACCTCCGAGTGCAGCGTGCGATGCACCGGGCACCGGTTCGCGATTTCCAGCAGCCGCGCGCGTTGGGCGTCGTCCAGTGCGCCCTCCAGCACAATGTCGCGCTCGATACGGTCAATCTTGCCGTCCTTCGTTTCACACTCCGCGCAATCGGCCGCATGAATTTTTTCGTGGCGAAGGCGCACGGTGACACGGTCCACTGGCCACTGTTTCTGGTCTGCGTACATACGCACGGTCATCGACGTGCAGGCTCCCAGGCCCGCGAGCAGCAGATCGTACGGCGTCGGCCCGCTGTCGAGCCCGCCGGCGCCGGAAGGTTCGTCGGCGCGCAGCCGGTGCGGCCCCACGCTGATTTGCTGTGTAAACCGGCCTTCACGCGTTTCGACGACGGTGACGACGTCGCGCGCAGCCACTGCCGGGTCCGGTGCTGCCGGCGCGCCGACGTACCGGCCCGCCCAGGCCGCGATGACGGATGCCACGTACTCGGCGTCTTCCCGCCGCGTCAGCAGATGGTCCGCGGTGTCGAGCGAAACGAAACTCTTCGGATGTTTCGCGGCAGTGAAGATGCGCGCGGCATTTTCGATGTCGACGGTCGTATCGCGCGGGGAGTGGAATATCAGCAGGGCCCTGCCCAGGCGTGCGATGCGCTCGGCGCTGCGCTGACTGTCGAGGTCGTCCAGCAACTGCCGCTTGATGCGGAACGTGCGCCCCGCCAGCATCACCTCCGCTTCGCCGGCTGCCGTGATTTCGGTCACCGCGGGGGCAAGCAGGTGCGTCACGTGCGCGGGATCGAACGGCGCGCCGATCGTCGCGACGGCCCGGGTTTCCGGAATTTCCGGCGCCGCGGCAAGAACGGCGGCGCCGCCCAGACTGTGTCCGATGATGACTTTCGGCGCCTGATGCTGCGCGCGCAGCCAGCCGGCGGCCGCCACCAGGTCGCCGACGTTCGACGAAAAATTGGTATCGGCGAAATCGCCTTCGCTGCCGCCGAGGCCGGTGAAGTCGAACCGCAGCACGCCGAATCCGCGCGCGGTCAGCGCGGCGCTGACCCGGGCCGCCGCCAGCATGTCTTTCGAGCAGGTGAAGCAGTGCGCGAACAGCGCGTACGCGATCGGCGGTTGCGCGGGGAGATCCAGTCTCGCCGCGAGCATCGCGCCGGTGGTTCCGGGAAACCGGATCAGTTTTGAATCCGTCGTCATCGTTACACTCCTTGCAGTCGATCGGGGACAATTCCGGATTCTGCTATGATGCGCCCGTTTTCCGTCCGGGCGAATTTCCAGGAAATATCCCATTGAAATCAAATCTCTACAGGATGTCGTGGTGCGCGATCGGTCTGCTCGCCGCGTGCGGTTCGACCGGCATTGGAGCGCAGCAATATCCGACGCGGCCGGTGCGCCTCATCATTCCGTTTTCCGCTGGAGGCGCCGCCGACGTGCCGGGGCGCATACTCGCACAGCGCATGTCCGAGGCGTTCGGGCAACAGGTGGTGGTCGAGAATCGTCCGGGCGCCGGATCGACCATCGGGGCCGAGCTCGCGGCACGCGCTGCTCCCGACGGCTATACCCTGTTCATGATCAGCAACACGCATTTCGTCAGCGCAGCGCTGCACAAGAAGCTCGCATACGACGCGTTGAACGACTTCACGCCGGCGACGCAGATCACCAGCGCTCCCAACGTGCTGGTCGTGCATCCTTCCTTGCCCGCGAAGTCGGTGAAGGACCTGATCGCGTTCGCACGTGCGCGGCCGGGGCAGGTGGATTATGCGTCTTCAGGCAACGGCAGCACGCAGCACCTGACGGGCGCGCTGTTCACGAAAATGGCCGGCATCGACATGTCGCATGTGCCCTATCGCGGCAGCGGGCCGGCCACCGCGGATTTGCTGGCCGGGCAGGTGACGGTGGGGTTTCCGGGTATCGCGGGCATGTTGCCGCATATCCGTTCCGGCAAGCTGCGGGCGCTGGGCGTGACGAGCGCCCGGCGCTGGTCCAGCCTGCCGGACGTTCCGACGATCGCCGAGGCGGGTGTCAAAGGCTACGAGATGGTCGCCTGGTTCGGCATCGCGGCGCCGAAAGGCCTGTCGCGCGGGATCCAGCTGAAGCTTCACGGCGACCTGCTGGGGATGCTGCGGAATCCGGCGTTCCAGAAAAGCATGGCCGTGGCCGGCCAGGAGCCGGCTTTTCAGAACACACCGGAGCAGTTTTTCGATTTTCTGAAAGTCGAAGCGGCGAAGTGGGCGAGGATCGTGCAGGACAGCGGAGCGAAAATCGAGTAGCGGCGCGGCTTAATGGAAGTCGCGCGATGCGGTCGCAAGCCGGCCCAGCAACGCGGTGTGATCGGTGAGACGGCGCGCGACGAGGTGCAGCACGTCGCCCTCGCGCTGGATTTCGCCGTCCACGCCGAGCAGCCTCGCGGCGAGCAGTTCGCGACGCTGCCGTTCCACCAGCGCGTTCCAGACGATCACGTTGACGTAACCGGTCTCGTCTTCCAGCGTGACGAATACAACGCCCTTCGCGGTGCCCGGTCGCTGGCGGCAGGTCACGATGCCGGCCATGCGCCCGCGCGCGCCATGAACGAGCGCCTGCAGGTCGGCCGCCCGCGACAGGCGCATGCGTTGCAGGCGCGGTCGCAGCAGCGCGAGCGGGTGGCGTCCCAGGGTAAGGCCCAGGCTGTGGTAATCCGCGACGATATCCTCGCCTTCGGTCGGCGCCGCCAGGTCCGGCGCGGTTTCTGCGGCGGGAGCATCGCGCAGCAGCAACGGCATCGGTTCGATGCCCGCGGCATTCCAGCAGGCGTTGCGACGGTGGCCGGAGAGCCCCGACAGCGCGCCGGCCGAGGCGAGGTTGCGCACATCGCGTCTGTCCAGCGCGGCACGGCGCGCAAGATCGGCAACGTCCGAAAAGGGTGCCGCAGCGCGCGCCGCCCCGATGCGCGCCGCGCCGGCCTGCGTGAGCCCCCGCACCATCCGCAGTCCGAGCCGCACCGCGCCGCCGGCTTCGAGACTGCATTCCCAGGCGCTTGCCGTGACGTCGGCGGCGCGCACGTCGACGCCATGCCGGCGTGCGTCCTGCACCAGCACGGACGGCGCGTAAAAGCCGAGCGGCTGACTGTTCAGCATCGCCGCGAGAAACGCGGCCGGCTCGTGATGCTTGAGCCAGCACGATACGTATGCGAGCAGCGCGAAACTCGCGGAATGCGACTCGGGAAAACCGTATTCGCCGAAACCGCAGATCTGCTGGTAAATCTGCTCGGCGAACGCGCGCGCGTAGCCGCGGCTTTCCATGCCGTGGATCAGACGTTCGTGAAAATGCTCGAGCCCGCCCTTGCGGCGCCACGCCGCCATCGAGCGCCGCAGTTCGTCCGCCTCGCCGGGCGTGAACCCGGCAGCGACCACCGCGAGCTGCATGACCTGTTCCTGGAAAATCGGCA
>CAZMBS010000148.1:0-8309 GCA_964564295.1 uncultured Streptomycetaceae bacterium
CCCAGCGCGACGGCGAGGTGCAGCCGCCGATGATGCCGCAGATTTTCGGAGAGCTTCGGCGCGAGCGTCCGGCAGAATGCGTCGTTGCCGCCGCCTGCCGCGAACGGCGAAATCAAGCGAATGGGCTTCACCGGATAGGCCGGCTGCGCCGACGCGGGCCCGGCCGCCACCGCGGCCATGCCGGCCACGCGCGCAGTCCATCGAAGCAGGGTTCCGATCGTCATCGTTGCGCGCCCGGCTAGTCCCCGGGCACCGTCCAAACGCCGTCCCACGATTCCGGCGGCGGCGCTTTGCGATAGATTTCACAGCGCTCCCGGTACAGGCGCGACGGACGATCGCCCGGACACGCCTCCAGCGCCGCCGCAAAGCACCTTGCGGCGCGGAACCACGAGCGGTTGCGGTAGTGCGCGAGACCCTCGGCGAATGCCGGCAGCACCACGTCGGCACACGGAAAACTCCGGTGATCGTGGTGGTCGATGACCTCGTGAATCGACACCGGGGTCTGCATCCCGCGCACGCGAATGAGGTCGAGCTCGCGCAGCGCCGGCGCCCGCTTCAGCTTGGCCGCCGTCGGCGCGCAGATAAGCACTCCGGTGCCGTAATACTTGTTCGCATTCTGCAGCCGCTCGGCAAGATTGACCCGGTCGCCGATCACCGTGTACTCGAGGCGCTTGGGCGAGCCGATGCTGCCGGCGACGACGTCTCCCGTGCTGATCCCGACGCCGATGCTGATCGGATCGTGCCCGGCGCGCGTCCGCCGCGCGTTCAGATCCCGCAGCGCGACCATCATGCGGCTGCCGACCGTCACGGCGTTATCGGCATCCTCCGCGGACGCGCGCACCGAGCCGAATACGGCCATGATCATGTCGCCGATGTATTTGTCGAGTATGCCGTTGTGTGCGAACACGACATCCACCATGTCCGTGAAATATTCGTTCAACATGGCCACGGTCTCGCGCGCGCCCAGCCGCTCCGACATCGTCGTAAAGCCGCGGATGTCGGAAAACAGCACGCTCACCTCCCGGCTCGTGCCGCCGAGCGCGCCTTCTTCACCGCCTTCGAGCAACTGGTCCATGACCGCCTTGCTCATGTAGCGCGACATGGTGTTGCGCAGGCGCTTCTCGCGCGTGACGTCCTCCATGATGAGCATGGAACCGATGCGCTGGTCGCGCATGTCCTGCAACGGCACCGCCGTCAGGTTGACCGAGACGGCCTCCCGGCGGTCCATCAGCAGGTCCGTGTCGAGCGTGCTGTCGACCTGGCCGGTGCCGAGCACCTTGTCGAGGCTCTTCGACACCCAGACGTTGCGCTCGCCGAACACTTCGGCCACGGGCCGGTTGATGGTATCCGGCGCCGCGCGCCCGAGAATGCGCAGCGCGGCGTCGTTGATTTTGCTGACGATATTCGTGGTATCGAGCGTCACCACGCCGTTGCTCATGCTGCGCAGGATGCTTTCATTGTAGTTGCGCGAATTGCTGATCTGCTCGAACAACTGCGCGTTCTCTATCGACACCGCCGCCTGCGCGCACAGCGCCGCGAGCCGCCGCTCGTCGGCCGCGCTGAAGGAACCGCCCCTCTTGTTGAGAATTTCCATCACGCCGACCTTGCTGCCGCCGGCGGTCGCGATCGGCATGCACAGGATGTTGCGCGTGCGGTAACCGGTGCCCTTGTCCACGGCCTGATTGAAGCGCGGATCCCGGTACGCATCGGCGATGCTGATGGGCGCGCCGGAGGAGAAACACTCGCCCACGATGCCCGCCGTCGCCGGCAGGCGGATTTCGGACCCGTCCACGCCCCCCGCGATGCGGGAAAAGAGCTCGTGCGCGGCCGGATCGTAGAGGAAAAGCGAACCGCGGTCCGCGTCGAGCAGTTGCGTCGCCGCACCGAGAATCATCTCGAGCAGCGGGTCGAGATGGATCTCGGACGCGATGGAACTCACGACGTTGAGCAGCACCGCCTCCTCGCGCTGCGCGCGCTCCACCTTCTCGAACAGGCGCGCGTTTTCCAGCGCGGCGGCGGCCTGCGACGACAGCGCCTCCAGCAGTTGCCGGTCCTCGTCGTCGAACGCCCCTTCGCGCTTGTTCAGCGCCTGCGTGATGCCGATCACCTCGCGTTTCTTGTTGCGGATCGGCACGCACAGGATGTTGCGGGTCCGGAAGCCGGTCCGCGTGTCCACGCCGCGGTTGAACCGGGGGTCCGCGTAAGCGTCCGCGATGATCTCGGCCACGCCGCTCGCGAACACCGAGCCTGCGATGCCCATGTCCGCCGGAAACCGCATCTCGCCGACGCTGTTGCCCTGCATCACGCGCGAAAACAGCTGGCTGGTTTCCGGGTCGTGCAGAAACAGCGAGCTGCGCTCGACGTTGAGGGTTTCGGTGACGACCTCCATGAGCCGCGGAAACAGCACGTCGAGCGACAGCGTATCGGACACCCGGTTCGCGATGTCGACGAGCGCGGTGGTGCGCCGCACGAGTTCGGTGATGCGCACGAACAGCTGCGTGCGCTGCGTGTCCGACAGACCCTGCAACAGCCGCTCGATGTCGGCCTGGTGCAGCCGGCGCTCGAGGATGCCGCGGATGGTCTCGAAGCTGATTTCCATGACTGGCCGTTTCGGCTCGCGGACGCGCCGGAGCGCGTCTAGGTCCGCGTGGCGTACCGCTTGACGAGATCGTCGAAACTGAGCGGCGCGCCAACGTTGCCGCCCTGGATCCGGTCGCACCCGAGTTTCTGCAATGCCTGCGCGGTGGCGGCGTCTTCGACACCCTCGGCCACCACCCGGAGTCCGAGATTGCGCGCGAGGTGTATCAGCGAGTCGACGATGCCCGCGTGCAGCTTGTCGTGCCGCATGCCGGCGATGAACGCGGCGCCGATCCGCATTTCGTCGAGCGGCAACTGCGCGAGATTGCTGAGCGACGACGAGCCCGTGCCGAAGCCGTCGATGCCGATGCGCATGCCGAAGCCCTTCAGCCGGTCGAGCGTATCGCGCACCTGGCTGATGCCGCCCGCCAACGCCGACTCGTGAATCTCGATGAGGAGCTGATCCGCCGGCACGCCCCAGGTGCGCAGCGCGCGGTCGACGAACTCCGGAAAATCAGCCTGCGCAAGACCGGTTGCCGACACCTTGAGGCCGAGCGGCAATTCCAGTCCGGCGCGCGCGAGTTCAGCGCGCTGCCGCAACGCATTGTTGAATATCCACCAGACCACTTCCCGGACGAGCCCCGCCGTCTCGGAGGCCTCGAGCGCCTGCGCCTCGGAGACCTCGCCGAATTCCTCGTCGGTCCATCGCAGCACGCACGACAGGCCTCCCACCATGCCCGACGCGAGATCGAGCTGCGGCGCGAACTCGATGCGCAGCCGGCTCTGCTCCAGCGCGTGCCGCAACCGCCCTTCGTAACGGATTTTCAGTTCTTCGCTCGCGCCCTGCGCCGGATCGTAAATCGCGAATCGTTCCGCCGTGCCCTGCACCGCGCGCGCCGCGAGTTTCCCGTTGCGTACCAGCGTCTGCTGGTCCGCGCCGTGATCCGGATACATGGCGATGCCGATCACCGCATCGGGCCCGAACGTGCGGTCGCCGATCGGAATCGGCGCCTCCAGCGCACCCAGTATCTTGTTGGCCGCAAGGATGGCCACGCCCTCGCCCGCGATGCGCGGCAGCAGGCACGCAAGCTGGTCGCGACTCACGCGCCCGAGCTGATCCTGCCGCCGCAGCACTCCCTCGCGCATCCTGCGCGTGACGCGCAGCATGAATGCCTCGCCGCGCTGCAGCCCGAGCAGCCGGTCGACCTGCTCGACCCGCGACACCTGGATCAGCAACAACGCGAGTTGCTTGCCTTCCACCCGGTGGGCTTCGATCGTGTTGCGGAAAATTTCCATGAACGCCGCGTATTCCGGCGTGGGCAGCGTGCGCACCACACCGCCGCTCTCCTGGCTGCGCGCCGCGAGCGACGCCAGCAGCGCGAGTTGCACGAAATTGAAGCGCTGCAGCGCGAGCAGGTTTTCGGCGCATTCCGCGGTGTCGGCGCCGTAGAGCCGCAGTGCGCCGCGGGTCATCGCCCCCTGAAAACGCAGGCAATCGCGCCGCATGCGTTCGATCGGCTCGCTCTCTGCATCGAGCGCCCATTCGCCGAGCGCCGCGTACACCGGCTCCGGATCGCCGCCGCCCGACGCCACGTTCGAGTCGAACGCCGTCGCGAGCGCGCCCGCGGCGGGCACGAAGACATCCGCCGCGCGCTCCCGCACGTCGGCGAACACCGAGGCGACGCGCGCGAGCGTGTCCGGTCCCGCGCTGAAGTCTTCCGCGAGACGCACGACCAGCGCGCGCAGGCCGACACCCGCGTCCGGCGCGGCCGCCTCTCCCGGCGCTTCAGATGAAGAATTCGGAGGGATCGATGGGGACACTGCCCTTCTCCAGCGTGCGCCGGATACGGTACGGCGTATCCGGGTCGGCCATCGGCTCCTTGGCCAGATCGAGCACCACCTGCGGCCGCAGGGGATTTCTGTTCTTGTCGAGCACGACCATCACGCGCGGCAGCAAACGGCGCGCGAGGTTTTGCGCGATCACGATGCCGACTTCGCCGGAATTGAGTTCCACCAGCGCGCCCACCGGAAAGATGCCGATGCACTGGATGAACTGCTCGACCAGGGGCCCGTCGAATTTCTCGTTGCGCTCGTTGTAGAGGACGCTCAGCGCGTTCGACGGCGCGTACACCTCGGCGTACGGCCGCGGATGCGTCATCGCGTCGAAGCAGTCCACGAGCCCGGCGATCGCGCCATAGAGGCCGATCTGCGGACCGAAGATGCGCTTGGGATAGCCGTTGCCGTCGAATCGCTCGTGGTGCAGTTCCGCGATCTCCGTCAGTTCGCGCGGCAGGCCCGGCGTCGCCTTGAGTATCGACAACGAATGCGTGACGTGCGAGTGGCACACCTTGCGCTCGATGTCCGTCAGCGGCTCCTTCTTGGCGAGCAGCTCCGCCGGCAGCTTGACCTTGCCCACGTCCTGCAGCAGCCCGACCATGCCCAGCAGGTCGAGCTGCTCCCGGGGCAACTGCAGAAACCGGCCGAACGTGATCATGTAGATGGAAACGCCGACCGCGCGGTCCAGCGTGTGCGCGCTCGTTTCCTTCAGTTTGTTGAGCAGCATCATGGCGTCGGGATTGCGCACCACGCTGTCGGTCATGCTGGTGACCGCCTCCCGCACGCGCGGCGCATCGAGCGCCTTGCCGGCCTGCGCGGTGCCGAGGATGTCCTTCACGACGACTTCCGATTTCGTATACGCCGCGCGGGCCACCGGCAGTTCGACGTCGACGCTCGCCTTTTCCTCGTAGGTCACCTTGGTCTTGATGGTGGCGAGCACGCCGGTGGGCGGGCCCTCCAGCACGGGACGCAGCGCCGGCACGTCCGAGCCTTTTTCAAGATCGATAATGACCTTCTTGCAATACTTCTTGAGGGCGTCGAGCTGGGTCTGGTTGTTCAGCACGAACCCCTGAAACATGAACGGGGTTTCGGTCCATGGCCGGTCCAGCTGGGACACGTAGGCGCCGAATTTGAGCTGTTGGACGAAAACTTCTTTTTTCATGAGGTCGGATCTGTCGCCGCGCGCCCGGCACCGGCGAAACACGCTAAAAGTATTACAAGCGATACTGTATACCGGGAAGCACCATCGGTGGGTGCGCGTTGCCCCGCCATCCGCCCGCCCCGCATCGCTGGCGCAAAAACCTTATTATTAACAATCACTTGGATGCGGGTACCGCGCTGCGTGGCGGCGCCCGCGCGCGCGCCGGTCAGAACTCGAAGACGTGATTGTTCTGCAGCAGCCGGGGCTGGGGATCACCGGCGAGTTCCTCGATTTCCTGCATGGTCAGCTCGATCTCGCTCGGCTTCAGGTGCGTGATGTAGATCTCCGCCGGACGCTCGAGCTTCGCCAGTTCCTCGGCCAGCATGGACGGGCACAAGTGCTTGGACAACTGGGCGAGCCAGCGGTCCTTGTCGGAGAACGCGGTTTCGATGATGAGGAACTTCAGATTCTCGATCCGGTTCACCACCGCCCACAACGCGTCGTTGGGCCCGGTGTCGCCGCTGAACACGAGGCTTCCCCTGCCGCTGTTCAGCAGGTAACCCACGGCCGGAACGGTATGGTCCGCGGGCAGCGCCGTGATGCGGCGTCCGCCACCCACGTCGATCTCCTCGCCGACCTCGATTTCGCGGTAGCGCAACCAGGGTTGCTCGGGCGTGGGAATGATCGTGAAGTCGGGCCAGATATCGCCGTTGAAGAGATTGCGCTTGAGTATCGCAATGGTCGCCGCGGTCGCGTACACGGTGACCGCCTTGCCGCGCAACGCGCCGACCGAATCCAGAAAAAACGCGATCGAATCGACGTGATCGAGATGCGAGTGCGTGACGAAAATGTGATCGATCAGCGTAAGGTCGGAAAGCGACAGGTCGCCGACCCCGGTGCCGGCATCGATCAGAATGTCCTGATCCACCAGAAAAGAAGTCGTACGGTTGTGCTGTCCACCGATGCTGCCGGCACAGCCTAAGACACGGAGCCGCATGAGAAAAAGTCGCCGGAAGGCTTCACGGAGTTGGAGCGCTCCATTATAGCGATAATCCCGGGTTCCCGGAGACGCGGCAGCCGTGTAAGCTTTTCTGGATGCCGTCCCGCAGTTCCCGTCCGGATGCCGATCGACTCGACCGTGTCGTGGCCGACGCGCGCCGTGCCGCCGAGCGGCGCGGTCAAGGCTACCGGGAACAGGCGTTGAAGCTGCATCCCTGGGTTTGCGGCCGCTGCGCGCGTACGTTTACGCATGCCAATCTGGTCCAGCTCGAAGTGCATCACCGCGACCACAATCACGACAACAATCCGGCCGACGGCAGCAACTGGGAACTGCTCTGCACCTACTGCCATGAAAACGAGCATCGGCGGCATCTCGAGTTCGCCGCAGGCGGCGGCGCCGACGGCGCGCAGCCGGAAGCGGCGACGCACAAGCCGTTTGCGAATCTGGGCGACCTACTGCGCAAGAGGGCGCCGTGAGCCTGCGCGTGACCGCGGACGACGAAGTGCGCGTACTCGCCGGCAGCGCGGTCATGGGCTCGGGGTTTCTCGAAACCTCGTTCGAGGAGGGGCTGCGCCGGCGCCCGCATTTCATCGGCTGCGACGCGGGGTCGACCGATCCCGGACCGCATTACCTCGGATCCGGCGCGGCGGCCTTTTCGCGCGATGCCGTGAAGCGGGACCTGCGCCTGCTGCTGCTCGGGGCGCGCCGGCTGAACGTGCCCCTGCTCATCGGATCCGCGGGGACCGCAGGCGCGGACGCGCACCTCGCGTGGACCTTCGACATACTCCGGGAAGTCGCGGCCGCGGAATCCCTGCAATTCACGCTCGCCCTCATCCACGCGGAACAGGACAAGGCGTACCTCAGGACGAAACTCATGCAGGGGCGCGTGAAGCCGCTCCATCCGGCTCCGCCGTTCGATGCAGCCACGATCGACCGCAGCGCACGCATCGTCGGCATGATGGGCACGGAGCCGTTTCTGCGCGCGCTCGACGCGGGCGCCGATGTCGTGCTCGCGGGGCGCGCGAGCGACACGGCGATCTACGCCGGCATTCCGATCCGACTCGGGTTTCCGGCCGGTCTTGCCTGGCATGCGGCGAAAATACTCGAATGCGGCACCGGCGCGGTGGTCGCTCGCCGGACACCCGACTGCATGATGGCGACGATCCGCCGCGACCATTGCGTGGTGGAACCGCTCGACCCCACGCTCGACTGCACGCCGCAGAGCGTCGCTGCCCATGCGCTCTATGAAAACGCCGACCCGTTTCTGCTGAAGGAATGTTCGGGCACGCTCGACATCCGCGACGCGGTGTACTCGCAACTGGGCGACCGCGCCGTGCGCATCTCCGGAAGCCGGTTCATTCCGGCCGACACCTACACGGTGAAGCTGGAAGGCGCGGAACTCGCCGGTTACCAGAGCCTGATCATCGGCGGCATCCGCGACCCCTACATCGTCGGTCAGATCGACGACTGGACGCGGCGCCTCACGGAGAAAATCCGCTCCCGCGTCCACGACATCTATGGCGACAGGCTCGCGGACGGCGACTGGCGCATCATTCTGCGCATCTACGGCAAGAACGGGGTCATGGGGGCGCTCGAGCCGGTGCGCGAAATCCGCTCGCACGAGCTCTGCCTCATCATCGAGATCACCGCGCCGTCGCAGGAACTCGCGAACTCGATCGCGTCGATCGGCCGGCACCAGGCGCTGCACCTGCCGATCGCGCAATGGAGCGGCATGATGACGACGATGGCCTGCCC
>CAZMBS010000149.1:0-8263 GCA_964564295.1 uncultured Streptomycetaceae bacterium
TCGGCATCGGCGCATCTCAATTGAAGCAGTTGCTCGCGACGCAATGCCTGTGGCAGAAAAAACCCGGGACCATGCGCATCACCGTGGACGGCACGCTGCGCCGCGGCGTCACGGGAAAGGACGTGATCCTCGCGATCATCGCGAAAATCGGTTCGGGCGGCGCCACCGGACACATGATCGAGTACGCGGGCGCCGCGATCCGCGCCGCTTCGATGGAAGGCCGCATGACGATCTGCAACATGTCGATCGAAGCGGGTGCGCGCGCAGGCATGATCGCACCGGACGATTGCACGTTCGAATACATGGCGGGCCGCGAGTTTGGACCGAAGGGCGCCGACTGGGACCGGGCGCTTGCGTCCTGGCGCCAGTTGCCCGGCGATCCCGATGCGAAGTTCGACCGGGAGGTCGCGCTCGATGGCAGCGCGCTGGAGCCGATGGTCACGTGGGGCACGAGCCCCGAGGAGGCCCTGCCGGTCACATCGCGCATTCCGGATCCCGCGACCATGACGGATGCGGGCAGGCGCGCGCATGCGGAGCAGGCGCTCGCGTACTCCGGACTGCAGCCCGGCACGCCGCTCACGTCGGTAGTAATCGATCGGGCGTTCATCGGCACCTGCACCAACGGCCGTATCGAGGATCTTCGCGCCGCGGCCGCGGTGCTGAAAGGCCGGAAGGTGGCGGTGCCGTCGTGGATTTCGCCGGGGTCGACCGGCGTGAAGCATCAGGCCGAGGCCGAGGGCCTCGACCGCATCTTCAAGGAGGCCGGATTCGAATGGCGCGACTCGGGATGCTCGAGCTGCGCCGCGATGAACGACGATTCCGTGCCCGCGGGCATGCGCTGCGCGTCGAGCTCGAACCGCAACTTCGAAGGCCGCCAGGGCAAGGGCTCGCGCACGCACCTCATGAGTCCCGCGATGGTCGCGGCTGCCGCGGTGACGGGCCGCATCACCGACGTGCGCACGATGATGGAGGGCCGCTGAAATGAAACCCTTCACCACGCTCACCGCCGTCGCAGCACCCCTCGACCTCGCCAACGTCGACACCGACCGCATCATTCCCGTGCGCTTCCTGCGCAAGCTGCGCAGCGAGTCGCTGAGCTACGAGCGCTGGCTGTTCCACGACATGCGCTTCGATGCGAGCGGCGCCGAACGGCCCGGATTCCCGCTCAATCAGCCGGCGTACCGCAAGTCGGGAATACTGGTCGCGGGTCCGAATTTCGGCTGCGGCTCGTCGCGCGAAGGCGCGGCGTACGCGCTGCTCGATTTCGGCATCCGCTGCGTGATCGCACCGTCGTTTGGCGACATCCATTACGGCAACGAACTGCAGAACGGCATGCTGCCGGCGCTGGTTTCCGGGGCCGATAGCCGCCGCCTGCTCGACCTGCTGCAATCGCAACCCGGCACCGAGCTCACCGTTGCGCTCGCGGCCCAGACCATCACCGCGGCGGACGGCACGGCCTGCGCGTTCGACATAGACCCGGTCGCGAAGGAACGTCTGCTCAAAGGGCTCGACGACGTCGGCCTCGTGCTGCAGCATCTCGATGCCATCGAAGCGTTCGAGAAGCGGCACTTCGCGGCGGCGCCGTGGCTCGCATAGTGTCCGCACGCTGCTGAAAATTCGGAGGAACCGGACATGGCAGGCACAGGCGAAGGCTCGGTCAAAGCGATTCTCTACGCGCTGGGCGCGAATTCCGGCATCGCCGTCGCGAAAGGCGTGGCCGCGGCGTGGACGGGTTCGGGCGCGATGCTCGCGGAGACCATACATTCGATTGCGGACTGCGGGAACCAGGTGCTGTTGCTGATCGGCATGAAGCGCTCGGAGCGTCCCGCGACCGAGCAGCATCCGCTCGGGCAGGGGCGCGCGATGTATTTCTGGTCGCTGATCGTCGCGCTGCTGCTGTTTTCCGTCGGCGGGCTGTTTTCCGTGTACGAGGGCGTTCACCGCCTGCTGCATCCCGAAACGGTGAAGGATCCGTGGATCGGCGTCGGCGTGCTCGTGATCAGCATCGCGCTCGAGGCGGGCTCGTTGTGGGGCGCGCTGAAAATCATCCAGCGGGAGCAGGGAACGCGGACGTTCTGGGAGTGGTTTCGCGTCACGCGCCAGAGCGAGCTCATGGTGGTGGCGGGCGAGGACATCGCGGCGCTCGGCGGGCTCGTCTTCGCGCTCGTCGCATTGCTGCTCGCCATAGCGACGGGCAACCCGGTATTCGATGCGCTCGGCAGCTTCGTGATCGGGATGCTGCTGATCGTGGTCGCGTTCGTGCTCGTGATCGAGGTGAAGAGCCTCATCATCGGCGAGAGCGCCGATCCGATCGTGCACGAGGAAATCCGGCTCTGCATCGCCGCGCGGCCGGAAGTCGAGCACATCTACAACCTGATCACGCTGCAATGGGGCAACCACGTCGTCGTCACCGTGAAAGCCCGCATGCGCGAGAAGAACGACGCGGCCGCGCTGATCCGCGACATCAACACCTGCGAGGCCGCGCTGAAACAGAAATTTCCGGCGGTGAACTGGATCTTCTTCGAACCCGACAACGTCGCGTAACTACCGCCTGCGTGCCTTGAGCACGCCGTCCGCGATCGCGCGAAATTCGTCGAAGGTGAGGTACTGCCGCCCGTGCATGGTCCCCACTGCCGCACGCGCGCGGAACACGATGGTCTGAAAATCCGGCTCGGAGGGCCTGAGCTTCCAGTGCGCGAGCAACTCGCGCAGAAACACCGGATCGTCGGTATGCGCGCTGCTGCGTTCGCGGCCGAACAGGATTTTTGCGCCGATGACGGCTTCGAATTTCCGGCCGACGACCTCCGGCGAAACGCCGATCGTGGCCTCGGCCGCCGTGCTGCCTTCGAGATGGCCCCAGCCTTCCTCCTTGTTCCAGTTCGCGCCCGCAACCGGCTTCCAGGGCGGAAGAGATATGCCGTACGCCTTCTGCACATAGCGGCAAAGATCGTAGAGCCGGTCGAGCTTGATGCCGGTGGCGATGCCGTACATCTCGAACAGCACCGCCGCTTCCTCGAGCGCAACGCAGCCGCCCCGATCGCCGATGCCGGTGACTGTCGCGTCGATCCAGTTGGCACCGCCTTCAACGTCGGCAAGCGCATTGGCCGTCGCGACGCCGAGATCGTTGTGATGCTGCACGTACAGGTCGACCTTCGGGCCGATCGCTTCGCGCACCGCGCGCACGAACGCGCGCGTGGCGGTCGGCACGCTGTTGCCGCGGCTGTCGACCAGGTACACGCCGTCGGTGCCCGCGTCCGCCATCGCCTTAGAGAACGCCACCACGGTGGAAACCGGCGAACGCATGCTGTCCACGATCCACGGCACGACGCGGATTTTCTGGCGCTTCATGTAGGCGATGCTCTCGCGCATCGCCTCCATGACCGCCTGCTTGGACAGGCCGGCGCCAAAGTCCGTGATGGTGTCGCGGTAATCCCACTTGTAGATCGGGCTGATCGCATCCGCGCCCATATCGATGTGGCGGTCGACGATCGCGCGCCAGTTGCCCTTGAGCGGCGGCTTGATTCCGGGGCCCTTTGCAATGAGCGGCGTCCTGATCTTCATGCGTCGGCACGCCTTGATGAGATCGAGTTCCTCCTGAAACGTGACGTGCGACGGCAGCGTGATCTCGCCGAGCCCGATTTCATCGAGCCGCTCGATGATGCCGAGGCGCGTATTCCAGTTCGGCTGGTGGCCAACGCAGTCGTCGCCTTCGCTCACCGTGCAATCGATGAACTTGATGCGGCGCGGCGCGGCCTTGCGTTCCGCCAGCACGTCCCGGTTCCAATAGGCCGGGTTGACCAGCCACTTGCCGGGCCGGTGCCAGGGGCCGAGGGAACGATCGCGGGACGTCTTCGCATTTCTGCGCTGTGCCATGCCGATTCTCCTGTTCGATGCGTGCGCCGGGTTTCCCGTCGAGTCAGGGCGCGAGCACGTTGCGCAGAATTTCGAAATAAATCAACGGCAATTGCTCGAGATCGGCCACCGGGATGTTTTCGTTGATCTTGTGGATGGTCGCGTTGGTCGGTCCGAATTCGACCACCTGCGGGCAGATGTCCGCGATGAACCGGCCGTCCGACGTGCCCCCGGTCGTGGAGAGTTCGGTGTCGATGCCGGTCACCGTCTTGATCGCGCGCGCCACGGCATCGACGAGATCGCCACGCTGCGTGACGAAGGGCCGCCCGTCATAGCGCCATTCCAGATCGTACTGCACGCCGTGCCGGTCGAGGATGCCGTGCACGCGCGTCTGCAGCGATTCCACGGTGCTTGCGGTCGCGAACCGGAAGTTGAACTGCACGCGCGCGGTGCCGGGGATCACGTTGTTCGCGCCGGTTCCGGCGCTCATGTTGGAAATCTGCCATGTCGTCGGCGGGAAATATTCGTTGCCGCGGTCCCATTCGGTTTTCGCGAGCTCGGCGATGGCACCCGCGATTTCGTGCACCGGGTTGCGCGCGAGATGCGGATACGCGACATGGCCCTGCACGCCGTTGACGGTGAGAACGCCCGAAAGCGACCCGCGGCGGCCGTTCTTGATCATGTCGCCGAGGCGCTTGACGCACGTGGGTTCGCCGACGACGCAGTAATCGGGGCGTTCGCCGCGCCTCGCGAGCATTTCCACGACTTTCACGGTGCCGTCGGTCGCCGGCCCTTCTTCGTCCGACGTGAACAGCACCGCGATGGATCCGGGATGGTGCGGATGCTCGCGCACGAATCGCTCGATCGCCACGATGAAGGCCGCGAGCGACGTTTTCATGTCCGACGCGCCGCGCCCGTACAGCACGCCGTCGCGTATGGTCGGAACGAACGGATCGCTCGTCCATTGATCGAGCGGCCCGGTCGGCACGACATCCGTATGCCCAGCGAAGCAGATGAGCGGCGCGGCAGTGCCGCGACGCGCCCACAGGTTGTCGACGCCATTCGCGCCGAGGCGCTCGCAATGAAAACCGAGCGGCTCGAGAAAGCGGGTCAGCAGGTCCAGGCAGCCGGCGTCGTCCGGCGTGACCGAGCGCCGCGCGATGAGCTGCTGCGCCAGGTCGAGTACGTTGAGTTCCAAGGAATGTGCTTTCTGCGGAA
This sequence comes from uncultured Streptomycetaceae bacterium, assembly GCA_964564295.1. Classification (GTDB taxonomy): domain Bacteria; phylum Pseudomonadota; class Gammaproteobacteria; order Burkholderiales; family SG8-41; genus CAZMBS01. Next base: position 5,071 of record CAZMBS010000149.1, read on the forward strand.
AGGGGATTCGGCTCCCTGAAAGTTTAGCAAACTGCGGGTAAAATCACCCGTGAAGCGTGTCGAGAGTCCGCAATCCGATCGTGGACGCCGCCCGCCACCCGCCCCGCACGCATGAGCACTCTTCTCACGTCGCACCGGTTTCACGCCACGCGCGGCGCGGCTCTCGCTGCGTATTGCGCCCGGGAGCGCATCGACGTCGAGCTCATCGTGCTTCCCGCGGAGGTCGACGCGCGCCTTCCGGATGCCGACTGTGCGCGCGTCGAAGATGCTTTTTTCTCGGGCGACGTGTTTCCCGATTTTTCGCGCCAGTTTTTCTCGACAGTGCGCAAGGCTCGGAAACTGCGATGGCTGCATGCGTTCAACGCCGGCGTGGATCATCCGATATACGGCGAGTTACTGCAGCGCGGCGTGCGGCTCACGACATCCGCCGGGACCGCCGCGGTGCCGATCGCCCAGACGGCGATCATGGGGCTGCTGATGCTGGCGCGGCACGTTCCGCGCTGGTTGGCCGGCCAACGCGGGCGCCGCTGGGATCCGATGCGCGGAGCCGATGTCCCGCGTGATATCGCCGGGCAAATTGCGGTTGTGCTGGGCCTGGGCAATATCGGCAACGAAGTGGCGCGACTCTGCCGCGCCCTCGGGCTGGTCGTGATCGGCGTGCGCCGCGGCGGGCCACGCCCCGGCGATGCGGTCGATCTGTTGCACAAACCGGAAGCGCTCGCGTCGGTTCTGCCGCGCGCGGACTGGCTGATCGTCGCCTGCCCGCTCACGGCCGAAACCAGGGGCTGGATCGACGCCGCGATGCTGGCGCGGCTGCCGCGCGGCGCCCGGGTCATCAACGTCGCGCGCGGCGAAGTCATCGACGAAGGCGCGCTGACCGCCGCCTTGCAGGACGGCCGGCTCGGCGGCGCTTATCTGGATGTATTCGAGAAGGAACCGCTGTCGCCCGAATCGCCGCTGTGGAACCTGCCCAACGTTTTCGTCACGCCGCACAACGCCGGCGCCGCGGCGGGAAACGACGAGCGGATATTCGGCCTGTTTCTCGACAACCTGCGCCGCATCAGCCGCGGCGAACCGCTCGTCAACGAAGTCACGCACGATTAACTCGGGAGTTATCGTCATGTTGATCCGAAACGTATTGCCGCTGCTGCTTTTCACGGCCCTTCCGTCGGCCGGCCTCGCGCAAAACTATCCCGCCAAGACCGTGCGCGTCGTGGTTCCGTTTGCCGCGGGCGGCAACACCGATTTCACCGCCCGCACCATCGCGGCGAAGCTCATCGATGCGTTCGGCCAGCAGGTGATCATCGAAAATCGCCCGGGCGGCGCGACCAACATCGGCAGTGAAATCGTCGCGCGCGCCGCACCCGACGGATACAACCTGCTGATGGGTGGCGCCGTCAATACCATCAACCACAGCTATTTCGCGAAGCTGCCGTTCGATTTGTTGCGCGATTTCGCACCGATCGTGCTGTGCGTCAAGGGCGCGAACGTGCTGGCGACGCATCCGTCGCTGCCCGCGAAGAACCTCAAGGAGTTGATCGCGCTCGCCAAGGCGCGGCCCGGCCAGCTCAACTTCGCGTCTTCGGGGCTTGGAAGTTCGAATCAGATGGCAGGGGAGCTGTTCAAGGTCATGGCGGGAGTCAATATCGTGCACGTGCCGTACAAGGGCAACGCGCCCGCTTTGACGGACCTCGTCGGGGGTCACGTCGAAATGATATTCAGCGGCGTGCCGGCGCTCGTGCCGCACATCCAGTCCGGACGCATCCGCGCGATCGCCATCGGATCCCGGGCGCGGTTTGCGGCGATTCCCGACGTGCCGACGTTCGACGAGTCTGGGTTGAAGGGATACGAGGCGACGACATGGTTCGCGTTGCTCGCTCCCGCAAAAACGCCGCGGGAGATCGTCCAGCGGGTCAATGCCGAGGTCGGCAAGGTGCTTGCGAGCGCGGATATCCGGGACCGGTACAAACTCGAAGGACTCGAGCCGCAGGGCGGCACACCCGAGGATCTCGCGAAATTCATGCGATCCGAGATCGCGCTGTACGCCAGGGTCATCAAGTCCGCCGGGCTCAAGCAACAATGAGCGCGAAGGCGCGCGGCTTCGAAGGAATGCTCAAGCCGCGCGCGATCGCGGTGGTGGGCGCTTCCGCCGACCCGAAGCGCATCGGTGGCCAGCCCGCGCGCATCCTGCGGGATTCCGGGTTTCGCGGGGGCATTTATCCGGTCAATCCGAAGTATCGCGAGTTCGACGGATTTGCGTGTTATCCGGATCTCGCGGCCGTGCCGAAGCCCTGCGATCTGGCGATCGTCGCGGTGAACGCGGCCGCGGTGCCGGGCGTGATCCGGCAATGCGGCGCCGCGGGCATACCCTATGCCGTTGTTTTTTCCGCGGGTTTTCGAGAGGTCGGGTCCGCCGGCCTCGCGCTCGAGCGCGAGCTGCGCGCGGCTGCACGCGACACAGGCGTACGCGTGATCGGACCCAACTGCATCGGCACGATGAATCTCGTCGATCGCGTGTATTGCGGTTTCGGCCCCGGCTTCGCGAATGCCTCGCTCCGGTCGGGTCCGGTCGCGTTCGTGTCGCAGAGCGGTGGATTTGCTTTCAGCGCCGTCGCGCTCGCGGACCACGAGGGCATCGGGTTCAACTACGTGATTTCGTCCGGCAACGAAGCGGACATCGGCATTCTCGACCTCGTTTCCGACTTCCTGGAACGCGACGACACCGAAGTCGTCGTGGCCTACATCGAGGGCATCACCGATGGCCGGCGACTGCGTGCCGTTGGACGGCGCGCACTGGAGCTGGGCAAGCCCATACTCGTGTGGAAAGTCGGCAACACCGACAGCGGGCGCACGGCGGCGGAATCGCACACCGCGAGCATGACGGCGGGCTACGCGTTGTATCGGGCGGCCTTCGAGGAAGGCGGTTACGTAGAGGTGACGGATGTGCACGACATGGTCGATGCCGCGCGCGCGTTTCTGTCGCGCCGGCTGCCGGCCGGGCCCAATCTTGCGATTCTCACGACTTCCGGCGGCTCGGGTGTGCTGGCGGTGGACGCGGCGGACCGCTACGGCCTGCGGTTTCCCGCCATCACACCGGAGACGGTGGAGGCCGTGTCAGCGGACGCGCCGAAGAATTCAACGCTCACGAACCCGATCGACCTGACCGCGCAGGTGACCGGGGACCACGAACGCT
>CAZMBS010000150.1:0-8242 GCA_964564295.1 uncultured Streptomycetaceae bacterium
TTACGTGATCCTGGTCGCCGGCGCGACGCCGCCGGACATCGTCGCGCGGCTCAATCGGGAAATCGTTCGCACGCTGAACACGCCGGAAGTCAAGGGCCGGCTCGCGGCGGAAGGCTCGATCGCGATCGGCAGCACGCCGGAGCAGGCCATGGCGGCGTTCACGCGGGACATGAACCAGTTTGCCGAGCTCATCCGGCGCACCGGCATCAAGCAGTAGTCGATACGCCGGCATCGGCATCTGCATTACGCATCACGCATCAGCATCATCAACCCAGGGAGAGCAGCAAATGGAAAGCCGCAGCAAGTCGAACGACAGGCACGACCCGATCGTATTCACCGGATGCAGCATCACCGATGCGGCAGCCAGGCAACCGCAGGCCGGCGGACAGCGCCGGCAGGTGGTGATCAACGGAAAACGCGTGAAGACGATCGACGTGCATGCGCACTGCATCGTGCCGGCGGCAAGCGCGCTGGGTCCGCAGCGTTCGGCGGAGCACCAGTTCAACGATCTCGACGAAGTCGGCGCGAAGCGCATCGGCGAGATGGACAAGCAGGGCATCGACATCGAGGCGCTCAGCATCAATCCGTTCTGGTATCGCGAAAAGCGCGATCTCGCGGCCGAGATCGTGCGCATCCAGAACGATGCGCTCGCCGAGATGTGCGCGCGGTATCCGGACCGCTTCGTCGCGTTTGCGTCGGTCGCGCTGCAGTTTCCGGACCTCGCGGTCGAACAACTCGTGCACGGTGTGAAAAAGCTCGGCCTGCGCGGCGCGGCCGTCGGCGCGAGCTGCGCGGGAGACGAATTCTCGAACCCGAAGTTTCATCCTTTCTGGGCCAAGGCCGAGGAGCTCGGCGTGCTGATATTCATCCATCCGCAGAGCACGCCGGAACTCGCCGGCCGTTTCAAGGGCAACGGCTGGCTCGCAAACACGATCGGCAACCCGCTCGACACGACCATTTGCCTGTCGCACCTGATTTTCGACGGCACGCTCGACCGGTTCCCGAATCTGAAGCTCTGTTCTGCGCACGGCGGCGGCTACCTGCCTTCTTACGCGCCGCGTTCGGATCATCCGTGCCGGGTCGCGCCGTGGAATTGCGACAGCAGCGTCACGCTCAAGAAGAAGCCGACGGAGTACCTGAAGACCATGTATTACGACACGCTGGTATTCACGTCCGAAATGCTGCGGCATCTGGCCGCGGAAGTCGGCACGAGCCAGCTGGTGATCGGCACCGATCACCCGATACCCTGGCATCAGGATCCCGTGTCGCACATCATGAACGCGCCCGGCTTTACCGATGAAGAACGCATCGCGATGCTCGGCGGCACGGCAGCGAAACTGCTGGGCATCCAATAGCCGCGTGGAGGCCCGTGATGGATATGCCGGATAAGTCCATGATTAAAAGGATATTTCTACGTTCCGGCGTCGCGGTGTTCGCGGCCATCGCGGCCTTCGCGGCGTGCGCGCAGGAGCGCTATCCGGCGCGTCCGATCCGGATCCTGATTCCGTTTCCCGCCGGGGGCGTGGCGGACACGATCGGCCGCACGCTGGGCGAGCAACTGAACGCGCAGATGGGGCAGCCGGTGGTGATCGACAATCGCCCCGGCGCCGGCGGTCGCATCGCGGCGGACCTCACGGCCAAGGCGGAGCCGGACGGGCACACGCTGTTCATCTCGACTGCGGGACCGATGGTCATCAGTCCGATCCTGCTCAAGGTGCCGTACGACCCGCAGCGGGACTTCATCGCGGTAACGCGTGTCGCCGAGGCGCTCAACGTGATGGTGGTCAATGCGTCCACCGGCGTGCGCACGCCGAGGGAATTCGTCGACTGGGCGAAAAAGCGCGGCGGCAACATCCGCTTCGGCAGTTCCGGGGCCGGCCAGCCCGATCATCTGTCGGCGGAGTTGTTTCAGCGGCTCGTGGGTCTTTCGATGACGCATGTGCCGTACAAGGGCGGCGGGCCCGCGCTCATCGACCTCGTGTCCGGCGATATTCAGGTCATGTTTGCGACCTATGCCGTCGCGGTTCCGCACGTGAAAAGCGGGCGTCTGCGCGTCGTTGCGGTCACGACCGCACAGCGCCAGCCGCTGCTTCCGGAGCTACCCGCGGTCGGCGAGACGGTCCCCGGATTCGCGGTGAGCAACTGGAACGCCGTCTTCGTGCCGTCCCGGACGCCGAAACCGGTCGTGGACCGGCTGTTCACGGAACTGTCGAAGGCGATCCGGGCGCCGGCGTTGAAGGATCGCCAGAACGCGGTCGGCATCGATCCGGCCGGCAGCGAATCGCCCGCGGCGTTTGCCGGGTTCCTGCGCGAAGACACGAAGCGCTGGGCCAAGATCATCCGGGACGCCGGCGTCAAGGTGGACGGCTGACGCGGCAGCATGACGCCATCCTTCCAGATCATCGTCCCGGTCTACAACGAAGCAGCCACGCTCGAAATCGTGCTGGCCCATGCGCGCGACGCCGGTTATCTGCACTACATGGTGTTCGTCGACGATGCGTCGACCGACGACTCGCCGCGCATTCTGCAGCAATGGACCACGACGGAAAATCTCCGCGCGATCCGGCTCGACGTCAATCGCCGCAAGGAGGGCGCCATCCGTGCGGCGATGGAACTGCTCGAACAGGAGGGTGAACTTGCGCCGTATACGGTGCTGCTCGATTCGGATTCGCTGATCGGTGCGTCGGACACCGGCGAATCGGTGCACGATCGACTGCTGGCCGCGATCGCGCACATGCAGGAACGCGGATTCTCGGGCATGGCGTTCCGGATCGAAGCCATCGCACACCGGCGGGCCAACCTGTTTTCGTTCAGCGCGTTCGCCGATTATTCCGCGATGCAGTTCGACCAGTGGCTGGTGGGCCACCAGCGCCAGTTGTGGGTCATCAACGGCCCCGGCGGCCTGTTCGAAACACGCCCGCTGCTGCGCATTTTGCGGACCATGGTACCGGACTTCGAGACCGGCGATCTGCTGATCACCGTGGAGCTCATGAAGGAGCGGCGGGCGATCGCGTTCTACCCGCATGTCGCCGTGCTCACCTTCATTCCGACGACGTTGCGCGCGTACTTCAACCAGCGGCGCCGCTGGGAGCGCGGCACCGCGAAAGTCATCTGGCGCGAGCGCGCGTTCTACGCCGGACTGTTTCGCCGCCCGTCACTGCTCGCGTTGTGGACCCTCGTGCACTTTTCGCCGTACGCGATGCTGATCGCCGCCGTCGTGATGCTCGGATCGCAGAAAACGGATCCGCAGGAACTGGCGTTCACGTTGCTCGCGAGTTTTGGCGTGTGGTTCTGCATCAGCCTCGTGAAGGGCCTGTGGATCAAGGCCACGCGGCCGGCGTTTCCCTATCTGCGTTATTGCGGCTGTGCGCTGGCGAACGGCCTGCTGTGGGTGCTGGCGACGACCGCGGCGCGATACACGGGATTCGGCGAGGCGATCTATCAGCTTGCACGGCCTGCGCGGCGGCGTGCCGCGCTGCCTGCTGCGCTGCACGCGGCGCCGCGGCGCCTGCCACGACTGCAGCCCACGTCGCCGCCGCGCTAGCGCGGCGCGAGCAGGGCCAGCAATCGGCGCACGTCGTGCCGCTCCATATGGAGCGCCACATCGGCGACGGCATCGACCGGCGCCTGAGGGTGTATGCCGCGGAATTTTTCGATGATGCCGCGGGCGTCGACCGGATTGGATGTCGTTCCGCGCGGATCGAGCACGTCCTCGCGCACCCAGCGTCCGTCGTGCTCGGCGGCAACCCAACCCGCGAAATGCGCGGGGTACAGCCGGTCGAGCGCCGGATCCGGCTCGCAGGCCACGCGGCTCGCCAGCGCGACGATCGCCGGATCGTGCATGCGCGCCTCCGTGTACTGCGGCGGCAGCACCTGACCGTCGATCAGCGCGGCGGCGATCGCGTAGCGCACGCTCATCTGCGCGTTGAGCGCGGTGCCTGGCGCGTAGTCGAAACCGCACTGGACGTTGACGACGTTCGACAGGCCCGCCTTCACACGGCGGCGCGCGTCCCACGGCGCGCCGAGCCGCGCGCGCAGCGCGAGAGCCGCGTCGATATACGCATGCGCGCTCGCGCAGCACGCGTAGGGCTTGATGCACGTTTCTTCCGTGTGCCAGGTGTGCCCGAGATCCCGCGTGAGCGGCGCCGGATCGGCAGCATCCGAAAACGCCTTCAGGATGCCGCCGTCCGCGAATTCGTAAATCTGCGTCGGCCCGGTAAACCCGCTTGCCGCGAGTTCCGCCGCCAGCACGCCGGAGTGCGCGGCTTTCCCGGCATGAAAGCGCTTGCTCATGGTGCCGTCGGCATTGAAAGCCCAGGTGCCGGCACCCTGCGTGCCCGCAAGGCCCAGCGCCCAGCCGGATTGCGCGGCGTCGAGCCCGAGCAACGACGCGCACGCGGCGGCCGCGCCCAGCGGCCCGCACACTCCCGTGAGGTGCCAGCCGCGCAAGCGCGTGGCGGACGGGTTCATCGCAAGGCTGGTGCGAATCATGATTTCGTACCCGGCGGCGATCGCCGTAAGCAGACGCCGGCCGTCCGCGCCCAGCTTTTCCGCCATCGCGAGCGCCGCGGGCACCACCACCGCACCCGGATGCAGCTTGGCCTTGTGGTAGTCGTCGAGTTCGAACGCGTGGGCGGCGGTGGCATTGACCATCGCGGCATCTGCCGCGCGCAGCGACGGCGACGACTCGCCCCAGACGGTGGACTCGCGGCATGCGCCGCCGTTTCGCGCCCACTGCAGCATCATGCCCGCCCAGGGCGTGCCGGCTCCGTGCAGCGCGCAGCCGACGGTATCGAGAATCGCGCAGCCGGCGACTTCGCGCACGCGAGGCGGCAGATCGTCGTATCGCAGAGCCGAGACCCACGCGGCAATCGCGTGCGATGGCGCGGCAAGCAGGCGGGGATCGAAGTTCATGCGGCGGGCCCTTGTCGAGGTGGTCGCGATTCGTCTGGCGGATTGCGGTCTATTGTAAGGGCGCGGGTCCGGCCTGTCATGGCGCGTACGACGGCGCACCCGGCGCGCGCCGTGCGCGGTAAACTGGGCGGCTATGGCGGAATCCAGGACCAGTATGGCCGTGCTGTTTGCCGACGTGAGCGACAGCACCCGGATGTACGAGTCGCTCGGCGATACCGCCGCGTTCCGGCAGGTGCGGGTTTGCATTGACCTGTTGACGCGCATCACGACCGAATTCGACGGGCGCATCGTGAAGACCATCGGCGACGGACTCATGTGCGCGTTTCCGGGAAGCGATCAGGCCGCGCAGGCGGCGCGCGAAATGCACCGGCAGATTGCCGAGCATCCGCCGCTGCCGCGCGGCAAACGGCTCACGATCCGCATCGGGTTTCATTACGGTCCTGTCATCGAGTCCGGCACGGACGTGTTCGGCGACTCGGTCAACGTCGCGGCGCGGATGGCGGGGCTCGCGCTTGCCGGCCAGGTGCTGACCACCGTGGATGCGGTCACGACGATGTCGCCCACGCTGCGCGAGACGACGCGGCGGCTCGAGGCGCTTCCGGTCAAGGGCAAGGAGGAGGCGATCGAGGTCTACGAGGTGTTGTGGCAGGCGAGTTCCGACCGTACGGTGGTGCCGGGGCGCACCGGGCACGGCATTGTGGACACGGCAAACCCCGCGCTCGCTCTGACCTATCGCGGCAGGCAGTTCGTGCTCGAGGCGGCCGCGACGCTGGGGCGCGACGGCGACAACACGGTGTCGATCGCGGATCCGCTTGCCTCGCGGCGACACGCGCGCGTCGAATTGCGCGGCGGCAAGTTCGTGCTGATCGATCAGAGTTCCAACGGCACGTTCGTCACTCCTGCGGGCGGCGAAGAAATCAAGCTGCGGCGCGAGGAAATGATCCTGCAGGGCAGCGGTGTCATCGCGTTCGGCCACAGCGCGCGCGAACCCGGTTCGGAGCTGCTGCAGTACCGCTGCAAACGCCCGGCGGACGAGGATTAGTTAAATTAAAACAACGGGTTATAATTACCGTTCGGGCGCGCACGTCGCGTGGTTTTCGTTCCACGGCAGCGGTGTCGCCGAAAAAGGGTCCGGCAGTGAAATTGTTCGGCAACGGAAAATCGGCACATCCGATGGCGGATGCCCGGCGGGCGCGCGAGATCATGCGCGAACTGCCGGTGCACAACGCGGCAAAGTGCTGCGAGGAAATCAACCGCTGGCTGGAGTCGCTGCGCCAGACGGTTGAGTTCACGCCCGAGCGCCTGTTCGAGAATATCAGCCTGCTCGATGCGGCGGCGAAGGACCCGACCCGGCTGTTGATGCGTGAATTTGCAGCCGCCGCGGACGCGGGGGGGCAGAACCGGCTCTGGAATACCGTGTACGCCGTCTGGCGCAACATCGCGGACGCGTACGTTTACGGCGTCGCGCAGTGCCAGCGCGGCGCGCGGCGCGACAAGGCCGTCCAGCGCATGCTGCCTGTGCAGGTGGCGCGCGGGATACGCGCGCTGCGCAAGCAGATGACCTGGTCGCTCATGCGCTACGACCCTCCCGAATCGCGGATATGGGGCGAACTCTTCCGGTTGTACCAGGTGGCCGAAGCCGGCGGATTCTCCGATACGCGCATCGAGGTATATCGCGACGTGCACGGCAGCGGTTCGGCACGGCAGGAATTCGCGAAAGCGATCATGATTTCCGCGTCGTCCACGTTGAGCGTACCCGCGGACCGGCAGGACCTGGCGCAGCGGCTGGTCGCGCATTTCTCCATCGGCTTTCGCGTCGCGACGTCGCCGCTGCCGGGATGCAACTATCGCGTCGATCTCGCGGTCGCGCGTGCGCCGTCGCGGGTGGCGCGCGCCGGGACGGGGAAACCCACGCACCGTTACTGCAGCGTCGGGGAAGGCCTGAACCAGCTCGAGCAGGTCATCAACACGGTCACCGAGTCGGGATCGGTGCCGTGGTACATCAACCTCGGCGGAAGTTATCCGCGGGAAGTCGTGCTCGGCGTGCTGGAGCATCTGCGCGCGCACTGGTCGGATACGCCGCCTGCACGCAGGCTCAACCGGCGGCCGACCGCCGCATCCATTACCGTCGTGCGCGGCCTGTCGGACATTCTGCGGGTCGTCGGTGCCAACGGCGCCCACGACGCCGATGCCGGAGGGAAATCCGGCGCCGAGACGTGGGTTGTCGAGAACAAGAGCGATTTCGGCTACGGCGCGATCGTGCCGGGCGGCAGGGGCGCGTGGGCGCGCGTGGGCGAACTCGTCGGCGTGCGCGCCGACGGGCTGCGCTACTGGGGGATCGGGATCATCCGGCGCATGACGCGCGATCAGTACCAGCAGCGCCGCGTCGGCATTCAACTGATCGGCCGCGCGGCGATACCCGTGAAGCTTGTGCGGCCCGCCGCCGTGCCCACCGCCAATGGCGCGGACGGCATCGTGTCGGGCATCCTGCTGTCCACGACGCTCGACGAGCAGGGCGAGATCGGCGTCGTCATCGGCAAGGGTCTCTTCAACGCGCGGGAGAGCCTGGAAATGGGCGTGAACAACATGACTTACCCGCTGATGCCCGCGACGGTGATCGAGGGCGGCGAAGACTACGACTGGGCGCACTACAGGGTCATACACCAGATCGGGTAGCGGGGCGCGCCGACGCCTCGCGGCAATCGGATCAGGTGTCGCCGAAAGCCGTCAATGGATCGCGGGCATCACGTATAACGGCCCGGTTGAACAGCGCGAAGTGTCTGTTCCAAGCGGTTGTTGGACCGCATTTATACGGACTCTCGCAGAACTTTAGCCATGCGAGTTTGCCAACCTGGACCGGTAGCCTTCCAGCGAGCCAACGTGTCAGGAGGCAGCCGAAGGCTAATTGCAATTTTTGAATCCAAAGATTTCGGTCGGCCGCGTGGCTTGAGCATAGCGGCCGCAGTACGGGCACCAAAGATCTTGGGTAGAACTTCTCTGGCCGGGCGAGCCTTCGCAATCATCGCCGCCGTCCATTCCGGATTCTCGCGGCTGGTCTTTTTAGGTCTGGATTGCTTTTTCATACCGATTTACCTCGCGTTTGTTTGCTTTACGAAGACTGATTACCCTGGGCTTGCCATTACGGGGAGTGAATACCACGCTATGTAGTCGTTCCTCAATGTAGCCGAGCACGCAGTAGCGCCGTTCTCCTTAGTCTTTGCGTCTGTCTTCCCAGATCAGGGCCGTCGACCAGTCGAGTTGCTCGGCAAGGTCTGACCTGCCCCCTTTCGCCCTGCCAATCATTTGGCAGGAAGTCCGGTTGCAAGGT
>CAZMBS010000151.1:0-8153 GCA_964564295.1 uncultured Streptomycetaceae bacterium
GTCTCCCGCGTTTTCTTGTTGCCGTATCGGCCGTGCGGCTCGGGCCATCCGCCGGCGGCTTTTTTCTTTTTCAGCGCTTCGCCGACCGTCCGCATCCAGTTGCCGGCGGCCTTCGGTTGCTGCGTGGCGCCGTCCTGCGGCTTTTTCTCGTTCATGCGTGTCCCGGTTCGAAGTGGCGGTTTATGGATCGGAATTGTTCTACCGGACGCAGGCTACTCTGCCTTGATGCCTGCTTCGGTGATGAGCGTGGTCCAGCGCTTCTTTTCAGCAAGCATCATGGAGGCCATTTCGGCGGGTGACATTCCGGATGGCATGTAGCCCAGCTCCTCCAGCCGCCCGCGTGTCTCGCGCGTGCTCAGAATTTTCACGGCCTCGCCGGACATGCGTTCGGCGACGGCCTTCGGCGTGCCGGCCGGGAACAGAAACCCCTGCCAGTTTGTCGCTTCGTAGTCCCTGATGCCCAGCGCCTCGGCGGCGGTGGGAACGTCGGGCAGCGCGGCGGCACGCTTCAACGTGGTAACGGACAGCGCGCGGAGCTTTCCGGTCTTGACGTGCGGCAGCGCGCCCTGCATGCCGGACAGTATCGCGGCGACGCGACCGCCCATCACGTCGATGAGGCCCGGCGGACCGCCCTTGTACGGCACGTGGTTCATCTGGATGCCGGCCATCTTGTTGAGCAGCTCCGCGCCGAGGTGCTGCATGCTGCCGACGCCGGAAGACGCGTAGTCGATCTGCCGCGGCTTCGCCCGCGCCTGCGCGACGAAGTCCTTCATGGTTTGCGCGGGAAACGCGAGGTTCACGGCCCAGACGTTGGGCGACTGCGTGAGCTGCGTGACCGGCGTGAAGTCACGGACGCCGTCGAGTGTCTTGTGCCGCGCGACGATCGGTGCGGTAATGGTGTCGATCGCGCAGAGGAGCATCGTGTACCCGTCGGGCGTCGCGTTTTTCACCAACTCCGCGCCCAGCATCCCCGCCGCGCCAGGCCGGTTGTCGACCACGAAGTTCTGGCCGAGCGACTCCGCGAGGCGCTGCGTCATGTAGCGGCCGATGGTGTCGGAGCCGCCGCCGGTCGCCTGCGGAATGATGAGTCGGATCGGCCGTTCGGGATAGGCGGCCCATGCCGGAAAACCCGCGCCGACAAGCAGAAGGGTGAACGCAGGCGCAAGCACGGAAACCAGCCATAGTTGGAACGGGCGCATGGAAGCTCTCCTGTGGGACGGTGGCGGGAAGTCTAACACCGCAACGCGGCCGCCTGCGCGTCGACCCGGAGCCTCGCGCAGGCGCATAATGGCGTCACGTATCGTCAAGCGGGAGCGGATCATGGAAGTCACGGTTGCAAACGAACGGGCCGGTTCGAGCGTCTGTGAAAGCATCGACGTGCTGCCGATAGCGCCCGCACTGGGAGCCGAGGTGGTGTGTGGCGACGTTCGAAGCCTGAACGCAACCGCAAGACAGGCGGTACGCCAGGCCTTTCTGGACCACCTCGTGCTGCTCGTGCGCGGCCAGAACCTTACCGACGAGGAATTGATGGATTTCGGCCGCGTTTTCGGGGACCTCGCGCTGCCGCTCAAGCATGAGCATCAGGCTTCCGGTGTACCCGAGCGCGAGAAACCTTACATCGCGATCATTTCGAACGTCGTCGAGAACGGCAAAGCGATCGGCGATCTCGGCGATGGCGAAGCGCAGTGGCATTCCGACCAGTCGTTTTACGACGTGCCGGTATCCGCGAGCGCGCTGTATGCGATGGAGATTCCGCCGACCGGCGGCAACACGGGATTTCTGAACATGTATCGCGCGCTGGAGACGCTGCCCGCCGGTTTGCGCCGGAAAATCGAAGGCCGCCGCATCAAGCACGACCTGAGTCTCAACAGCACCGGCGCGCTGCGTCGCGGATTGAAGCCGGTCGAGGATGTGCGCGTATCGCCGGGGCCGTGGCATCCGGCGATACGGACGCATCCCGAGACCGGTTACAACGCGCTCTATCTCGGGCGGCGCGCGTTCGCCTATGTCGAGGGATTGTCGATAGCCGAGTCGGAGTCGGTGCTGGAGGACCTGTGGGCGCACGCCACACGACCGGAATTTTCCTGGCACCACGAATGGCGCGTCGGCGACATCCTGATCTGGGACAACCGCTGCACGATGCATCACCGCGACGCGTTTGACCCGGCCACGCGCCGCATCATGCATCGCGTGCAGACCAGGGACGTGCGGCCGTTTTTCGACGCGGCATCGGGAAAAAAGCCCGAGCATCCCCGGGGGACGGCGGTTTCCGTAACCGCGGGCTGACGCACCGGAATCAGAACGTTCGTTGACCCCGGACCGTCGTTCGATGCATGCGCCGCCGGTAAGGCAGTGCGTAGTCCTTGCTGTTGGCGATGTGCTGGGTCGAACAGTTGTCCCACAACACGAGGTCGCCGGTGCGCCAGCTGTGGCGGTAGATGAACTGCGGCTGGGCGATGTGCGCGTACAGTCGCGCAAGCGTCGCGGCACTGTCCGCATCCGCCATGCCGTCGATCGCCGTCGTATGCAACTCATTGACGAAAATGCACTTCCTGCCGGTGTAGGGATGCGTGCGGAACACCGGGTGGAACACGTCCGGCACCATTTTTCTCTGTTCGTCGGTCAGCGGCGCGAGTTTCGAGCCGCTCTTGACGCGTTGATCGTACTGGTGCGTGAACCGGTACACGCTGCGCGTATGCGCGAGGCGGCTGCGGAGGTCATCCGGCAGCGCGTCATAGGCGGCCGCCGTGTCGGCAAACGACGTGTCCCCACGCGCAACACCGTCGATCACCGGCACTTCGAGCGCATACAGCAGCGAGGCGCGTGCCGGCCGTTCAAGGTAGCAGAAGTCGCTGTGCCACTTGGATCCGGCATCGGCAACACCGATGGGCTTGCCGTTCTCGATGATGTTGGACACGATGTAGACGTACGGATTGTCCGCGAGCACATACGGTTTCGATACGTGGTGCGCAAGGGGACCGAACGAGCGGCTGAATCGAACGTGCTGGTCGGGCGTAAGCTTCTGGTCGCGGAACACCAGGACCTTGTGTTCGAGGAACAGGTCTTCGATGCGCGCGAACGTCTCGTTGTCGGGTTCCCGCGCAAGATCAAGTCCGAGCACTTCGGCGCCCAGCACGGGATGCAGCGGCCGTACGGTAAACGGCGCGGATTGAACGGTATCCATGGCTTTTCCCTCGACGCGGCACCAGTGCGGCGTTCCGGTAGACTGTATGCCGGGGTCTTCCGGGCGTCAACCCGCGTCGCCGTGCCGGCTTGGCACGGCCGGCGATGAATCTGCTGGAAATGCCGTCATGACCGGACGTGCCACGTTCCTTTCGGCTTGCCTTGCCGCCGCCTGCGCGGCGAGCGGCGCGTTGGCGCAAACACCCGCGATGTCGTATCCCGTCAAACCGGTCCGGCTGGTCGTGCCCAATCCGCCGGGCGGAGGTGTCGACATCCTCGCGCGCATCGTCGGCCAGAAGCTCTCGGAACGGCTTGGGCAGCCGTGGGTCATCGACAACCGGCCCGGTGCGGCGGGAACGATCGGCGTCGCATCCGTGACCAAGGCATCGCCGGACGGGTACGTGCTCGGTATGGGTGTCACGGCAACGCTCGCAATTGCTCCGGCGCTTTATCCCAAGCTCGCCTACGATCCTCTGCGGCACCTGACGCCGCTCGCGCTGCTCGGTATCACGCCGCTCATCGTCGTCGTGCATCCATCGCTGCCGGTGCGCACCGTCAAGGACCTTGTCGCTCTTGCGCGAGCGCGTCCGGCCCAGCTCCACTATTCGTCTGGCGGCAGCGGAACGCCGCCGCATCTGTCGGCAGAACTGTTCCGCCACATGACCGGGATCCAATTCGTGCACGTGCCCTACAAGGGTGGTCCGCCGGCTGTGACGGCCACGGTCGGAGGTGAAGTCGCGCTGATGTTCGCGAATATGGTGCCGGGACTCGTGCAGGTGCGCGCAGGGAGATTGCGCGCGCTTGCGATCACGTCCGGACAGCGATGGCGCACGCTGCCGGCCCTGCCCGCGGTGATCGAAAGCGGCGTGGCGGGCTACGACATCGTCCAGTGGTATGGCGTCATCGGTCCACCCGGCTTGCCGGCGCCGATCGTGGAACGCATCAGCCGCGAAATCGACCAGGTGTTGCGGCTCGACGACGTGAAGGAGCAGTTCGAAAACGACGGCGCCGAAATCACGTATCGCGGACCCGAAATGTTTGCGACGTACATCCGGAGCGAAATGAAAAAGTGGGGTGATGCCGTGCGGGTGTCCGGAGCGAAGGCGGACTGAGCATGCGACGCGTGATGTTGATGGCTGTGCTGGCCGGGAGCATTGTGCCGCCGGTCCACGGCGCGATTTCGGCCGACCGGTTTCCGGACAAGCCGCTGCGCCTGATCGTGCCGCAGGCACCGGGTGCGACTGCGGACATCATGGCGCGGCTGATCGGACAGAAACTGACCGATGCGTGGAAGAAAAACGTCGTGGTCGACAATCGACCCGCCGCCGGCGGCATCACGGCGCTGGAGCTGGCGGCGAAATCACCGCCGGACGGCCACACGCTGGTGCTGTCCACCGAAGGCGCGCTCACGATCAATCCCGGGTTGTACCGCAATCTGCCGTACGATCCGGTGCGCGATTTCGCGCCGGTGAGCCGGTTGGGATACGCGCCGTACGTGCTGGTTGTTCACCCGGAACTCGGCACGCGAAACGTGAAGGAACTGATCGCCCTCGCGCGCGCGAAGCCCGGCACCATCAATTTCGGGTCTGGAGGCAACGGCACGGGGACGCATCTGACGGGCGAATTGTTCCGCAGCGCGGCCGACATACGCATCGTGCACGTTCCGTACAAGGGCGCGCCGCCCGCGCTGACGGATGTGATTGCGGGCCAGGTCCAGATGATGTTCGGCGGGCTGCCGCTCGTGCGAACGCAGGTGCGGGCAGGGCGCGTTCGCGCGCTTGCGGTGACGACGCTTCAGCGTTCGCCGGCGCTGCCGGAAGTGCCGGCACTCGCCGAATCCGGTCTGCCGGGGTTCGCGGTCTCGCCATGGTGGGGAATACTTGCGCCATCGGGAACGCCGCGCGCCGTCGTCGACAAGCTGCATCGCGAAGTCGTGAATTCGCTGGCGGCCGCCGACGTGAAGGAGGCGTTCGCGCAACACGGCGCCGTCGCAATCGGCGACGCGCCCGCGGAATTCGGCGCGGCGATCCGGGCGGAATTGGTGAAGTGGTCCAGGGTCATCCGGGACGCGGGTATTCGCGTCGAGTGATTCACGCGGCGGCGTTCAGTCGCCCCGGATATTGTTCTCGCGCACGACTTTGGCCCATCGTGCGATCTCTGCCACGAGAAATTTCTGCAGCGCACCGGGCTCGCTTACCACGAGATCCATGCCGAGCTGGTCGGTGAGTTGTCTGCGCACCTCGGGGGTATGGAATACCTTGGCAAGTTCGGCATGGAACTTCTGGAACTCCGGTTTCGGTATTCCCGCCGGCCCGAACACGCCCCACCACGCCAGCGCGGCAAAGCCGGGAAACCCCTGTTCCGCGAGCGAGGGCACTTCCGGCATCGCGTTCGAGCGCTTGTCGCCCGTGATCGCGACGGCGCGCAGGCGTCCGCCTTTCACGTGCGGAGTTACGAGCGCAACGGTCCCGATCGCGAGTTCGACGTGGCCCGCCAGGGCGTCCACCGTCATCGGCCCGCCGCCCTTGTACGGCACGTGCACCATCTTGAAACCGCCCGTCTGCTGCAAGAGCGTCACGGTGAGATGGCCGAGGCTGCCGTTGCCGACCGATCCATAGGTGACCGAGTCGGGTTTTGCTTTCGCCGCCTGGATCACGTCGCCGAAATTCTTGTACGGTTTTGCCGCGTTGGTCACGATGGCCATCGGCGCCGTTGCGATCAGCATGACGGGGGCAAGGTCCTTCACCGTATCGAACGGCAGCTTCGGAATCAGCGTCGGGTTGACCGCGTGAGTGTCGAAGACGAAAAGATAGGTGTAGCCGTCCGCGTTGGCCTGGGCGGCGATGCCCGCGCCCAGAGAACCGGATGCGCCGGGTCGGTTGTCCACGATGAATTGCTGGCCCAGCGCGGCGGACAGGCGCGCGCCTGCGAGCCGGGCGAGCGGGTCGGTGGTTCCGCCCGGGGGAAACGGCACGATGAACCGCACGGGCTTGGTCGGCCAGTCGGTTTTCTGCGCGTGCGCGGACGCCGCGAATCCGGACATGATCGATGCGGCGAGCAGCGCCCCCGCCACGCAATACCGGGTTGTACGAATCATGGTCTCCTCCGCCGGGTCCTGGCTGTGCCGTCAAGCCCCTTTTTACGCCGCTGCTGCAACGTTGTCGAACGATGAGATAATATCGGTATGAACGATCCCCAACCCATCTCTCCGCGCGCCCGGATGCAGGCGCTGCTCGCCATTCCGGACCGTCAGCGCACGGACGCCGAATGGGACGAACTGAACGAGCTCGAAATCATGCTGGCCGCCGGAAATCGCGAAGGCGCGCCGGATCCGAATACGCGCTGGAACCGCAATCCCCAGGGCGGCAACCCGAACGCCGGACGCAATCAGAAGCCCGGCGGAGGTCCGCACGGCAAGAAGTCGATGCGCAAGTTTCACAAGCGGCAACCCAAGCGCAACGGACCATAGCCGCGCCCGCTCCGCGGAATTCTTGTAAGTCATTGATTTAAATAATATTATTATTTTCCCGCAAATGGCAATCGCGGGTGGGCTGCTGGCGATGGCGGCAGTTATTTATTTCTTGACGCGGCACGGCCGCCCCTATATGTTGCGGCACGCTGTTTAGTTTCAAATACTTGGGATAGTCGACTTGCTGTTGGTTCGTTCTTTCTTCTGGGGCTTTGAGATAAACGCGTTGGGCTCGGCCCTTTTTCAATAATCAAAGGAACGTAACAATGGCTACCGGTACCGTAAAGTGGTTCAACGATGCAAAAGGTTTTGGTTTCATCACGCCTGACGGCGGCGGAGAAGATCTGTTCGCGCATTTTTCGGCGATCAACATGGCGGGGTTCAAATCGCTGAAGGAAGGCCAGAAGGTTTCCTTCGAGGTGACCGCCGGCAACAAGGGCAAGATGCAGGCGAGCAACATCCAGGCCGCGTAATCAGGCTGTAACGCTGCATGAAAAGCCGGGCGCATGCCCGGCTTTTTATTGCTTCACCCACGTGTCGCGCAGCGTCACTGCGCGGTTGAATACCGGCGCGCCCGGCCGGGTGTCTTTTGCGTCGGCAATGAAGTAGCCGTGCCGTTCGAACTGGAACCGTTCCCCGGACATCGCGTTTCTTAACGCCGGTTCCAGCCGGGCCGAGACGATTTTCCTCGCATCGGGATTGAGATCCTGCAGAAAATCGCGGTCTCCCGCGCCGGGGTGGGCAACCCGGAACAATCGGTCGTACAGGCGCACTTCCGAAGTGCAGGCGTGTTTTGCGCTGACCCAATGGATGTTGCCCTTCACCTTGACCTTGTCCGCCCCGGGCGTGCCGGATTTCGTTTCCGGGTCGTAGGTGCAGCGTATGGCCGTGACGTTGCCGTTCGCATCCTTGTCGCAGCCGATGCATTCGACGACGTAGCCGTAGCGCAGGCGTACCTTGTTGCCGGGAAACAGCCTGAAGTAGCCCTTGGGCGGCGCCTCGGTGAAATCCTCGCGTTCGATCCACAATTCGCGCGTGAACGGCACGGCGCGCTTTCCGAGTTCCGGTTTCTGGGGGTGATTCGGCGCGAAGCATTCCTCTTCGCGGTCCGGCGGAAAATTCTCGATCACGAGTTTCACCGGATCGAGCACCGCAATGCGGCGCAACGCCGCGTCGTTCAAATGCTCGCGCATGCAGTCCTCGAGCACGGTGTAATCGATCCACGAATCGGCTTTCGAGACACCGATGCGCTCGGCAAACCGGCGGAACCCCTCGGGCGTGTAGCCGCGGCGGCGCGCGCCCGCAATGGTCGGCATGCGCGGGTCGTCCCAGCCGTCGACGTGCTTCTCCGCGACGAGCTGGATGAGCCGGCGTTTGGACAGCACGACATACGTGAGATTGAGCCGCGCAAACTCGATCTGCTGCGGCAGCGGCGGCGCGAGCAGGTCGTCCTCGGCAAGGCGCGCGAGCAGCCAGTCGTAGAACGGGCGCTGATCCTCGA